>NZ_DGNR01000003.1:0-453873 GCF_002389025.1 Kordiimonas sp. UBA4487
GAGTTTTTCAACGGAATAGGCCGAAAACGGACTTCTCTGGTATCCCCATACTCCGCTTTAGGGGTGCCTTGTCATCTGCCCAGCAGGGTCTCATTGAGGCCCTTCTGCAAACGCATCAGGCGGGAATAAAATTCGACCAAGAAGGCGGTGCTGAGGCCGAAGATCAGCAAGCCATTGGCGGCACACAGGCCGGCCAGAAGCCGCCATTCCTGGGGCAAAAGAACATCGCCGAAGCCCAGTGTGGTGAAGCTCACGACCGAGAAATACAGCGCCTCCTCCAGAGTGGAAAAAACATCGTTCCTGAAGAAGGTGCCAGCCCACAGCCAGACATTGATGCTGTGAGCCGCCATGAGCCAGAGTGCCACCCCGGAGAGGGCAATTATCGTTCTGGGCAAATGGGGACGCTTGTTGAACCAGGGCGCCATCCTTTTCAGGGCTACCATGGCCATGGAGATGAATGATGCCTGTACGGCGATGGTGAGCACCATGATCATGCTGCTCAAGATGAGTTGCTTAAGCATTCCTGGTCTCCGGATAAAGGGATGCCAGGAGCGGTCTTTGGGGGAGGTTCCGCTCCTGGCGTGCCGGGCGAGGGGCCGGCATAGGGGGTTACCGGGTGATGGCTGTGGTCAGGCTTTTGTCGAGCTGCTTGGACCAGCGATAGAAGACCTGCTTCACGTCGCTCCACACCTGGACACTGGTGATCTGACGAGGGAAACTGGTTTCATTGTCTTCTTCATCCTTGAAGACGGCCAGCAGTTCGCCAGTGCTGCTGTCACGGAGCTCGCCAACGATTTCCAGTGCACCAGCAGAGCGGGCGAAGGTTTTGTTGCGTGGTGAATAGACAACTTCTTTCGAAAGGTTGAGCGCGAGGCCGACAACGGTAACTTTGAGCATCAGGTTATTTTCGCCAGTTTCGGCGGCCAGGTTGATGAGGTCATTTTCACGGAAACGCTTTTCAATGGCCTGCCGGAAGTAAAGCGCCATCCGGTCTTCGTCACGGTCGTTTACCGGACGCTCACGAAAATCCTGGCTGTAGGAAAACTCCAGGTCCTGCAACACCAGGCCGGAATATTTCGAAAAGTCGGTGCCCTTTTTGACGTACAGCTTGTCGAGGCCCTTTGCTTTCACTTGCTCAAGGCCCAGGTCTTCGGCAACGGGCTTGAGATCCGGGCTGTTATAGAAGCCAGCAAAGGCTGGTGCTGTAGCGCCCATCAGGCACGCCAGTGCAACGGAACCTGCGATCATTGTTTTCTTAAAGGTCGTTTTCATTTGTCTCTCCTCAAGTCAGGACATTTGGTTATGGCGCCGATCCCGGTGCCGCGATTTCTGAGGGAGAAAATGTGTTAGAAAGCAAAGGTTTGCGAGCTCTACTGCACCAAATGCGCTGATCAATACACGGGCGGCACCAGGCGCTGCACGGGCTGCGATTTGTGCATCACGAATGAACGGATTGTTGAACGAACGGTTACTTCAAGCCGAGATATTGTTTCACCAAAGACTGGTTCGGGCGGCTGACAGGAAACTTGATTCCGTTCTTCAGGACGATGAACAGTTTGCCGCCGGTGTCCTTATCCGTCTTGTCGATTCCGGCGCGTGCCACCCAGTGTGATCGGTGGATCTGGATGCCGTCATGGGCTTCAAGCGTTTCCAGCGCATCGGAGAAACGCATCAGGATCAGGTCGTCACCATGCTCTGTATATATACGCAGATAATGCTGTTCTGAGGTGATGGCCCATAGTTCGCCATGCTTTTCTGGTGACAGACGGGCGACAATGCTGGGGATGCGGGGCGCAGGCGCTGGCCCATGCTCCGTTGGCTGGGGAGCTTCACCTTCTGTGCTCGGGCTGGGCGCCGCATCATATTCTTGTGTCGGTATTGGCGCTGGTTGTGGGGCCGTGGCTGCGGCCCGCATCCGCTTTCGTGCCTCCTGGTGCGAATACCATTGATAATTAACAAGCATCCAGATCGGCATGGCGGTAACCATGATCACAGCCATGCGCCGAAAATATTTATCATGGGTGATCGCGAGGATGTCTTCTTTGTTGCTCCCCACATTCAGGTTGGGCAGCATGGTGCCGAAGAACCAGTTGATGATGGGCAGCAGTTCTGTGATGACGGGCACTGCGACGACGCATGCCAGAAGGTAGCGAGGCAGGAAATTCACCTTGTCTCCAAGCGCCTTCGAGAAAAGATGAACGCTGGTGGCGAAGATGGTCCAGTCAATGAAGGTAGTGGCGACCGTGTTTTGGAAAACCGGCATGAAGGCTTCGTTGCCGGACCCGATCATCAGCGAATACTGAATCCCTGACATGACCATGGCAACGGTGCAGGCCATCAGCAGATGGTATGGCCAGAAGGAAAGTGCCTTCAATTCATGCTTCACGAAATGCCCCCTGTGTAGAACCAACCGTGCTCCATGAATGAAGCGCTACAGTCCGTGCAATTGTAATCGAAAAACTTCCTTTCCAGCAATAGCTTCGCTGCATCGATTAACAAAAGCGAGCGGCACATGGCCCAGAACATTCTATATCACCATCCCCTGTCGATGAAGTCGCAGATTGTGCGGCTGGCATTCGCGGAAAGAGGCGTCGACTACACACCAGTCGTTGTCGATACGGGTTTCGTGAAAGAAATCTATCGGCCCTGGTTCGTATCACTCAACGCTTCCATGAGCGTGCCCGTCTTGGTGGCAGATGGCCATGTTCTGGCTGGTGCTAAGGCAGCGCTTTCGCTTTTGGATGCAGGGGATAGTGCCGAATGGCAGGCCGTTTATGACCGGTTCCCTTCCGTTTCCCTGCATTTTGGTCTGATGCCAGCTTTCTGCTTTGACGCGATGGCGTGGGACCTGGATCGCAGGATTGATGACCTCAACAAGCTTGCGAGCAAAAACGCCGCGCACCGTGACATCTATCTGCGGAAAGCAGGGACACTCATGGAGCGTCGCCGCCGTTTGGCAATCAAATGCAATACCGAGGATGATCTCAGAGTCATTGATCGCCTGGTGCATGCGTTTGAAGCCCAACTGTCGAACAGACCTTTCTTTAACGGTAATGCCTGGTCGGTTGGTGACGCAGTTTGGACGGTTTGTCTTATGCGTCTCAACTGGATGGGCCTTGGGGAATTCCTCAATCCAGAGAGGTTCCCGCGGGTTGCCGCCTATTTCGCTGACCAATCTCGCCGCCCGGCTTTTGCGACGGCAGGCCTCAGCGTTGCGAAGCCACGCTTTCTATTGGCTCGTCAGTTTTTCTACAGCGCCCGCGCAGCTCTGCGTGGGCTTGTCCCCACACATGCAGTCCCGGCGCCAGCTAATGGCAACGCATCCGGGCGTACGTAACAGCAGCATTTCAGCAAAGGATCTCAGCATGAAAACCTCAGCAAAAAAAGCATTCACTATCGCAGTTCTCTTCACCGCAGGCGGTTGCCTGAGCGCTTGTGGCGCCGCAGCTATCACCAGTGGCGCCAATCTGGTGCAGGCCAATGTGGAAGGCGAATATATGACCCTTGCAGAGCAAGGTGACGCGTTCGCCCAATATAAGGTTGGCAAGGCCAATTGCTGCATGGGGGTCGGCTTTGATACCCAGAAAGCGACGGAGTGGCTCTGCAAGGCGGCGTGGCAGAATGAGCCAAATGCCCAGTATGAACTGGCACGCATCTATAACGGCGACGTCAGCCGCATGCCAGCGCCAGGCCAGAAACTGATCAAAGCTTTCTCGGCCAAGAAAAGCGAAGCCCACGCCCTTGTATGGGCAACGCTTGCAACTGAGCAGGGTGTAGAGGGTGCCCACAAACTTCAAACCAAGATTGCCAAGCATATCGAGCCAGACCTTCTGGAATCCGTCAATGCGATGCTCAGCGACTGGCAGGGCATGGCTTGCGAATATGACGCCGTGTTCAGCGCGCCAGAGCAGCAATCGTAAATCAGATATTTCAAGCGAGGGAAAGACCATGAAGACGACATTTAATTTCGGCTTTGCCAAGACATCCACAGTGGCGATCGGGCTTTGCCTTGCGCTGGCGGCTTGTGACCAACAAGTCGTGGAACAACCGGACATTACGCGGACGGTCAAGACCATGACGGTCTCGGAACTGGTGAGCGACTTCTCTCGTTCATATGCAGGCACTGTCCAGGCCGTGGATACAGCCGCCCTCAGTTTCCAGCTTTCCGGGAATATCCAGACGTTGGTGGTGAAAGAGGGGCAAACCGTCTCAAAGGGCCAGAGAATTGCCGCTCTTGACCCGACCCCTTACGAGATCGAACTTGAGGCTGCGAAAGCCGATCTTTCACGTGCCGGCGCGGACCTGACCCAACAGCGCTTGAATTATGAGCGCCAAGCGTCTCTTTATGAGAAAGAATGGGTGTCCAAAGCGGCCTTCGATCAGGCGACGGCGGCGCTTAAGTCTGCTGAAAGTGCTGTAGACTACGCCAACAGCCGCGTGGCACAGGCCGAGCGCAATCTGGGCAACACGGTTATCACCGCACCCTTTAACGGTATTGTGGCCGCCAAGCATGCAACCCAGTTTCAGGACGTTCAGGCGGGTCAAGCGGTTGTCGAGCTGAATGCACTTGGCGCACTTGAGGTTAGTGTGGCCGTCCCTGAAAGCGAGATTGGGGACGTCCATATCGGGACGCCGGCGACCATTTCCCTTAACCAGAAGCTGACCGACTTGCAGTCGACTGCCATTGCGCTTCCAGGCCGGGTGACCGAGATCGCAGCCAATGCCGGGGCAGGTAACGCCTATCCGGTGCGTGTGCGGATCCTTGAAGACAACGATGCGGTGCGGCCCGGTATGACCGTACAGGCAGCGCTGACCTTCGCGTCAGGCGAAGCCCGCTCCGGCTATCTTGTGCCGGTAACAGCCATTTCCAAAGGGAAGCCGGGCGAAAGCGTTACGGTTTTTGTTTACGACGCAGACAAAGGCGTTGTGCGCGCTCGCCAACTGCAGGTTGGCGGCGTGGACGGCAACATGGTCATTGTGCGTTCCGGGCTTTCCATTGGCGAGCAGGTTGTCACAGCAGGGGTTAGCTTCCTGCACGACGGTCAGTCTGTTCAACTTTACGTACGCCGTTAAGGGGGGCAGGTATCATGTCATTCATCACACGTTTTGCACTTGAGAACAGCCGCCTTGTGCTGCTCTTTATCCTGGGAACGGTTGTCGCAGGCATCCTGACCTACACCCATTACCCTCGTAAGGAAGACCCCACCGTTGTGGTGCGGGAAGCCATTGTAACCGCCTCTTATCCCGGTATGTCACCGGCGCGGGTAGAGCAGCTTATCACCCAGCCGATTGAGGAGAAGATCCGCGAAATCCCCGAAGTGGATGAGATCAGGTCTGACTCAAAAGCTGGTGTGTCCATCATTCATGTGAAGCTGGCGGACGAATATTTCGAACTGGCCCCAATCTGGCAGCAGCTTCGCAACAAGATGCAGGAAATGCGTTCAAAGCTGCCGGACGGCACCAACGGCCCTGTAGTGAATGACGAAGTGGGCCTGACAGCGGTTGCCACGATCGCCCTTTGGTCGGAAGGCTTTGATCTGGCGGAAATGCGCAATGAAGCCGACTGGGTGCGGGAACAGCTCTACCTGCTGGACGGCGTCAAGAAGGTGGAACTTTACGGCGCACAGGATGAACGGGTTTATCTGGAAGTCTCGAATGCAAAGCTGGCGCAATATGGTATCAGCCCGGCGGTCGTGGTTTCGGCACTCAAAAGCCAGAACATCATTCTGCCAGGTGGCCGGGTGGATGCCGGCGGCCGTATCATCCTGATTGAGCCGTCAGGCAACTTCGAAAATCTCGACCAGATCGGTGATGTCCTGATTGCCACCAATACAGATGCGGGCGTTGTCTCGATTCGTGATCTGGTGACCATCCGCCGTACTTTCGTCGATCCGGTCGAAAAGCCCGCCTACTTTGGCGGCAAGCCAGCTCTGGTGCTTTCAGTGTCGATCAAGGAAGGCGTGAACAGCGTTTCTTTCGGTGCTGACCTGACATCCAAAATGCACGAGCTGCAGCAAAAACTGCCCGTGGGGATGGTGCTTGAGTATGCCACCTACCAGCCTGAGCTGGTTGAAGCTGCAGTGAACGGGGCTGTTTCAAATGTTTATCAAACGCTGGGCATCGTCCTGTTTGTTGTGATGATTTTTCTCGGCGTACGCACCGGCCTGATTGTCGGGTCGATCGTGCCGATGGCCATGCTTTTTGCACTCATCATCATGCGGATGTTGGATGTGGAATTGCAGCGCATCTCGATCGCCGCGATGATTATCGCCCTCGGACTTCTGGTCGACAATGGTATCGTGGTGGCTGAGGATATCCGTAGCCGTATGGAAAAAGGCATTGGCCGCAAACAGGCATGCCTAGACGCCGGCCGTACCCTTGCGATCCCGCTCCTGACGTCGTCGCTTACTACCATCTTTGCTTTCCTGCCGATGCTGATGGCCATTGGCCCGGCCGGTGAATACACCGGTTCCCTGAGCCAGGTGATTATTGTCGTGCTGTTGGGATCATGGTTTCTGGCGATGTTCGTTACCCCAAGCCTGAGCTTCTATTTCGCCAAGGTGAAAGAGAGTGGGGTACAGGCTGAAGCATCCTATGACGGTAAGGCATATGCCCTCTACCGTAACGCCCTTCAGTGGGTGCTGTCCCACCGGGCTGTTGTCGGTCTGGTTATTGTGGCCGCATTCACCGCCAGCGGTGTGCTGTTTGGCGGCGTTGTAAAGGAGTTCTTCCCGGCGTCAGACCGTAACCAGGTGCTGGTGTATCTGGATATGCCAGCAGGCACCAGTGTGCGTGAAACAGAAGTTGCGACCAAGGAACTGTCTGCCTGGCTATCAGACAAGGACGAAAACCCGGAAGTGGCGTCCAACATTGCCTATGTGGGCGATGGCGGGCCACGTTTCTACCTTTCGCTTCCCCCCATGGACCCGGACCCGCATCTGGCGTTCGTCGTAGTGAACACGGAAACGCCAGCACAAGTGCCTGCGCTGATTGAGCGCCTGCGCCAGGAGATCCCGGCCCGCCACCCTGAACTGCGGGCGCGGATCAAGGAGATGTGGCTGGGTAGCACTGAAGCTGGTCTGGTGCAGTTGCGTATTGTTGGTCCTGATGCGGATGAACTGATGCGGGCGGCACGTGGTCTTGAAGCAGCGTTCGCTTCCATCAATGGTGTGATCAATGTCCGCCAGGATTGGGAAAACGAAATCCTGAAGGTTCGCGTGAATGTTGACCAGGCCAAGGCGCGGAATGCGGGTGTAACATCTGAAGAGATCGCCAACTCCCTGTCAGCCTACCTTGACGGGGCAGCCGCTACCGAATTCCGCGATGGTGACGACAGCATCCCTGTTGTACTGCGCGGTATGGCGTCAGAGCGGGATCAACTTGCCGGCCTTCGTGCTGTGACGGTCTATTCTGCCCAAACGGGTGCGAGCGTCCCTCTCAGCCAGATTGCAGACTTTGTCCCTGAATTTCAGGTTAGCCGCATCAAGCGCCTTAATCAGGAACGGGTGGTCACTGTTGAGGGCAAGCACCGGACACTCAAGGCTGGTCAGCTCTTGGAACTGCTGGCACCGGCCATTGAGAGCCTGGATCTGAAAGCAGGACACCGCCTTGAGCTTGGTGGCGAGATTGAAGGCTCCGCAGAAGCGAAAGCCGCCCTGTTTGAGAACATGCCGATTGCGCTTGCGATGATCATTGTTTTGATGGTGTGGCAGTTCAACAGCTTCCGTCGGCCGCTTATCATCATGCTGACAATCCCGCTGTCCTTCATTGGTGCAGTTGCGGGGCTGGTGGTGATGAATGCCGTCTTTGGTTTCATGGCGATCCTGGGGCTCTTTAGTCTTGCAGGGATCATCATCAACAACGGTATCGTACTGATTGACCGGATCGATGCCGAACGCAACGAGAGTGCTGCGGTTGGCGATGCGGTGGTGAAAGCTGCGCTTGCCCGCGCGCGGCCGATCATTATGACGACGCTAACCACAGTGCTGGGTTTGATCCCCCTGATCCTGTTCGGTGGGTCGCTCTGGTTCGGCATGGCGAATGTGATCGCCTTCGGTTTGCTTGTCGGCACAGTCCTGACGCTTTTCATTGTGCCGCTTCTCTACAGCGTCATGTTTCGCGATGCCGCGGCAGAGGAGGCTCGAGCATGAAGCGTTTCTGGTTCATTTGCTTTTCAGGGCTCCTTGCATTCTCTTCGGGAGCGCATGCTGCATCCCCCGAAATCCGGCTTCTGACGGAACAGTTTTCGCCGCTGAACGAAGTTCACAACGGTAAAACCCGAGGTGTTGCGGTCGAGATTCTGAAGGCTGTGTATGCCCACATGGGGCGGCCGGATCCATCAGGCGACATTGTCGCGATGCCGTGGAGCAGGGCCTATGCTGAGGCAACTAGCCAACCCAACGTATTGTTGTTTTCGATCATTCGAACGCCGGAGCGCGAAGGGCTGTTCCACTGGGTTGGACCGATCATGGCGGCCAATGTTGCCTTGGTAGGGAAGGATAGTCTTCCTGCAGATGTGGATTGGGCAAGTTTGCCTAAGGCCTACCGCTACGGCGTATTGCAGGATGACTTCAGTGAACAGCAATTGATCGCAAAGGGCTTGCCGCGCACCAGCATGCTTTTTTGGGCGTCCCCCCAATCAGGGGCTCGCATGCTGATGCGGGGGCGGATTGATGTCTGGGTCTATGAGCGAAGTTCTGCGTTTGCAGCGCTGGCGCAGCTTGGTGAAAACCTGTCCGACTACCAAGTGGTCCATGAGTTCAAATGCGGCGACTATTATTTCGCATTCAGCCGGGGCACCGATGAAGGATTTATGTGGGCTTTCCAGGAGGCTTTTGAGGCGGTGGAGCGATCAGGTGAACGAGTCTCCATCGTCCGGAAACTTGTGAAATCGAAGGCTACTGTTTCCGCGGCCCGTCCGTGATGAACGACACCAGAACAACCAGGAAAGAGACCAGATGAACGCTCAAAGTGATCAGATAAATGTCGTCGGCGTAACCGGTTGTCATGGCCGCCTGATAGTGGCTGACAAGGCCACTTCCAGTGCCTTCAACCTCAGGGATGCCGGCAATCTCGGTATAGATTTTTTCCAGCAGACCCTGATGCGTGGTGATGACGCGAAAATTGAATATGGCGAACAGAAGATAGACGGCGAAGCCAATGAGCTTCTCGGCTTTCTTGAGCGGCCTGTCCACATAGATGATGCCGCCCAGGAGGGCCAGGTGGATGGTGATGAAAAAGCCCCACTGCACGTCGATGCGGCTGGAGATCGACTGGGCAAGGTCCATCAGTTCGTAAAGCGTCATCTGCGATTTCCCTTTTTCATTCCCGGCGCAAAGTCTTGTGCCGGATTTATCCAGAACTCCCCAACCAAGATAGGAAGACAAATGTTCAAGAAACTTTGCCTTGCGCTTGCCGCATGGCTTTCCCTGTCAGCTCATGCTGTTGCGGCGCAGGAAGCGACCCTTCTGGACCGCATGATGAAAGAAGACAGCGCCGCGGTCAATGCCGTGGTCGGTTATCCCGCCGACGTGCGGCAGGCTATTTTTACTGCGGCTACGCGGCCTGACGCTCTTATTCACATCGCGAACTTGCAGGAACGGTCCAAGCGTGAATTTTCGGCCATCCTGAACTGGGTGGAGTTAGACACCCAGAAGAAGCTGTGGGAATTATCCCGGTATCCTGATCTTGTGAACTTTCTGGCGACCGGGAAGGTGGAAAAGGCCGTTCTGGATGCGGAACTGGCTAAATACCCACTTGTTATCCACGCAATGGTTCGAGATCTTTACCTCACGGAACGGGGGCGGATCATGCAGATGGCTGAGCTCAACAAGGCTTCGGCAGAGGCCTTTGCCAGCCTTCTGGTGGGGTATGACGCACCTGTACAGGCAGCCCTCAAGCAGCTGCTGGACCTGCCTGAAGTGCTCGCGATCCTGACAGAGCATGTCGATTTGACAGCTGAAGTTGGGCGCGCGTACGCGAAGAACCCAGAGGCTTTTGTAGCCAAAGCAGATGCATTGAGCCTGAAGCTCGCGCGCGACAGGGCGGAGGCGGAAGCCGAATGGCTCGAAAGCCTGAAATCTGATCCGGTCGCTATGGCGGAGTTCGAGAAGTCAGCCAAAGACTATGAGCATGAGATGGCGCTGAACGATGCGTCTTATGTCTATAAGGCCGATCCGAAAGTGAATGTCACAGTGACATACCATGTCTATCCATATTCCTATTGGTATGGATACCCGACCTGGTACGGCAGCCCATACTGGTATCCTTATCCTCATTGGTATCACGCAGGCTTCTATATCGGGCCAAATGGTGCGGTGATCATTGTTGGTACCCCCAGCTATCATTTCACCTACTGGCATTTCCATGGTCGTCATTATGCCTATCCTCATCTGAGCCACCATTTCGCCCGCCACTACAAGCGACATCCTCATGGGGGCGGCGTTGCTGATGCGGTTCAGGATTGGGCAGATAACAACCGTGATCGCCTGCCGAGGGATTGGTCCAAACGTCAGACCCAGACAGGGGCCGACTTCTTCAAAAACCTGCCTCGTGAGCAAGGGGCAGCGGTGCCACAGCCGATCAAGGAAAAAGACTGGAAGCGCGACTGGAAATTCGAGAAACGCCAGCCGACATCTGCCGAGAGACGGTTCGAAGCTAAAGAAACCCATGCCCGCGCGTGGAAGAAAAGCGATAACCGGAAGCGCGGTGGCGAGAGGAAATCACGCCGCAACTAGATTGCAGAATAAAAGGGCCCGGCCCCGGCAGTTATGCCGAAGGCCGGGCAGTGAGGGACCCCTGGGAAATTGGACTGTGGGGAGACGTGGGGCCTCACTAAGACTATTGGGCTACCGTGATAGTGTTTCTTTGGGTGCCCAAGTCGATGGCTCCGTCATCCGTTCGGATGGTTGCTGTGATCTTGTCGCCAGGCTCCAAATAGCGGCCGCTCGCTTGCTGTTTGGATTTGAAGATCGACCAGCGCTTCCTGTCAGGCAGCAGCTGGAACAGCTTGATCAGGAATGGTTTTGGTAGCTGCATCGCAACACCAGCTGGTGTGCCGGTGGCGAGAAGATCGCCTGCGCCAAAGTCATGGCATGCGGAAAGCTCTGTAAGGGTTTCCGCAGGGCTGAACACCATCTCGCTGCAATAGGCATCCTGCCGCGTGGTGCCGTTTACGCTTAGAACCATGTGGATTTCACCCAAACGGCTAAAGTCTGCTTTTTCAAGAAGCGTCAACCAAGGGGCCGGTCGGGCCGAAGGTGCGGTAACTCTTGCCTTTGTAGAACTGCATCTGTGGAATCTGTACACAACGGGCCGAAACGTCATTGGTGATCACAAGACCGGCGACGAATTGGTCAAGTGTATCTTCGGATACGGTTTTCGGCCCCGTGATGTCGCGCGCGAGCACGAGCCCGAGCTCCAACTCGTAGTCTAGCAAGCTTACATGGTCTGGCCTGATGATGTCCGTATCTGCTGGCGCCAGGCAGGAAGACGCCTTACGGAAAATCATATTGTAGCCCTTCTGGTTGGGGTCGAGTCCGGCCTCCAGCATGTGGCTGACATAATTCGCACCCTGACAGATATATTGCTGGTTCTGTGTGATCGGGCACAGACACTGTGCGTCAGAAAAAGGGATCAGTCCGCCGCCATTTTCCTGGGCAACCTTGAAAGCTCGATCTCGGCCATTGCGAACAAAGTCGCCGGTGGTCGGGTAGTCGCCTGGAACGGGTTGGTACCCTTCGGGGGTCACGACAGCCCACAGCGTGTCTGAAACGGTTTTGATGCGTGCAACATTGATTGCCATGATTTTGTCCTTCTATTCCGCTGCGGCTTTTTTGATGGCCATCAGTTTTTGAAACGTCAGTTCATCGCTGTTGCGGATATTTCTGATAACCTTGACCAGTCGGCAGGGAGACATCCCAGCGTCCAGAAAACTTTTGGGCATGTCCGGGCCCCATTGGTGCTGTGCGTTGCCGCAAAGCCGGTGATGCTCGGTAGGGTGATTGGCGTCAAACATGTCACCGTCGGCATAATGTTCGAACTTGGCGCCGGTATCGTCCTGCCAATAATCGAAAATCTGGCTCCCCAGGATATGGCGGCCGATGCCCCAGGCGTGTCGGTAGCCACCCTGTTTCATAAGAAGATTTCCAGTTGCGACTGAATCCAGGTCCAGACATTCGAAAGCGGCATGGTTGAAACGGTTATCGAAGCTTTGGGCGATCACCAGGGCGTGATGGTCGGCCGGCTTGTCGCCACAGTCGAACCGGTTAAAGGCAACAACCGGGGTGCCGTCAGCCAGTTCCTGGATGTCAGTGGGAATGAGACCGAAATGCCGCCTTATGAAATCCAGATTGGCATGGAAATCCACCACCTCCATTACCGCGTGGCCCAGCCTGAGGACATTGGCGTTCGAGAGGTCCGGCCGTTGTCCTAGGTTCAGGCGGTTGATGGTTCCGCCGCTGTTGACGGGCAATGGGTCCCTGAGGCTGATTTCTGCGTCAGGGCTGCGGCCCGCCACTGCATCCAGCGTGAACCCGCATGGCATTATAAAGCGAACGAGCTCCCCACCACCCGGGCCAATAATGGGGCCGGTCCCGGAATGTGCGGTGGGGAGGTCGCCCAGGGCAATCAGTTCGCTTTTTGTGACGCATAGACCTGCACCCAGAAACGCGTCTTCGCCTTTCTCAATTTCCAGGCAAAACGGGGCCGAGCCAGCGGCACGCAACCACAAATGGGTATCCGTACGTTTGGCGGTGTGCAGGCCAAAAGTATGAAAGAATGCCTCACAGGCTTCCAGGTCCTTGCGCGAGAGGCGCAGGTAGGCGAGCTCTGATGCCTTTGCGACGGGAAGGGATACAGTCATCTTAAAACGCCTTTGCGAAAGGGTTGGGGACGCGCCTGTCTGCTTCTCGGCTGCCGACGTGGGAGATGAATTTGTCTGGCCGCACTGTGATAGTACCATGCTGAAGAACAAGTTTGAGCACCGGGTCATCCGCAGCGCAGCGGATGATGTGGTCTCCGGTTGTCTCTGACGCCACCTTTACGCTGCTGTTGTCATGGGGGTTAAGTTGGCCATATCCCGAACCCAGCAGGGCATCGAAATGGTACTGTTCTCCCGAAAGTGCAGTGCCGCCACCCGCGGGCAATAGCGTTCCCTCAATACCGCGCCGACCGCTGATGCGTGGCTTGGGTTTCATCATCCCTTTTTCAAACAGATTCCGGACTGGTGGAAGCAGATGCACGAGACCGAGCATTGCATCTCTCAGCCCGGCACCAATGCGGCTCAGCGGCATGATAATTCGCCCCATAAAGACAGCGAGATTGGTCATGCGGGTGATGTGGGGTGCGCGTTCGCACTGATAGGTGTCCAGAAGACTTTCTGGCGCCTTTCCCTTGATAACTGCAGCCAACTTCCAACCCAGGTTCGCGGCGTCCCTGAGGCCGCCATTCATGCCCTGGCCTGCAAACGGCGGCATCAGGTGTGCGGCATCGCCTGCGAGGAAGATGTTTCCGCGCCGCCACGTGTCGGCCACACGGGCATGGAAGGTGTAGATAGTCGCCCGTTCAGCGATGCTCTCAGTTTTGGCGCCATGGTCTTGGGCCAATGCCTGGATGGCTTGTGGGCATAGCATGCCTTCATCCGTGTCGGACGATAGCATCAGGAATTCGAACCGCCGCTTGCCGCCGGGCACTGGCAAGCTCACTGCCGGACGTGCCGGATCACAAAAGAAGGTTACTTCTTGCGTGCCGACGGGGTCGGTCTCAAGGTCTACGACCAGCCAGCGCTGTTGGTAGGTCGTGCCCCTAAGGGTGGCGCCAATATGGTCGCGGGTCTGGCTTTGGCCACCATCGCAGCCAACAAGGAACCGGCAGGCAAGCTGCTTTGCTTCGCCGTCCTGCTTGTAGTGGGCCATAACACCCTCTGGCCCTTCTTCAATTTGCGTGACTTCCGCACCGACAATCAGTTCGCCGCCGAAGGTCGCGTAGGCTTTGCGCAGTTGGGCTTCAATGTCCGGCTGGTAAATGGAGTTCACCCCGGGATGCCCGCAGATATTCTCTACATGGTCAACGCGGGCGATGGTTTTGCGTTTTCCGTTCACGAAGCGCACGGGCAGGCCGGGCAGATAGTGGTCTCCCTCTGTCAGGGGAAAACCCATTTCTTCAAACGCCCGCAGGGTTTCTTCGTCCGCCACGATGGCCCGTGGAATGGTGGCAGGCTCCAGGCTTTTCTCAAGGATGGTGACCCTGATATCGCGCCTTGCCAGCTGAATGCCAGTCATCAGGCCTACTGGTCCCGCGCCGATGATAACGACGTTTCGGTGTTGCATAACCATCCCTTTCCCAAACAGACAGCGCCGCCAAACCGGCCGCGGCGTCATCGCTTTCCGACTCCAATTCGCTTGACTCTTAATGCCGTACTATATTCTATGTCAAATTAAATTCGATATTGAATAATATTCAGAAATTGGATTGAAGATGCCAATAATCAAGACTCAGAGCGACCTTGCGGGCTCCCTGAAGGGCCTGCATCTTTTTCATTTTGCGATGTCAAATTGTTCCCAGCGTGTTCGACTGCTGCTCGAGGAGAAGGGGTTGGAATGGAAAAGCCATCATGTGGATTTGTCAAAAAACGAGCATGCGGCACCATGGTACCAAGCCATTAACCCGGCAGGGTTGGTTCCCACATTGGTTCATGACGGCAGGGTGATTGTGGAATCCGTGGATATCATCCTTTATCTGGAAGACTGCTTTCAGGCAAATCCACTTGCCGCATCTGGTGCGGCTGCTGCCGCGAAGGAGCGCGATCTGCTCCGGAAGGCTGATGACATCCAAGGAACGATCAAACTGCTAAGCCACGAATTCTTGTTCAAACCCAAAAGGCAAATGTCTCTGAAGCAAGTTGCCGAGTTTGAAAAACATCACAGGAACAGGGAGTTGGTAGAATTTTCCCGCGCATTTTCCAAAGGATTTGATGCCAACCGGATCGGGGAAAGCGTCAAACATATGCAGAGTGTGTGTGAGGAGTTGGAGCAGTCGCTTGTTTCGTCCGGCGGTCAATGGCTACTCGGAGACATGATCACACAGGCTGACCTCACCTGGATTGTCAATATCCACCGTCTTGACTTGATGCGATGGAATTTTTCTCGGACGCCGATGTTGAGGAAATGGTTGGATGCATTTCGCGATCGGCCGTCTTTCAGGGCAGCGGTCAGGGGCTATGAACCAGTATCTGTACGCCTCCTGATGAAGATGTACGCAATGCTGCGTCAGTGGGGCGGGTCAGGGGTGCAGAGCTATCAGGAGGTGTCGGTATGATTGTCGTTTTGGGTGGAACGGGCTTGATTGGTGGCTATGTGGCGGAAGAGCTGTCGGCGGTCGAAGCAACGTTTCGAATGGTCCTCAGGCAGCCGGAGAAAGCTGCCGGTATTCCTCTTGGCGGTTCCGTTTGCCGAGGGGACCTCGACGACCCAGCCAGCCTTGCAACTGCGTTTGACGGTGGCACGCGCCTGTTTCTTCTATCGCCGCATGGACCTGATATGGCAGCCCAGCAGCTGGCGGCTATTGATGCGGCGAAACAAGCAGGCATTTCACATATCGTGAAAATCTCGGGATCTCCTCAGGCAGTGGGTCCAGATTGCCTGGCATCCACGGGGCGCCAGCATTACGTGGTAGAGCAGGCGCTGAAGGCAAGTGGTATCGGACATACAATTCTCCGCCCCAGCTTCTTCATGCAGAACCTGCTGGGCAAGCCCGCCTCATTCGTGCGGGAAGGTAAGCCTGTGATGCTGCCCTTTGATGCCCAACAAAAATTCACCTTTGTGGACGTGCGGGATATTGCGAAGACTGCGGCAAAAGCACTTGTTGAGCCGCGAGGCTTCAACCAAACCTTGCAGCTTGTAGGAAGCCGGTTGTCATTCTGTGAAGTTGCGATTGTTTTGTCGAAGTTTCTGGGGCACCCGGTGGGCTACCGCAAGATTCCGCAATGGTTGGCGAGTATGGTGCTTCGACTTCAGCGGGAGCCTGTATGGCTGAGACGCCATCAGCTGGAGATGGCGAAAGTTTTCGCCGCGCAGGGTCACATGCCTGCATCACGCGACCTTGCAAGGTTCCTTGGTGACACGCCAATTTCACTAAATAGATTCGTTGCCGACCATCTGGATGCTTTTGTCCAGCCGGAAGCTTAGCCGAGGTCAGGGAGTGGAAGCTCCATAAGCTTATCGATCTGAGGCTCATCAGCGCCAAGTAGGCGAAGTTGGGCGCGGGCAAAAATCTTGTCGGCATCCTCGATCAGACCTGTTTCGCGAGCCGTTGCGATGAAACCTACGAGGCCCCAAATGAGCATCATCTGGGAGCGTGGGTCATCGACATCTGTGTTGAAAGCGCCTTGTTCGACACCGTGCTTGGCGTCCGCGATAGCAATAGGGGCAACATTGGCCTGGATTTCACGCACAAGGATATGAGGGCGCTCCAGCAACCAGTCGAAAGTCTCTTCCCGGAGAAGAAGATGCACCAGCGTTCGGGCACCCATAACGGTGCTGACCGTCGCATCGTCATAATTTGAGGCATGTTCCGCCACAGTTGCCGCATGCGTGGCAAGGCGCTCTGCCGCGACACCCGCAACAATGTCATCCTTTGTAGGGAAGTAGGTATAGAAAGACCCAATTCCAACATCGGCCTCTTCCGTAATGTCATGCACTGACGTGGCATCGATTCCTTTTTGGGAGAACACCTTTTTTGCACCTTCGATCAGCTTGCCGCGCGTACGTTGACGACGACGATCCATCCGATTTGGCTTTGGCGTCTCTTGGTGCTCTTTGGTCATGTTTTGCCCTGTTTTCATCGATTTATCCAGAATCTGCTTACCCTAAATTCAAGCCCATAGCAACGGAAACCGGATACCTTTCGGAAAAGAACAAAAAACAATATTGAATTATATTCGATATTGAAATAACGTCACTTCTAAACCCATAGGGAGGGAAGCATGAAAAAACTGGAACTGGCGCGCTTGGGCGCCTTAAGGCTTGGTGTATCTATTTGTGCAGTGGCATGTGCCGCGGAAAATGCGGCAGTAATTGCGCAAGACGATATTGGTGTGTCGTTGGAGGAGATTGTCGTCACCGCACAGAAGCGGAGCGAAAATTTGCAGGAAGTACCGGCTGTGGTCTCCGCCTTCAGCGGCGACTTTGTTGAAAAGGCCGGCTGGCATGCAGTGGACAAGCTGGAGAATGCGGTACCAAGTGTGGTTTTCGATGGCCCCAGCCGGTCCCGGCCGTGGATTTCCATTCGGGGGATCGGATCCAGCCGCTTTGACCTGGGTTCGGAACAGTCGGTCGGCGTGTTCGTGGACGATGTCTATCAAACCCGGGCAAGCAGTGTGCTTTCTAGCCTTGAGGATGTGGAGCGGATTGAAATCCTGCGAGGTCCGCAGGGCACGCTGTATGGTCGGAACACCATCGGCGGCGCAATCAACATCATCTCCCGCAAGCCAACGAATGAAACCGAAGGGCGTGTCTCTGCAGGTTTTGGTAATGACGGCACATACAGCGTTGGCGGCATGCTCTCTGGCGCGCTCGCAGAAGACAAGCTACTGGCCCGTGTGTCCGCCGCCTATTCAGATTATGAAGGCGGTATGTTTGATACCAATGCGGGGACAGACAACGGCGAAGAAGAGATAGCCCTTAAAGCAACCTTTGTGGTGATCCCGAACGACACACATACGCTGACGCTGAACGCAAGCTATGCACGAGCGGAGTCTGATCTGTTCTTCGCGTCAGCCTATTTTGTTTCCGGCCCCATTCCGTTCGCCAGTCCTTTCACAGCCGCAGCACAGCCAGGCGTGATCGCTGAGGCAAATGCGGATCGCCGGTCGGCGGCGCTGAATGCATCTGAAACCTCAGGCGAATTCCGTGAGAACACAAGCCTCTCTGCAAAACTTGAAGGGGGATACGACAATGTCGACCTGACATGGATCGCCAGTGCTACATGGGATGATACAGGCGCAGGCGGTGACTTCGATGGCCATTCACTGGATGTACTGAGGCAGTATGCCGACCAGAGTTCGTTCCAGCATACCCAGGAGGTGCGTTTGTCTTCTGTGCCGGGTGGCACGCTCACATTTGGGGACAAGCTTGAGTGGCTCCTTGGTGCCTATTATTTCCATGAAGATGGCAGCCGGCGGGACCGCTATTGGGGCGGCAAGGACTCTGTCTTCTCGCTTCTGGACACCATGCTGAACGGAGCAGCCCCCGGCAGTGAACCATTCACCACATATGATGTAGACCTGCAGACTGAAAGCTTCGCTTTCTTTGGCCAAGGCACCTGGGCGCTGACAGAGAAAGTTGGCCTGACGGTTGGGCTCAGATATACCCATGACAAGAAGAGCTTTGTCTATGACGCGTCAGCGAGTGCGCCAAATATTCCGCCCGTCTATGCGCCTTTCACCATTGAAGACGCGCCGGTGTTCAGTTCGGTTGACCCGCGTATCACCCTTGATTACCAGCTGACGGACGACGCCCTTGTGTATGCCACCTACACGCAAGGCTTCAAAAGCGGCGGTGTGCAGTATGCGGTGGGTGACCCGGTTGCAGCGGCCCAGTATTTCGACCCCGAGCATCTTTCGATGGTCGAAGTTGGCTTGAAATCACGCCTTCTGGATAATCGCCTGCAGCTTAATGCGGCCGCATATCACTATGATTTCAAGGATCAACAGCTGCTGTCCCTTGCTGTGATCAATGGCACGCCAACGGCCGTGACCCAAAATGCGGGCCGCAGTAAATATTTCGGTTTCGAATTGGATAGCATCGCTGCCATCACGCCTGACTTTACGCTGACCGCGAACTATGCCTTCACGGACGCAGCTTTTGATGAATTCCTGTCGCCTGTGCTGGGGGACTTGTCTGGCAACCGGGTACCACGTGCGCCCAAGCATGCTTTCACGCTTGGTGCAAACTATCTGATGTCCCTCTCCGATGACGCGACTATCGAGTGGCGTGCCGAATATGCCTGGAAGGATGACTATTTTCTCGAAGTGACCAACCACCCGGTATCGATGCAGGAAGATACGGGCGTCCTGAATGTGTCAGCCACGGTTGCTCTCGTGGATGAGAAGCTCAAGTTGCGCTTCTACTGCGACAACTGCACCAACGAGCTTCTGGCCACTCAGGGTCAGTTGCAGAGGTCAGGTGAAGGGACGCAGGTCAATTTCTCCTATGACCTGCCGCGCCGCTACGGCGTGTCCCTGAGCTACAGCTTCTAAAGGCCCCCGAGATGGTGCAAGCAGGCAAAAAAGTGTCCCGTCGTCGGCTCCTGAAGGGGCTGGCGGTCACGGGGGGCGCGTTAGGGTTTTCGGCGGTGGGAATGAACCTGCTGTCCTCAAATCCGGGCGCCCCCGTGGCGACCCCGCTCCTAGGCCGGAAGGCTCCCGGATATCACCGATACAAGAAGCCCAATATCCTGATGATTGTCACGGACCAGGAGCGGAGCTGGGCGGATATGCACCCGGCGCTGCATTTGCCAGCAAGGGAAGCGTTGCGGGCGCAGTCGGTGCACTTTCCGAACTACCATGTCACCACATCACCTTGTGCGCCTTCGAGATCGGTAATGTACACGGGCCAGCATGTGCCGGTGACGGGCATGATAGACAATCCGGACCTGCCGATCATCGGGCGAAGCCTTGACTCTGGTTTGCCAACCATCGGCAAGGTGCTAAAGCACGCAGGATACCGCACAGCCTACCGAGGCAAATGGCACCTGGGTAAATTCAAGGGTATTCAACGCACGGACAAAGATGTCCTGTCGGCCTACGGTTTCGATGATTATGGGCCAACGGATCAGGCAGTGATCGGTGAAGGTGGCGTGGGTTGGACCGGTTACCTGGATGACCAGCGGATCGCTGAAGGTGCAGGGCGGTGGCTGGTCAATGATGCGCCCGCAGATCAGCCCTGGTTCCTGTCTGTAAATCTCTTCAACCCGCACGACATCATGTTCTTTGATGCCACGGGCAGGCAGGGGGAAACGCGGATAAGCCAGAAGGCACTGGGCCCCTTGAAGGGATTGCCCGATGACCCGCTTTACCAGCATGTTGTCACCGAAAGCTTGCCGTCAAATTTCACGCGACCCGACTTTGAAAAGCTGCCCGAGGTCCACAAAGAATTCTACCGCATCAACCAGGCCATGTTCGGTGACATGCCAGCAAATGACGAGGCTGCGTGGCTGCGCTTCATCAATTTCTACTATAACTGCCTGCGGGACAGTGATCGCCGTTTGGCCACGATACTGGCGGCGCTTGAGGCATCTGGGCAGGCGGATAATACCATCATTCTATTTACATCAGACCATGGCGAGATGGCGGGCGCTCACGGCATGCGCCAGAAGGGTCCTTTCATCTATAGGGAAAACCTGCGCGTGCCGCTTACAATCAAGCACCCGGATGCCGGGAGCGGCGAGACTGGGGCGCTTGCGTCCGCTGTTGACCTCCTGCCGACGCTCGCAGCCATGGCGGGTGTTACCTATGATGCAGCGGCTGGTGTGGACCTGTCCTCTTCGGTCGCGGTACCTTCTGATGCCGGTGCGCGCGAGGCCGTTTTGTTCACATACAGTACGCTCAACAGCATGGATGCTGACTGGAGCGAGGGCGGAATCCGCATGATGGCGGCTGAGGGGCCAGTCAAAAAGGCAGGCACTTTCCTGGGGGGCGATCCATTACCCGACCTGGATAAAAAGAGCTTTTTCCGGGGATCATTCGATGGTCGATACCGGTTTGCGCGCTATTTTTCCCCAAAAGAGCATCATGTCCCCGATGATTGGAGCACCCTGCGCGCGCGCAATCAGTTGGAACTCTATGACACTGTCGCCGACCCGAATGAGCTGAACAACCTCGCGGATGAAGCTGAAGTCAATAAAGACCTGATCCTCAGGATGAACAGTGTCACCAACCAGTTGGTTGAAAGGGAAATAGGTAAGGACGATGGCCGTTATATGCCGGGTCCGGATGCGATCTGGTCGCTGTAAGAGAACCGAGTTTGGAGGAATGCAATGATGAAACTATCGACCATCAAAGACATACAAGCCGTTGAGGCTGTGCCACTTGACCAACAACCCGTTCCTGCCTCCACCTATTCGGTGTTTGAGGCTTCGGCGAAGAAGTTTGCTGCCCAGCCGGCACTTAGTCTGATGACGTCTACTGAAAAAGACGCACCTGTCATTACGCTTGATTACCAAACGCTTTTCGCGCGCATCACGCAGACGGCGAACCTGTTCAACGCCTGCGGCGTGGCGCGCGGTGACGCTGTTTCCTTGCTATTGCCTAATCTGATTGAGACGCACCTTTGCCTGTGGGGCGCGGAAGCAGTGGGCATTGCCAACCCGGTCAACCCGCTTCTGGAGCCCGCGGCGATCATCGATATCCTCAAGGAATCCGGCTCCAAAGTCTTGGTGACCACAGGGCCAGCCCTGAATGCTGATCTCTGGCGCAAGGCGATGGCGGTGGCTGCCTGTGTGCCGTGCCTGACCACAGTAGTCGCAGTGGGCGGTGGGGCACAAAGCGCTGACCTGCCAGGCAGGCTAAGGCTGCTTGAGTTCAGCAAGAGCATGGCACAGCACCGGGCCGATAGTCTTGATTGTGCTCTTGAAATTAGGCCGGATGATACGGTTGCCTATTTTCACACCGGCGGCACTACGGGTACGCCCAAGCTTGCTCAGCACAGCCAGCGAAACGAGTGTTTCGAGGCTTGGTACATCGCCAACTCCCAGGGGCTTGCGCCAGGCGATGTGTGCCTTTGTGGGTTGCCCCTGTTTCATGTGAATGCTGTTCTGGTGTCAGGCCTTGGGCCCTTTGTCGCAGGCGCGCATGTGGTGCTTCTGACGCCGCTCGGGTTTCGGGACAGTGGTGTTATCCAGAACTTTTGGCGGATCGTGGCAGATTTTGACGCCAATTTCTTCTCGGCAGTGCCCACGGTTTATGGCGCACTTCTATCGGTGCCCCAAGAAGAGCATGACATCAGCTCACTTCGCTTTGGCATCTGCGGTGCGGCACCCATGCCGCGGGAGCTGATCCAGAAGGTGGAGAACACAATGGGTCTGAAGCTTCTGGAGGGCTATGGTCTGACGGAAGGAACGTGCGTCAGTAGCTGCAACCCGATTGAGGGTGAGAGGAAGGCTGGCTCCATCGGTCTGCGTATTCCCTATCAGGAGATGCGGGCCGCTAAACTGGACAGTGATGGCCGGATCGCGCGCTTCTGCGGCGAAGATGAGGTCGGGGTGATCGTGATCAAGGGGCCGAATGTCTTCAAGGGATACAAGCAGGCTGAAAAGAATGCAGGTGTTCTGCTTGATGGCGGCTGGCTCAATACAGGTGACCTTGGCCGCGTTGACGGCGAAGGCTATGTCTGGCTAACGGGGCGCGCGAAAGACCTGATCATCCGCGGAGGCCATAACATTGACCCCGGTATGATAGAAGGGGCGCTTTCCAAACACCCAGCAGTGCAGATGGTGGCTGCCGTTGGCCAGCCAGACGCCTATGCGGGGGAGCTGCCTGTCGCTTATGTCCAGCTGGTTCCAGGCTTTACAGTTGACGCGGATGAGCTCATGGAATTTGCCCGCGTTGCAATCCCCGAACGGGCGGCGGTGCCGGTTCGTATCGAAGTGGTTGACGCATTGCCCCTAACCGCCGTTGGCAAAACGTTCAAGCCAGCACTTCGGCGACAGGCTATCGCCTATGCGCTGGAGAAAGCGGTGCAGGAGGCGGGCGAGAGGGTCAGCCTTCATATAGAAGATGACGACAAGGAAGGCACTGTGGTTCGTTTGGCTTCGGATGACGCCAGCCCGATTGTGCGTGATGTGCTGGGCCGGTTCCCCTTCAAGCTGGTGATGCTGGACAACCGCACCAAAATTCCCGCTGAATAGCTTCTCCTTTGGGTTCGCTGTCACCGAAAGACTATTTCCGCAAATCAAGATGGCTGCGTGCCCCCGCAACCATCGATGGCAGCACGTCTGCCGAAGCACCAAGAGCGGTCCCACCAGGGCCGCTCTTTTCTTTTTGTCGGCTACGGGAGTTGCCCACTCCCGCAACCAACGTAGGCAGCACCCGTTCATCAATATGATGAGCGGGTGTTTTCTTATCTGCAGCCAGCTTCAAAATACCCGCCAAATCACCCTCAAGCCAAAGCTGAGGACCGGTTTCTGGAGGGCCGTCTGGGTCATCGCCAGCAGGCATCACCGTGATCTGGCCAACAAGGGCGCGAATGTCGTCAGAGGCCTCAAGGCGGGTACGTTCGTCAGTCAGCATCGCATATAGTTTGCTCACCCGTTTGCGGTATTCCTCCGCCATGGCCGGGTGCAGCAAGATGGGCGGCTCTTCCGCTGTTTCGAGCTCACGGGTGAGATTGGCTTTGCGATCTTCGAGGGAACGCATGCGAACCTTCATAGAGGGCTCATAAAGGCCCTCCTGGATGGCGTCGATCATCTGCTCGATCTGGCGAGTAACCTTCTGGAGCTCGGCGCGCTTACCAGCGATCTCGGCAGTTGCTTCCATACGTAGGCGGTTGACCTCTTGCCTATATGCCTCGCAGAAGTCTTCAAACAGGTCGGGCAGCATGAGCTGGCTCTTGAGGGCATCGAGTACCCGGCGTTCAAGGTCTTCACGGGACACCGTCATATGATTGGAGCAGGTACCCTTGTTCTTGACGCTGGCGCATCCATACATCTGGCGGTAGGCGATGGTGAAACCGCCGCCGCACTGGCCGCACCTGATCATCCCCGAGAACAGGTATTTAGGGCGCTTCATGGCGGTAAGCTTGTTCCTGGGTGTTTTGGCCAGATAGCGGGTGCGGACCTTGTTCTGCCGCTCCTTAACCTTCTGCCAGAGAGCATCTTCGATTATGCGCAGTTCGGGCACTTCCTGGGCGATCCAGTCTTCTTCCGGGTTCATACGCGATACCCGTTTGCCGGTATCAGGGTCCTTGATATAGCGCAGGCGGTTCCAGACCAGTCGGCCGATATAAAGCTCGTTGTTGAGAATGCCGGTGCCACGCGAGAGATTGCCGTTGATGGTTGACGGCCCCCAGCCTTTGCCACGCGGGCAAGGAACATTCTTCGCATTCAGCTCCATGGCGATGGTGCGCGGCGACTTGCCGTCGGCATAGTCGGTGAAGATGCGTTTGACAATAGCTGCCTCGACAGGGTCGATCTCGCGCTCCCCGCGGACCGGTTCACCTGCGGGGTCCA
This sequence comes from Kordiimonas sp. UBA4487, assembly GCF_002389025.1. Classification (NCBI taxonomy): domain Bacteria; kingdom Pseudomonadati; phylum Pseudomonadota; class Alphaproteobacteria; order Kordiimonadales; family Kordiimonadaceae; genus Kordiimonas; species Kordiimonas sp. UBA4487. The sequence continues at coordinate 24,223 of NZ_DGNR01000003.1, forward strand.
ACTTGCGGACGACGCGGTACCCATAGGAGTTGCCGCCGCCCGATTTGCCAGCTTCGATCCGACCTCGTAGGCCTCGTCGGGTTTTGTCGGCTAGGTCCTTCAGGTACAGCGCGCCCATGGTACCCTTGAGGCCGATATGCAGTTCGTTGATATCGCCTTCCGACAGGGTGACCATGCATACGCCCGCAAAGCTGAGGCGCTTGTAGACGCCGGCAATGTCTTCCTGGTCGCGGGAGATGCGGTCTAGGGATTCCGCGAGTACAATGTCGAACCGGCCGGCGAGGGCATCCCGCATGAGAGCCTGGATGCCGGGGCGCATCAGGCTCGCGCCCGAGACAGAACGGTCGCTGTAGCTGTCTGTCACATGCCAGCCTTCGCGCTCCGCTCGCTCGCGGCATAGCCTGAGCTGGTCTTCGATCGATGCATCGCGCTGGTGGTCGCTGGAATATCGGGCGTAAAAGGCTACAGACGGCATTGTTCGCTTCTCCTGTCGGGGCCAACGTCAAGTTTGGCGCCTTGCGGCTCTATGTACAAGGGGCCTTACTCCCAGTTAGTGTATAGAACTCTTCTTTTGGCTGTATATTGTGGCGTCCAGATAAGGCAGATATGTGGCACGGGGGATCCACTGGCGAAGAAGCTATTTTGATGCTGGTGGGCAGTTCCTTACAGATGTGCTATTGTGGTTAGCCGTCCACACATTGCCAATGCCGGTCTGCGCATGATCATGCCTCATGTTTACTGCGCCAGATGAACGCTGCGGGCGAAAAAGATGCCAACAATCCCTATGCCCGGAAATCGCTGGGACAGGACCGTATGCATGGCACGGTAATGCGCGCCTGTAGTCAGCTCATCGTGAAGCACTGCAGGGCGTATGGGGGCAGGCTCGATGAGCGTTTCGTCAATCCGGTAAATGCCCAGAAACTCGCTACAACTTAGCCGGTTGCCTCGGGACCGGCTGGAATTTTTGGTGGAGATGGACTGGACTGGTTTGCGGGTAGGGTCCGCAAGTTCAGCTGCTATAAAGTTCCGGGATCCTGATCTGGCTGCCGCTTTTCATGGGCTTTGACCGTCTCTCGGGCGAGCTGGCGCCCGAGTGCCCGCGCGATGTTTCTGAATGCGGGCAGGGGCGACGCTGCGGCAGGCACAGGCGGATCGGTCGGATTGGGGCGCTTGCATGTCATTCTGCCAGTGTGTGTGATCGTGGCGAAAAGGCAACTGCCGCTGCGCCAGCCCTGTCCAACTACGGCGGCCTTCCTGGTACCTGTTCCTGCTGGTCGCGAGATGGGTCTATTTTGAGCCCTCATGACGGGCGTCCGTGATATGTGACCCCGCGTACTTAGCCGGTCCACTGGGAATATGATAGGGAAACGCCGGTTGGCGATAACAGGTCAAGGTAGGCATCCACGAGTACCTAGGGCAATTCTCTCTGGGCCAGCTACGCCATGGGCCGGTGGACACATTCCCGAGATAAAGTCTAGCCAGATTAATGCCATCTGGCACGGGGGGGTTCCCTTACCGTTCGCAGACATACTCCAGCTCAAACCGCTGCATCACCGACTGAAATTCCCGATACATTTTCCGCTCGCAATAGTTTTTAGCCAGACTGATGATGACAGGTAGGCTTTCTTCCAACGGGGGTATTTCGAGCTCGGCCTCCAAAGCCAGATAGTCTTCGATTGCCTGTGCCTCCTCGGCTTTTCGGCCGGAAAGGCCATAAAGCGAAAAAAGCTGCTTGAGATAGTCGAGCCGGCGGAAGCGGTCGTCTTCGCTGTCCCCGAGCAGGGCGATATTTTCCTTCACGACAAGTGTGGCCGGCCCATAGTTTTTATCGGCGACCAGCAGCTTGTAATAGAGGAGCCGGCTTACCTCGGAAATATAATGCTCCGGGCCGAGATGCATCTTTGAGAGCTCATAGGCCTTGCTAACCCGCGCGCGTACCTCCTGCAAGCGACCGGCTTTGTCATAATACCGGTTGAGCGTCTTTAGGCGATTGAGGTAGCCGGTATCGGTTTCCCCATAGAGAGCTGCAGCGCCTTCGAGCATGCGCTCGCCGTAGCGGATGGCCTTGGTCCAGTTGTGCTGCAGTGCCGCCTTTTGAGCGGAATGCGGAAAAATTGACAAACACCCGATTTTGCCCGGCGGACCGTCTCACAGTCGCCCCCGACGCCTCAAGTGTTTTGATGAAAGCGTCAGGCTTGTCTACATCGAACACACCGGAAAACAGCGGTTCGGAGCCTCCGACACCTTCTACAACGATCTGCACCGTGTTGTAGCGGTTGAACTCGCGCACGATTTCACTGACCGGCGTATCTTCAAAGACGATCTTGCGCTGCCGCCAATAGGTGATCTTGTCAAGATCGGCAACCTCATGTGTGATAACCGCACCAGTTGCTGCCACGGAAGCTTCCTGTCCTTGCGTCAGGGTGGCAAGGACTTCCGGTGCCGCCGAAGCCCCTGCCTGCCGTTTGCTTGTGCCAACTGTACTGCTGTTGTCTGCGGCGTCACGCCAGCTGATAGCTACAGTCCCTTCAAGCACCGCCACTTCCGTCTCATCCCCTTTCCGATAGACATTGAAACTGGTGCCGAGCGCCTGGGCGACTGTGGAATCCACATGGACCCTGAAAGGTCGTTCTTGATTGTGCGCAACATCGAAAAGCGCCTCACCCCTCAGCAGATAGATGTCGCGCTCGCCCTCGGTATAGCTGACCCGTACCTCTGACTGGGTATTGAGATGGACGACCGAGCCGTCTGCAAGCGACAGGCTGCGCTGTTCGCCGACACCGGTAGCGTAAAGCTGGGTTGCCGGGCTGAAGGGATTGTTGAAGATGACAAGGGCCGCTGCGATGAGAAGCAGGCTGGCGGCCATGGCGGCCAGTCCGTGCGGCGCCCTGAGGAACAGGGCCATGCCGTACGCGCGGGTGGCGGGACGGTGGATATGCGCTGCAGGGCCCGGTGATGTGCTGGCCGACGACCGGCCAGAAGATGCCTGGCCAGTTGCTGCCCGGCCAGTAGATACCCGTGTGCCGAAATGCACGATATTGCGGTCCAAGTCTGCCAAGAGTGCCTCTACATCGGTTTCCCGGTCTGGATCGATACCGGCGGCATCGGTCAGTATCGCCTGAGCGAGCAAAAGCTCTTTTACATGCTCCGGCGACTTGCGCAGCCAGTGCGCCAGGTCCTCGCGCTCGGTCTGTGACAGGGCGTCATCTTCGAGGCAGGTTGCCCAATAGGCGGCCGTCTCGATCACGCTCATATCTTTTTGCATTGGACTGGTCATGCTTGTTCCTCACCTCTCAGGCGGCAATAAGCCACCGTACGGCTAACATAGGCTCTCGATGTATGTACCGAAATATCGAGTTTAGCGGCAATCTCTTCATGGCTCAGGCCGTCCCGCTTCTTGAGCAGGAAAACCGCCTGTTGGATCGGCGGCAGTTCTTTCAAAATAGTTTCCAGCTTTCTGAGGCTGTCCCGGTGTTCCACGTCACTCTCAAGCGATCGCTTATCTTCGTCGCCGCCCGTCTCCTGGGCATAGTCATAATCCACAAAATCTGGCTGTTGACGACGTTTCAGGTAAAAATCATGCACAACATTTGACGCGATACGGAACAGATAGTCCTGCGGCCGTTTGATCAGTTCGGGCAAATCGACCCGCAAGAGTCTGAGATAGGCTTCTTGGGCGATGTCTTCCACATCTTCCGGGCTGCCGAGTTTCGAGCGCAGGTATCGGTGCAGGTGAGGCCTATAGTCGAGGATCACCTGGTGAAATCGTGTCAATTCCTGCGGTCGTTTACCTGAGCTCATCTCCGTCGCTTCCAAGCCTCCTTACAGCCGTCTGGTGATAAAGACTGCTTCCGGGTGCTTTTGTGTATCGGCTTTTGCTGCGTGATGGTCCTGAAACCCGAGGGCGAAAGCACATACACATTTTCAAGCATTCGCTGTCTTTATATCAAAGTCAAGCAGCCAGGGTCCGTGCCTGAAGAGGGTAGGGCCATCGAAGGGCTTTTAGTTCAATGGGTTAATTCATGAGCTAAGCCTTATAAGGGGAAGTTGGCCATGCTTTGACATGGCATCATGCAAATGATTTAATGATACATGTAAAGTATCAAATAATCTTTATAAGATATTTTTAATATCGATATTTCTCCCATACAGTGGCGTCTTTGGACGTTGTTCGGTTCAGGCGCGGTGCGACGGCACTTTGATGCGATTACCGCATGGCGGGTGTCGTTGCAGTGCTTGTTGCCCCTGGTGGCGAAAGGAGGTTTTGCGTGTGCGCATACATGTCGTTTATATAGGTCTGTTCGTTTGGTGCTTCGCGAGTGTGCTTGCCCAAGCGCAGGATCGGGATCAGGACGTGGTTCTTGAGACAGCCCGAGGCACCTTGATTGGGGCGCGGATTGTCTCGGATGGCAGCCCGCTTTCCCTGTTTCGTGGCATACCCTATGCGGTGCCGCCAGTTGGCGAGCGGCGCTGGAAGCCGGCGGAGCTTTTGCATGCGTCGTGGGAGGGGGAGCGCGAGGCAACGTCTTTCGCGCCGGCCTGTATGCAGCCGCAAACCGTCAAGGACAAGGCGCACTATGCCTATCGTCCGGCGCCGCAGATGAGCGAGGATTGCCTCTATCTCAATATCTGGACCCCGGCGAAGCTTCCAGAGGGCCCGCCTGACCGGCGGGACGAGGTGGCTGGCGAGCACTCTGAGAAACTGTCAGGAAAGCGGCCAGAAAGACTGACGGAAAAACCGGCGGAAAAACTACCGGTCATGGTTTGGATTCATGGCGGCAGTCTTGTGGACGGGGCCGCTTCCTGGTCAATCTATGACGGAGCAGGGCTGGCGCGCAAAGGCGTGGTCTTTGTCAGCATCAGTTATCGTCTCAATGTGTTTGGTTATTTCTCGCATCCGGCGCTCACGGCAGAGTCCGGGCACAAGGCGTCGGGCAATTATGGCGTCAATGATCAGATCACCGCTCTCAAATGGGTGCGCGACAATATCTCCGTCTTCGGCGGGGATCCTGACAATGTTACCATATTTGGCGAGTCCGCCGGCGCCTACAGTGTTCTGCAACTGTTGGTCTCCCCCCTGTCGGAAGGCCTGTTTCATCGGGCGATTGCTCAAAGCCCCTATCTGAAGCCGCTGCCGGCGCTTGACCGGCCACAGTATGGTCTGCCGGCTGCCGAGGCGTCGGGAGAGACGTTCGCTGCCGCCTTGGGGGCAAAAACGCTTGCCGAGCTTCGTGCCCTGCCAGCTGCGGATATCCTGAATGCCGTGAACCGGGTTGACGATCCCTATGCCATGATCCCCAATCCGGTGGTGGACGGATGGGTTTTCCCCGCACAGCTTTTCGAGCTGTTTGAGGCGGGCGCACAGCATGACGTTCCTGTGCTGGCGGGCTATACCGGCAACGAAGGCTTCCAGATGAGCCTGCGGCCGGACTGGCAACAGGCCCGTCCCGAAACAGCCCGTGAGTATGAGGCCATGGTACGGGCGCGCTACGGCGACTTGTCTGATAGCTATCTCGCCCTTTATCCGCCAAGCGATCGCGAGAATGGGTTGTTGGCGCCTTATCGGGACGGCTTCTTCGGCTGGGCGGCCCAAAAGATCGTCCGCGAAAGTCGCCGCGTGCCCTCTGATGCCTATCTCTATTATTTTGACCAGGCTTTTGGCTGGGCCCGGAATGGTGGATACGGCGCATTTCACGGGATCGATTTGCCCTACACGTTCAATGCTGTCGGCCAGAATGCCAAATATTCCGCCAACTGGCCGGACCTTGAGCCAACCGCCGCTGACTATCGCGTCGCCGATATCATCTCGGACTACTGGGTGGCGTTCGCCAGTGGTGGCGCGCCGCGCGCCAAAGACCGGCCTGAATGGCCCGCTTATCAGGCGGGGGACCGCGCCTATATGGCCTTCCGGGATGGCAGGGCCTATGCCGCGCGTGATCTGCTGCCGGGATCCTTTGAGCTGCACGAGCAGATTATCAGGAAGCGCAGAGAGGCTGGCAACATGCCCTGGAGTCTCGTGAATATCGGGCTGCTTGCGCCCGTGAGGAGCAAGCCATGAAGATTTTTGCCGCTGCCATCTGGGGGGAATGCCACCAGTTCAATCGCATCCTTGCCACAACAGGGACTGTTCACGTCCTTCGCGGCGCAGCGATCAGGACGCATCATGACGGTGCGGCCAGCATGTGGGGGGCGTTTTTTGCCGCCGAAAAGCAGTATGGATTTGAGGCCGTCTACCCCCTGGAGGCCTTCTGCGGCGCCAACACCGGCCCCGTGGAGAGAGGTTGTTTCGACGGGCTTTTGGCAGAGCTTCTGACGGCACTTGAGGCGAGCTTGCCGGTTGACGGTGTCTTCCTGCCGTTGCACGGCGCGCTGCTCGCCGAGCATATTGCCGACACAGAAGGCTATCTGACCGAAAGGGTTCGCGCGCTCGTCGGGCCCGATGTCCCGATCGCCGTCGGGCTCGACCTGCACGCCAATGTCACCCGCAAAATGTGCGACAATGCCAATATCCTCACGGCCTTCCGGACAACGCCTCACATCGATCAATATGAGACCGGGGCGCGGGCCATGGACTTGCTGCTGCGCAGCATCAAGGGCGAGATCAGCCCTCAAATCGCGCTCGTGCGGCTACCGATGTTGGACGCGCTCGACCGGGGACGGACCGTGGACCCGGACGGGCCCTTGCCGCAAGTGTTGCGACAGGCCGAACGGGTCGAAAAAGAGGATCGCAGGATCCTCTGTATTTCTGCCCATGCCGGCTATCCTTGGGCCGATTTTGCCGAAGCCGGGCCGAGTGTGGCTGTCACCCACGACACGCATGAACATGAGGCTTACCGTGTAGCGACAAAGCTCATCGGCGAAATATGGCGCACCAAGGATACCCGGTCAGTGACCTTGCTGGATATTGAGGACGTGATCGAAACGGCCCGCGCCCATATTGCCGAGAGGCCTCTCCTTGTCAGCGACTATACGGATAATCCGGGCGGCGGCGGTTATGGCGACGGCACCAGACTGCTCGCCGCAATGCTACAGGCAGACCTGCAGGACGCCGTGTTTTTTGCGATTGCCGACCCGGACGCTGTAGCGGCAGGTCAGAAGGCCGACATCGGTGCAACGCTCTCGCTGGAGCTCGGCGGAAAAATCGACCCAAGGTTTTCCGGGGAGCCGGTTGCGGTGACAGGTGTCGTCCGGGCGCTCTCGGACGGTCGCTACCAGCGCAAGGGGCCTTTCGCGCAGGGCACGACCGGCGAGATGGGCCCCAGCATGCGGATCGAGGTCGGCGGGATCGATGTCATCGTCACCACACGTCCGACCATGGCAGATGACCGGGAGCAGTTGCGGAGCCTCGGAATCAATGCAGAGGAGAAACGGGTCATCGCGCTCAAGGGCATGAACCATTTCCGAGCCGACTATGAACCCGTCAGTTCAGGCATTGTCTTTGCCGATGCCAAGGGCATCTGCAGCCACGATTATCGCGCCTTTCCGTACAAACATCTTCCGCGTCCGATCTGGCCGCTGGACGACATGCCGTTTTAGGCCCCAGGGGATCAGTTATGAGCACGAGCAAAATGCAAGGACCATCTGATGAACGCGACGCCGGCTATCCGCCGCCGCTGAAGGCCTGGACAGCTGTTGCCATCCTCTCGCTCACCTATATGTTCTCCTTCATGGACCGCCAGATCCTGGTCCTTTTGATCGAACCGATCAAGGCCGATCTCGAGATCACCGACACCGAGGTCAGCCTGCTGACCGGTTTCTCCTTCGCGGTGGTCTATACGCTGATGGGCGTGCCCATGGGGCGTGTGGCCGACTTGTGGGTGCGCAAATATGTGATTATTTTTGGTGTGGCCGTGTGGGGCCTGCTGACCGCAGCTTGCGGTCTGGCGCGCAGTTTCCCTCAGCTCTTTCTGGCCCGTATGGGCGTGGGTTTTGGCGAAGCGGCGCTCACGCCGGTGGCCTATGCCATCGTCGCCGATCTCTTTCCCCCGCACCGCCTCGCGAGGGCGATGAGTGTGTTCGCGCTCGGCGGTATGGCCGTGGGTGCCGGCATGTCGCTCATCTTTGGCGGGCTGGTGATCGGGTTCGTGACCGAGGTGGGCACGCTCACCTTGCCCATCATTGGCGACATCCGTACCTGGCAAGCGGTGTTGATCATTGTCGGGGGGCTGACCCTTGTCATGCTGGTGCCGCTCTCCCTGATGCCCGAGCCGCCGCGCCATAATGCTGACCCCAAAAAGACGGGGAGCAAGGCCGCCGGACAGTCAGCCAAAAAGATGAGCGGAAAAGCGGGCGGGCAGCCCGGCGGGGAGGATATGTCATTCCGCTCGGTGCTCAAATTCATCGGTAGGCACAAATCCTTCTATGGCCCCTTCATCATCGGTATGAGCGTCATCAATCTCTACAGCTATGGTGCCGGGGCCTGGGCGCCGTCCTACTTCATTCGGGTCCATGGCTGGGATGCCGCCTCGACCGGCGTGACGCTCGGCTTCCTCTATATCGGTCCTGCCGTGCTCGGCGGCCTCTGCAGCGGCTGGCTGTCGGATTATATTTTTCAAAAGGGATACAAGCCGGCGCCGCTCCTTCTGAAGACGGTCGCGGTGGCCTCGCTCGTTGTGCTTGTGCCGCTTTTCATCATGGTGCCCCTGATGCCGCTCAAGCTCGTGCTCCTGGTCACCGTCAATTTTGCGATTGCCGTTTCAACAGTGCTGTCTCCGACGATCATCCAGTTCGCAACACCCAATCGCATGCGGGCCCAGGTCTCGGCCATCTATCTTTTGGTGGTCAACCTGATCGGCCTCGGGTTCGGTCCGACCGCTGTCGCGCTCATCACCGACTATGTGTTTGGCGACACCATGGCAGTGGGCTGGTCCATCATGGCAACGGCAATCGTCGCATGCGGCCTCGGTGCTCTGCTTCTCTACCGGGCGCTCGTCCCTTTCTCGGTCCAGCTTGAGGCCGTCATTGGCGACAAGCAAGGGCCAGCGGGGCCGAACCCTCAGGATAGTGAGGTGGAGGTACTGTCCGATGTCCCGGGTAATGCCCTTTCCCATATCCAGCCTGTTGGTCCAGCCAATGGTCCGTCTGGTCATGCGTCTGGTGATGGGCCCGACTCTTCAGTGCAGGCGCGGCTGCCTGGTGCGTCGCCGCATCTCCCTTCTTCAAAACTCTAGTCATTTCCATTCAAGAAAGTTCTGTTATGTCCCGTAAAATCATCCTCACCTGTGCCATCACCGGAAACGGCGAATATAATCTCGGGCACCCAAGTTTCCCGGTCACGCCTCAGGAAATCGCTGATTCCGCGCTCGAGGCCGAAGAGGCCGGTGCGTCCTGCGTGCACCTCCATGTCCGCGATGTTGAGACCAGGCTCGGCAGCCGCAACCCCGAGCTCTTCCTCGATATGGCGACCCGGGTGCGTGACGGCGGCGTCCGGGCGGTCATCAATATCACCTGCGGTGGAGGCGGCCGCTTCTATCCCGACCCGAACGACGAGTCCCGAGCGGGGCCCGGGTCCGATGTCGCGTCCGCCGAGGAACGGGTCCGACATATCGAGCTCACCATGCCGGAGGTCTGCTCGATCGACGTTACGACCCAGAACCAGGTCGACGGTGCTCACCCTTATGTCTATCTCAACACCGAATATACCCTGCGCAAGATGGCAAAGCGCTTCCAGGAGCTGGGCGTCAAGCCGGAGATCGAGGTTTTTGCCCCAGGCGACGTCATGCTCGCGAAAAAGATGATCGAGGAGGGGCTCTTCGACGCCCCGCCCATGTTCCAGATCGTTATGGGCACGCGCTGGGGCCTGCCGGCGACCCCGGAAACCATGATCTATATGCGCGACCTGCTGCCTGCGGGGGCACCGTGGGCCGCTTTTGGCATTGCCCGCATGCAGATGCCCATGGTGGCGCAGGCGGCACTGCTGGGGGGTAATGTCCGGGTTGGCCTCGAGGACAATCTTTATCTGAGCCGCGGCGTCTTCGCTACCAACGGCCAACTGGTCGAGCGCGCCCGCACCATCATCGAGCATCTGGGCTTTGAGGTCGCAACACCCGACGAGGCGCGCGCCATGCTCGGGCTCGGCAAACGTCAATAGCCAACCCATCGGAGATAGTCTCATGCGCACCCATATCGTTTCCATTCTGTCCATCTTGATCGCGACCGGCGCGCTCCAGTGCGGCTTTGCGGGCAGGGCCCAAGCCGAAGAGGCTAAGGCCTCGTCGGCCACAGTTGATCCAAGCGGCACCATCCATACGCCGAACGGCATCCTGCCGCTTTCGCCCTTCATCAGCGATGAGGCGAAGGCGGCGGTCAACGCCTGGCTCCAGGGCCAGATCAAAGCCGGTGGCGCGGAGATGGCCGGCAGCTTCACCCGGTGCGGTGTCGAGCCGAATATCTGGGACGCGGACGTGCTACTCGCCGTGCGCGACTGTTACCTGAAGCAGAAGAATCTTCCCGCCAAGCTGGCGGAGCTTCGGGACATCTATGACGTGGATATCGAAACCCGGGCCATTGGTGGGGTGGAGACCGACATCGTAACCCCAGCCAAGGGCGTGGAGGAGAAGAACAAGCACCGGGCCCTGATCCAGATCCACGGCAGCGCGCTCTATCTTGACCATCCCGACCTGCGCAAGATCGCCTCGATCCCGATGGCCGCACTCGGCGGAATCAAGGTTTACGGCGTCGATTATCGCATGGCACCCGAAGGCAGGCACCCCGACGCCCTTGTTGACGTTGCTTCGGTATATAAGGAACTGCTCCAGGAGTATCCGGCCGAGAATATCGGCATCTTCGGTTGCTCCGCCGGCGCGCAGATCACGACCTGGTCCATGGCCTGGTTCCTGCAGGAAGGTTTGCCGGTGCCGGGCGCCATCTCGATCAATGGCGAAAGTGGGGTGTATCCCTGGAAGACCGGTGATAACGCCTATTATAACGGCGCCTTTATGGGGCGGCCGCTGACAGGGGTGCCCACACGGCCCACCGACCGCACCCGCGATCACTACTATGTGCAGGCCATGCCCGACGATGATCCGATCATGAATGTCGATTCAGACCTTGAACGCCTGGCGCAGTTCCCGCCCGCGCTCGTGATCAATTCGACAAGGGATAGCACCATGAGCTCGGCCATCTATCTGCACCGGCAGTTGCGGCGGGCCGGTGTCGATGCCGAGTTGCAGATATGGGAAGGCATGCCGCACTGTTTTTATGCGAGCATGCTCGATCTCCCGGAAACCAGGGAGGTCTACCGCGAGATGGAAGCTTTCTTCGACAAGCACCTGGGGATGGACCCTCGGGGCGAGTGAATTTGGGGGCGATCTCGTCGCCGAAGCGGCTGTTCTGGCCATCTGCTTATGCCGCTCACGTCCAAAGCCTGGCGTCTTTCATAAGTAAAGGCCTGCACTCTTATGTGCAGGCCTTTACTTGTTATACTGTTGGCCAGTCTGGCTATAGAACAGGCCGGGCTATAGAAACGGATCGCGTAGTGAAAGCAGATCACATTGTAAAAAAAAGTACACATAGTTCCATGCCCCCAGTCTTTACCCCTAGCCGCGTGACCGTGGCTGGGAGGAACGTCCCGATGAAAATCGGTATAAAGACATAGGGAATAGGAAAATGAACTTCAAACTGTCAGCCAGTGTTATCGCGATCTCTGTCGCCCTTGCCTCGGTGCCGTTGGCGCGGCCCAGGGTGGGGCCCCAAGCACCTTTGATATCGAGATCAGCGAGCAGCGTCTCGATCGTGCCTTGAGCAAGCTCGCTCAGCAGGCAGGCTTCCAGCTTCTCATCCAGTCAGAGGATGTGCGCGGAGTTACGGCGGGCCTCAGCGCTGGGCGCTACACCTCATCGGAGGCTCTTACGCAGTTGCTGGCCGGCACGAACCTAACCTTCCGGTCGGTCCAAGGTGGCGCCATCGCCATCGTGCCGCTTGGTGCGGGCGGTGTCCGCTCGATCTCCTATGCGGAAGGGTACGACTATGCCCAGGGCGTGGCAGCCTCGCAGGATGACGAGCGGGTGGATGAGGTCAGGAGCGGGGACATCTTCCTTGAGGAGATTGTTGTCACGGCGACCAAGCGGGCGACGAGTCTTCAGGATACGCCGATGTCTATTGCTGCTATTGGGGCCGAGGAGATTGAGCGGCGGGGTCTTGTTGGTATGGGGGACTATTTGAATTCGGTTCCGGGAGTAAGTGTGTTGGACGGCGCCGCAGGTAGGACGTCGCTCGTTATCCGTGGCGCGTCCTCGAATCCTCAGAACGAAGGGGAGAGCAATGGTAGTGTTGTTGGTGTCTATTTTGGTGAGACTCCCATCACTGGGCTTGCTTCGTATTATAGTAATCCTGACGTGAAACTGGTGGACATGGAGAGAGTTGAGGTGCTGAGGGGCCCCCAAGGAACCCTCTACGGTTCCAGTAACCTTGGAGGCACCATAAGGAATATTCCGGCTGCGCCGAATTTACACGCCTTTGAAGGTCGGATAGAGGCCGGTTATTCACATACCGGCGGCTATGGTGATGGAAATTCCGAATTGCAGGGTGTTGTCAATATTCCTTTGATCGAAGATCGACTTGCTCTTCGGGTAGTGGGGTTTCGATTTGAAAACAGTGGTTACTATAGGAACTTGGGCATAAGTGATCCAAGTATTGCAGCAGGTGTTGCTCAGTGGGGCGCAGTTGCAGCAACAGCACGTGGTGATGTGGGTAATGATAAATATTTGGGCGGGCGGATAAGTTTACGGTGGGAGCCGAATGAGAAACTGCGGTTCAATTTGATGTATATGTACCAGGATATCGATCAAGATGGCTGGGCAGTCGCTGATCTTGACCTCGGGGAGCAAAGCTATTTACAGCGTGGGTACAAAATGCGTCTCACTGAAGATGGTGAGTCTGAGTTCAACGAAAGTTTTGGGTCGGAAATAGAAATTACCAACGCAACGGTCGAATATACGTTGGGCTCCATGAGTCTTCTCTCTTCAACATCATGGGTAAACGAGCAGAGTTATATCCATCGCGAAGTTGGTCCAATCTTTTTTGGGTTTATCCCTGCTGGGACTCCTCTTGAATTTGACAACAGCGCCTTTATTGAGGAGGCGCGCCTGACATCACAGTTTAGCGGCCCTTTTCAATTCGTACTCGGGATGTATTACGAGGATATTGAGAATGCAGGCACTTCTCAAAGGGGCTTTTTCGGTGGTGCTTTAGAGGCTAATCCGTTCCCTGAGGTACTTCTTTATGACTTGTCTTCCTCGTCCAAGACTAAACAAAAGGCCCTGTTTGGCGAGGTTTCTTACGATATTCTTGAACAGTTGAAACTAACCGCTGGAGTACGGGTATTTGACTATGATCGAGAAATTTCAGGAATTACCCGGCCAAGTGCTTTCTTGCCAGCTGGTAGCACCCATATCGAAGGGGGGGCTTCCGACAGCAACTACAAGGTAAGTTTAGACTATACGCCAAACCGTGATTCCTTGTTTTATGTTACATGGAGCCAAGGCTTTAGGCTGGGTAGGCCGGTGCCGGCAAATCCTCAGCCGCTGTGTGACCAGGATTCTGATGGCATTTTCGATAATACTGAAGGTGTGTCCACTGCAGACCGGGTCCTCGACTCGGACTTTGTTGACAATTATGAATTGGGTGGGAAGTTTAGTCTTTTCGACAATCGCCTGCGGTTGAATGCAGGGGTTTATCAAGTAAATTGGGACAAAATCCCTATTTCCATGGTGGCGGTGCCAGGCTGTACAGTAACGGTTAACGCAGGAAAGGCTAGGTCTCGTGGTGTCGAATTTGAGGGGACCTGGTCTATCGCTCGCGATCTCATGCTCAATTTTGGTGCATCGTTGGTCAAAGCAGTGCTTACAGAAGATGCAGGGTTGCTTGGTAACTCTGGAGACCGTCTGCCTGGCGCCCCGAGATATAATGTCAATGTCGGCCTGCAGTATGAATTTGATGTAGCGGGGTATGGCTCGTTTTTGCGCAGTGATTATTACTATGTCGGCGGGTTTTACCATAATATCGCTCAGACAGGACCTGAGCTTGGTAAGTATGGTAAATTGAACGTCAGAGTTGGCGTTGATATTGATGATCACACCCGCATTGAGTTATTCGCCAACAATTTGATGGATGAAGCAGGCCCTGCGTGGATTGATGGCGACGGATTTGTCAATCCACGCGCATATCTTCTCCGTCCACGTACCATCGGAATGAATATCAGTGTGGACTTTTAATTCACTGATCAAAGCAGTTTTACCGAGTGCTAGCTGGTGCCCGGTGAAACTGCAGGCGCTCTCATAGTCTCTCCCTAGGTGTCGAGCAAAATGAGTGGCGAACTCAGATACAAATAAAGGAACTTTGCGCAATGAAGACGATCCTATTCAGTTTTGTTCTGCTCGTAGGAATTCCTGCCGCGGCTTGTTCAGCGGAGAAGAATGGTGGCTCCATTCAATCAGGTCAGCTTGGTACGATAATTGGGGCGATCAACGAGCCAACAGGCGTCACTCTTGAGCCATTACGTCGCATGCGCGGCGAGAAGTTTGAGTGGGATCATGAAATCCAAGTAGCACTGCCTCCTTCGTACTTCAAAACCGAAAAGCCTTATCCAGTGCTTTGGGTTGTAGACGGGTTGTACTCTTTTGATCGAGCTACGCGGATTGTATATAGTGAAGTAAAGAAACATTTGCCGGAAATGATAGTCGTCGGTATTGGCGTTCCATTTTCCGAGGTAGCAGCTAACACCCAGCGGCGTCCATATGAGTTTTCTTCGTCGTCGGAGGCTGTTGGATTTGAGGGATTGGGAGGTTACATTCTTGAAGAGAAGTTATCAGAAGCCAGACAGCGAATTCAGGGTAGTGGCCGGCCAGTTTGGTCAAGGACTGGTGGGGCGGCAGACTTCTTAAATTTTATTATTGACGAAGTGCGGCCCGTTTTAGCGAAAGAGTATCGGATGTCCGATGACAATACGTTGTATGGTCATTCAGGCGGTGGCTATTTTTGTACCTATGCGTTGTTCGCCCGGACGGAATCTTTTTCCAAATATGTCTGCGGTAGTCCCAACTTGTTTGGAAGTAACTTCGATCTGTTCAAGATGGAGGAGCAATATGCAAACGAGCACCGAGATATGAAAGCGTCGGTCTTTTTCGGTGTAGGGGAAAGTGAGATTCTCGAAGATACATTTAATGGTGTCATCCCTGCGTGGGCGATCGTAAGCTCCACAGCTCGTATGGGGGAGATACTCTATCTTAGAAAATATCCGTCGTTGGATATCAATGTGCGAGTTTTCCCAAGTGAGGATCACATATCGGTCATACCACTGAATTTGGCTTGGGGGCTCCGAACGTTGTGGGCGAACGATGCTCGGAACGTTGAGCAATAAAATGCGGCTGATGATTTGGATTTATTGCCGCTCCCAGGAGGGCGTGCCCATTGAAGTAATTTCAGTTGGGTTCATACGTTCCAGAGATATGGGGGCAGCTTGGTTTGAAATATGATGCCCGACATCTCAATATGGGTTTCGCTCTCCTCCTCTTGCTGCACGGATGCACCTTTGTTGAGGCGACGACGTCGCCTATATGGTCGATTATCTGACCTACCTGGAAGATTGGGTCGAGCCGCAAGCTCTGGCACCTGAAGAATTAGCGTTTACGCACCCGTTTTCTCCTACCCGCTCCGCGCCAGATATGGCGGACAATTTCGTATCCCAGGATTGATTTAGGTGGTTGTGGAACCTTCCTATGCTTCAGGGAGGCCACAGTGTCTGATCGTCCATCTGGTCCATAAAGTTCCTTAGCGCCGGGTTTGCATTGTCTTTTCTCCAGACCATGGCGCGTTCCAGCATCATTCCCTTTTCCTCGATGGCGAGGAGCGTCACGTCGGAAGCGCGGGGGATGGACCCTTTAGTCGCAAACATCACGCCGTAACCTTTGCGCACCATCTCAAGCGCGATTGCCGTGCTGGCCGGCTGGAGGTGTGACGCTACTTTCACACCGGCCGCGCTGAATATTTCGGCGAGTTTCCGGTCGAAGGCGGAGGGAATGTCGTTGATCGAGTAGAGGTGCCGCTCCTCGGCGGTGTCCTTGAGCCTGACACTGTCCTTTGTGGCCAGGCGGTGGTCCTTGGGGACCGCGAGCATGATCGGTGTGGGCGGCAGGGCCCGCACCTCGCACTCGGCCAGGAGGGCCGGTGTTGGACTCGTGGTGAAGATGCAGTCGAACTCGCCGTCGACCAACCTGCTCGCGAGCGCGAGCGACCGCTCCTGGTAAAATCGCAGGATCATCTCCGGGTAGGCCTGGCTGAACCCATGCAGCATATCCGGCAAGGCGCCATAGTTATAATCGTCGGTATGACCGACCGTCAGCACGCCAGTCTCGCCTGTGCTCGCTCGCCGCGCCACCTGTTTCGCCAGATCAACATCCTTCAGGATGCGCAGCGCACTGTCGTAGAGCGATTTTCCCGCCGGGGTGAGCGTCACCGCCCGTTTGCGACCGCGCTCGAACAGCGGTTCGCCAATCTCCTCTTCAAGCAGTTTGATGGCCTGGCTCAGGGGCGGCTGGGTAATGTGCAGTATCTCGGCCGCTTTGCGAAAATGCAGCTCATGCGCCAGGGTGACAAAATACCGTAACTGTCTGAATTCCATGTTTTCTCTCGGATCTGATGCTTTGTGTTGCGTCGCCTTGGCGTGAGGATTTTGATTGTTTTTAGGGATTATACGATCTGAATTTAATATTGGAATAAATTAAAAATTCAAGACAAGTTGCATTTCAAGGACGGGGCAGGGTCGTCGGTCTTGTATTTCTGGCCATGTATTTGAGGCAACTGGTTTTCAGTATGGATAGTCGAAAGCTCAGAATAGGCGTGATCGGGCTCGGAGGTGTCTCACGCGCACACTTGCAAGCGGTCGAAGACCATGACGTCGCGACCGTCATCTCCGTATGCGATGTCGATGACGCAAGAGTTCGGGAGGCTGCCGCACGCTTTGGGGCCGCCGCCTTCAGTAACTACCGCGACCTTCTCTATGGAGGCGATATCGACCTGGCGCTCGTGCTGACACCGGCCTCTACCCACCGGGAAATTGTTGAGGCCGGTGCCGAAGCAGGCGTGCATATCCTCTGCGAGAAGCCGATGGCGGTGTCGCTCGAGGACGCCAGATCAATGGTGGCGGCCTGTGCTTCGGCTGGCGTGAAGCTATTCTACGGTTCCTGCTACCGCTATCTGCCGGCGATGCGCGCGGCGAGATCGCTCATTGCGTCGGGCACCATCGGTCGGGTGCAGCTCCTCACCGAGCAATTGGTCGGCGGGAACGGCTATGACCGCTACCGTGAGCTTACGTCGATCCATTATCCGCTCGGCGGCCCGGGTGGCCCGGGGATGGGGCTCGTCGATCACGGCATCCATCTTATCGATACCTTCCCGTGGCTTATCGGCTCAGACATCGAAGCTGCCTGGGGTCGAGGATTGCGCTCCGGCAGTGCCGCCGACACCGAATATCTCATGATGCGTTTCAGGAGCGGTGCCATTGGTAGCCTGCTCTATAATGCAGCGACCTTCTCGACCCAGCTTCCCACTGAGGGTGTCTTCAGTGGTGGCCAAGGCTGGCAGGCCGACAGCAGTATCACTGCGCCCGGCCGCTGGGATGCCCATCCGGGCTCTATATCCGTCTACGGCACGGACGGCGCGCTACGGATTTTTCACTACGCCAATGCGCTGTACCTCGCGGACGCCGACGGTGTCCGGAAGGTCGACTGTGCGGGCCGTCCGGCCTTCGGGCATTTCGCGACCCAGCTTGAGGCCTGCGCAAAGTCCATTTTTGAGGATAGCGCCCCCGACGTGGATGGTGACGATGGCCTGCGAGCCCTTGAGGTGCTTCTGCGAGCTTACGGGCCGGACACAGAGGGGCGATCGGAGGGGCGATCATGGTAAAGCTGGAGCGTGTGCGTGAAGGCGCTGCGGGCCGGGTGCCTGATATAGACCTGCGGCTGCGTGATGTCGCCCTGCGGGCGCCTGAACGCGTGGCACTCGCGTGCGGGGTAGAGACCCTGTCCTGGGGTGCGTTCAACACGTACGTCAGCCGGATCGCCAACGCTTTGATCGCAGTCGGTGTCGGACCGGGGGACAAGGTCGCGCTTCTGGGCCGCAACAGTATTCCTTATGTGCTTGCCATGTTTGGTGCCCTGCGGGCAGGCGCCTGTTTTGTCCCGCTCTCCACCTTGACGTCCGGAGAGGCGCTCACCGGCATGATCCGCGACAGCGGCGCCCGGTGCCTTTTTCTGTCCGGGGAATTCAGGGAGATACTGCGTCCCGAGCTCGACAGCCTCCGGCCTCTTATGGAGCAAGGCGTGATTGACCTCGAAGGGACGGCCGGTAGTGGTATGAGCCTTGAGGACTTCATCCGCGATGCACCTGTGGGGCGGTCTGTGGTGGATCATGTGCCCGAGCAGGGCTTCAATCTGATCTACTCTTCCGGGACCACAGGCGTGCCCAAGGGCATTCTGCAGTCCCGGGCTTATCGCGCGCTTGAGGCGCAGCATATGATCGAAGGTTTCGGTCTTGATGGCGAGGCCCATACCATTGTAGCGACGCCGCTTTATTCCAACACCACCTTGTTTCTTTTTCTCGCGGTGATGGCAGCAGGTGGTTCGGCCACTTTGATGCCCAAGTTCAGCGTGGGTGAGTTTCTGCGCCTGTGCGGCCAGACCCGTCCGACCCATCAAGTGCTGGTGCCCGTGCAATATGAGCGCCTTCTGGCCTCAGAAGACTTTGGCCGCGCCGATCTGAGCTCGTTCCGGGAGAAATTCTGCACCAGCGCGCCTCTCAGAACATCCGTGAAGCGCGAAATCCTAGACCGCTGGCCCGCGGGCGGGCTCACCGAGTTCTACGGCATGACCGAGGGCGGCGTGAGCTGCATGCTGCGCGCCCACGAGCGGCCCGACAAGCTGAACACGGTTGGCCAACCCTCTCATGGCTGCGAACTGCGCATCCTCGACGATGAGGGCGAAGAGCTCGGCACAGGCATGCCCGGCGAGATTGTCGCCCGGTCAGACAAGATGATGAGCGGCTATCATAATCGCCCGGACGCCACCCGTGAGGCGAGCTGGTTTGACGCAGACGGTGTGCGCTTTCAGCGCAGCGGCGATATCGGTTGGCTCGACGAGGAAGGTTTTCTCCATCTGCTTGACCGCAAGAAGGACGTGATCATCTCCGGCGGCTTCAACATCTATGCCGTCGATCTCGAGGCGGTCCTGCTCTCCTGCCCGGGCGTAGCCGACGCGGCGGTTGTCGCCGCTCCGAGCGAACGCTGGGGCGAGACGCCGGTCGCCTTTGTGGTCCTGGAGGAAGAAAGTTCCCTTGACCCCGAGACGGTGCGGCAGGCCGCCAATGCCGGGCTCGGCAAGGCGCAGCAAATCGGGGAGGTGAGGCTTATCGACGCGCTGCCCCGCAGCCCGATCGGCAAGATATTGAAACGGGAGCTCAAAGCCCGGCTCCAGTGAGCGGAAACCGGCGCCAGGTGCTTCCCTGAGAATTGTGAAAACAGTGAGCATTGTGAAAACAGACGATGAATATTGGATTGATCTATGACTATCGGACTTGATGGACGCGTCGCCATTATCACCGGCGCCGGCAACGGGCTCGGGCGATCCCACGCTCTGGGATTGGCCGAGCGCGGCGTAAAACTAATTGTAAACGACCTCGGGGGCACGCTTGATGGCGGGGGCGCCTCTGCGAGTGCCGCGGAAAATGTTGCTGCGGAAATCCGCAGCAGGGGCGGTGAAGCTCTGGCGAGCGGCGCCAATGTGAGCCGTCTCGATGAGGTCGAGGCCATGGTCGGTGAGGCTCTCAGCACCTTTGGCCGGGTCGATATCCTTGTCAACAATGCCGGCATCCTGCGCGACAAAACCTTCGCCAAGATGAGCATGGAGGATTTCCGGGCAGTGGTCGACGTTCATCTCATGGGGTCCGCCAATTGCGCCAAAGCGGTCTGGGATATCATGCGCGATCAGCGCTATGGCCGCATCGTCATGACCTCTTCCTCAAGCGGCATTTACGGTAACTTTGGCCAGTCAAACTATGGCGCAGCCAAGATGGGTTGCGTGGGGCTGATGAATGTCCTCCATCTCGAGGGGCGTAAATATAATATCAGGGTGAACACCCTGTCGCCTACAGCGGCCACCCGAATGACAGAAGGCCTCATCCCGCGCCGTGTGCTCGATCTCATGACCGTGGAAAGTGTCACAGCGGGCATGCTGGCGCTGGTCGCTGAGGAGGCACCCTCACGCCTGATCCTCTGCGCCGGGGCTGGCGGCTATGCAGCGACACGCATCCATGAGACGGAGGGCATCTATCTTGATCCCGGGCAGCAGCGACCGGAAGCGATCTTGAGCCAGCTGCGGGATATTGTCGACCCGTCGGGCCAGCGCATCCTCACCGAGGCCTTCGAGCAGACCGACAAATTTGTCGCGAAGGCAGCACAGGCGGCCGGCATCGATCTCGAGAAAGCCGAGGAGCCCGAGCATGCGTGAAGCGGTTATTGTGTCAACAGCCCGCACGCCCATCGGTCGGGCCTATCGCGGCGCCTTCAACGTGACACCGGCGCCGACCCTTGCCGGGCATGCCATTGCCCACGCCGTCCGGCGCGCGAAAGTCGACCCGGATCAAATCGGTGACGTAGTGATCGGATCCGCCCTGCAGCAGGGCACGGGCTTTATGAATGTGGCCCGCCAGAGCGTCATCCGGGCCGGCCTGCCGGTGAGCGTCGCCGCCCAGTCGGTCGACCGCCAGTGTGCCTCGGGCCTCATGGCGATCTCGATTGCCGCCAAAGGCATCATCGTCGACGGCATGACGATCGCGGTCGGTGGCGGTGTGGACTCGATTTCCACCAACCAGGTCGACAAGGCTTTCTCTGTCCCGGATCCCTGGATCGAGGCCCACAAGCCGTCGCTCTATATGTCGATGCTGGAGACCGCCGAAATCGTATCCGAGCGCTACAATATCGCCCGCGAGGTCCAGGACGCTTATGCCCTGCAGTCGCAAAAGCGTACGGCCGCAGCACAAGAGGCCGGCAGGTTCGATGATGAGATCGTCCCTCTGGCGGCGGTGATGAAGGTTATGGACAAGGATACAGGCGAGATTTCCGACAAACATGTCGAGCTCGCCCGCGATGAGGGCAACCGGCCTGGAACCACCATCGAGGCCCTGCAGGACCTGCAGCCGGTATTCTCTGGCGGTCAGGTCGTCGCCAAGGGCCAATATGTGACGGCAGGTAATGCGAGCCAGCTTTCCGACGGCGCTTCGGCTGCCGTCCTGATGGAGGCTCGGGCGGCCGAGCGCTTCGGGCTCGACCCTATCGGCATCTACCGGGGTGTCGCTGTCGCGGGCCTCGAGCCTGATGAGATGGGCATCGGACCGGTCCTTGCGGTACCCGGTCTCCTGAAGGCCCACAGCCTGAAGATAGAGGATATCGGCCTCTGGGAACTCAATGAGGCCTTTGCCTGTCAGGTCGTCTATTGCCGGGACCGGCTCGGCATACCGGATGAGCGTCTGAATGTGAATGGCGGCGCAATATCAATTGGCCACCCTTATGGCATGTCCGGCGCGCGCATGGTCGGTCATGCCCTCCTTGAGGGCAAGCGCAGGGGCGTACGCTATGTGGTGATCACCATGTGCGTTGGCGGCGGCATGGGCGCCGCCGGGCTGTTCGAAGTATGTTGAAAGGTGATGACGGGTGGCGCGCCTGCAAGCTGGTCGCTCATACCGGTGATCTGCCGCTCGGTGGCACAGGATCATACCGGTTCTGGCACCAGCTTGTTCCGCACGGCCGCTCGGTCTCCGCAGGCTCGAGACAGCCTGCGTTTCCGACTGAGGGGAGGATATGTCCTCCCCTCTCTTTTAAGGGGCCGGGCCGGGCGTGACATCACGGAGGGCGTCCTGCAGGCCCGGGATTTGATGGGGCGCGGATGTTTTTGGGGCGAGGGGAGGAACCAGCATGAGCATGAAGATTGATGATCCGTCGGAGCAGGACCTTATACCGCGAGCGAGTGACCTGTCAGCGGTGGACGACCTTGCGGATGATCAACAGGCCATCCATGACACGCCGGTGGTGGTTCGGGCGGATATCACCGACACCCTAGCCTGTATGAGCCCGCCAGGCGACCGCACGTTCGGCAGAGCGTTGATGCCGGTCATCTGCAGCGCAGCCTGTAGAGACGGTGTTTGGTCGGATTTAGAGGTCAAGTTCGATCACGAGCTGACGGTCTCGGCGGGCTCTGTGGCGGTGCAATATGCCCAAAGTGTCTTTGAAGGCATGAAAGCCTATAAGGTTCGCCAGGACCGCCCGCAACTGTTCCGGCCTTTCGACCATGCCATTCGGTTTCAGAAGTCGGCCGAGCGTCTGTGCATGCCGCCGGTGCCCGAAAAACTGTTCCTGCGTGCCGTCAGCCTTATGGCCAGGCTTTATGAGCAGCATATTCCTTCGGACCGGGGCAGCGCGCTCTACCTGCGACCCACGCTCTTTGGCACCGATTATTCCCTCGAGATCGTACCGTCCGCCAATTATATCTTTACCGTGCACGCCGCACCGACGGTGCCTTTTTCCCAAGAGCCGAAATCGGTCCTGATCGAGCGAAGGGCCACAAGGTCGGCCCTTGGTGGTACCGGCGGGGTAAAAGCCGCGGGCAATTATGCCGGCGGTTTTGCCTCGCTTGGGCGTGCGCATGCCCACGGTTGCGCCACCAGTCTCTGGCTCGATCCCAAGGAAGGTCGGTTTGTAGAAGAATTGTCTCTGATGAATTTTTTCGCGGTCAGGGACGGGAAACTCATCACACCCGAGCCCAGGGACAGTTTCCTGACCGGTATCACCCGCAAGTCTCTCATAAGTCTCGCGCGCCAGAATGGCCTCGAGGTGGTCGAGGAGAGCATCGATATCGACCTCCTGATTGCAGGAATCGAAGGCGGGCAGGTGAGTGAGGCCTTCTCAAGCGGTACCGCTGCGGTCGTGTCGCCCATCCGTTCGCTCAAGGAGGCGGATGGGCGGGAATATATAATGCCCCAGGCGACCGGCCCCATTACTTGTTCCTTGCGCCAGTCACTGCTGGATATTCAGGAAGGTCGCACCGGCAATAGTTGCGGCTGGATGTGGGACATATAGCCGTGAATCTTCTTGCACAAATAGATGGCTGTCAGGACCTAGTGAGCTTTGGGCTTCACAAGGTTCATAGCCAACCAGTTTCCCTTCGCCCGTTGCAGCATGGCCTGTGCGCCATCCCCAATTCCCGCTGCAAACCTCTCCCAGGGTCAGGCGAAGACGGGACCGGACAGGACACCCCCAATCCCTCAAACGCCCTCCTGTCCGGTCCCACGCCAATACCTGTCGGTAATCACCTGTCGGCGGCATGCCGGGATCGCACCCTCCTCACCCACGGCGTCCCGGCCATCCTGGCCCCCGCCGCCGGCAGCGAGACCGGGCGGGCAGCCCCGACCATACCCGCCCGGTCTCCTTCCAGAAAAGTCTCCCCGCTGGCCGAGGAGTGGTTGCGGCGAGTGGTAAATGGTCATGTCAAATTCGGAGATATATGAGTGAAAAAAGTTTTTGAAAGCGCGGAAGTTGCGCTTGAGGGTCTGTTGTTTGGCGGCATGACCATGATGGCAGGCGGCTTTGGCCTTTGCGGTATTCCGGAAAATCTTATTGCCGCGGTTCACAAGGCAGGCACCAAGGGCCTGACAGTGATCTCGAACAATTGCGGTGTGGACGGCTTTGGCCTCGGTATCCTGCTGGATGCCAAGCAGATCAGGAAGATGATTTCGTCTTACGTGGGCGAAAACAAGGAGTTCGAGCGCCAGTATCTGACCGGTGAGCTTGAGCTGGAGTTCAATCCGCAGGGCACGCTCGCGGAGCGCATCCGCGCTGGCGGCGCTGGTATTCCGGGGTTTTATACCAAAACCGGGGTTGGCACCCTGATCGCCGAGGGCAAGGAACACAAGGTTTTTGACGGCCAGACCTATATCATGGAAACCGGTCTGGTGGCCGATGTGTCCATCGTCAAGGCCTGGAAAGGCGACACCGAAGGCAACCTAGTGTTCCGCAAAACAGCGCGCAACTTCAACCCGATGATGGCTACGGCTGGCAAGGTCACAGTGGCTGAAGTGGAAGAGCTTGTGGCGCCGGGCGAGATTGATTCCGATCACATCCACACGCCGGGCATCTTTGTGCAACGCATTGTCAAGGGCACCTTCGAGAAACGCATCGAGCAGCGCACCGTTCGCAGTCGGGGAGACGCATAATGGCTTGGGACAGGAACCAGATGGCGGCACGGGCCGCGCGTGAACTTGAAGACGGCTTTTATGTCAATCTGGGTATCGGTATTCCGACCCTTGTGGCCAACTATATCCCTGAGGGCATTCAGGTGACCCTGCAGTCGGAAAACGGCATGCTGGGCATGGGCCCGTTCCCATATGAGGACGAGGTGGACGCCGACCTGATCAATGCCGGTAAGCAGACGATCACCCAGCTTCCCACCAGCTCCTATTTCTCGTCGTCCGACAGCTTCGGCATGATCCGTGGCGGCCATATCAACCTCAGTATCCTTGGTGCGATGGAAGTGGCGGAAAATGGCGATCTGGCCAACTGGATGATCCCGGGCAAGATGGTTAAGGGCATGGGCGGTGCGATGGATCTTGTGGCTGGCGTGCAGCGGGTGGTGGTGATCATGGATCACGTGAGCAAGGCGGGTGAGCCGAAGCTTTTGAAATCCTGCAGCCTTCCGCTCACCGGCGCTGGCGTGGTGGACCGTATCATCACGAATCTGGGCGTGTTCGACGTGGTTGAGGGCGGCCTCAAGGTAGTTGAACTCGCCGACGGGGTGACAATGGACATGGTCAAGGCGGCGACTGCGGCCAGTTTGACACCTGTTTAGGGGCGGCGCTCACCGGAAAAGAGGACAACACCCATGAACCATGACAGCGACATCTACCGTATTCTGATGCGGCCCGAAGAGACGGCCCTTGTGATCGTCGACCATCAGGAAGCTTTTGCTTCTTGTTTTGAAGCGGAGGCGATTACCGCGATCGAGACCGGGATCGCTGCTCTTGCCGAGGCGGCGGGGAGCGCCGGCATCCCGATCATCGTCAGCATGGTCGAGACCAACAGTATCGCCCCCGGCATCTTGCCTTCTCTCCGCGATGCCCTCCGGGGTGCCGCCGAGGTCAAGCGGACCGGTTTCAATCCGTGGGAGGAGAAAGCGTTCCTTAGCGCGATCAAAACCGCCAACCGGGAACGCCTGGTCATCGCGGGACTCTCGTCCGAAACCTCGCTTTCCTTCACTGCCCTTTGCGGCCTCGAGGAAGGCTTCGACATCTATGTGGTCAGGGACGCCTGCCTCGGCTATTCCGAAGACAGCATCACCATGACATTCTCTCGCCTGACCCAGGCAGGTGCAGTCCCCGTCAGTTGGCGACAGGCCGTGTTCGAATGGTGTCAGGGAACTGTTGAACCCGAACAAATCAGAAAAGTTCTGAAGCCGGTGACGTCGCTTCCGGTCAGATAATCTCTCTGGTCCAGCCCATTTTTGGGCTTGTCGCCGCACGCCACCGTGCCAATGCCTGCACACCTTGACGCCGCTTCCCTCCGGGGAGCGGCGGCTCTGTTTGTCGGGCTTTCCCGCCGCGGGTGGGGGCGGTCGGCCTTTATCGCACCGGGCGGCCGTGCCGCAACCGCTTTGGCCAAAAGTACGACATCGTCATCGCAGTTCTCCTACCAAACCGGTTGCAGCCCGCCCTCGCTGCCCGGTGCGAGAGGCCTCTCCTGCCGCCCCCACCCACGGGGGAAAGCTGGTGGATTTTGAAAAGGAGAGAGCTGCCATGACCCGCAAACACCCATCAAACACCGAGGCGCAATCCGGCCCTGCCGGGCCTGCCGCTTCAGCAAGCGATGGCCCGCGCATCTATGTGGCCTGTCTGGCCGCCTATAATAGCGGCATCCTGCATGGTCGCTGGATCGACGCGGATAAGGACGCAGATAGCCTCTTTGCCGA
Organism: Kordiimonas sp. UBA4487; assembly: GCF_002389025.1. Lineage (NCBI taxonomy): Bacteria > Pseudomonadati > Pseudomonadota > Alphaproteobacteria > Kordiimonadales > Kordiimonadaceae > Kordiimonas > Kordiimonas sp. UBA4487. The sequence continues at coordinate 50,226 of NZ_DGNR01000003.1, forward strand.
GGTGTCGGCCATGCTGCGCGCGTCGCCTGCAAGCGAAGCCGAGGAATGGGTGATCCATGACTATGAGGGCTTTGAAGGCGCGCCGATCAGTGAATATTGCTCCATGACCAAGGTCGCGGCCATCGCCGCTTTTGTGGTCGAGCACGGCAAGCTTGGCGGGGCGCTGCTCGCGCATTTCTCAGGTGATCTTGAGGACGCAGAAGCCGCGCTCGAGGACTATGCGGGCGACTATGCGAGCCTCGCCGATCTCGCCGAGGAACTGACGCGCGAGAGCACCGCCATCCCCAAAAACCTCGACGTCTATATCGACTATGAAGCGATGGCCCGCGACATGGCGCTTTCCGGCGATGTGTTCACCCTGCCTGCCGAGGCTGGCCGGGTTCACGTCTTCTGGTCGCGCTAAACCACGCCACACGCCTCCGACACTCCCTTCACCCCGTCCGCTCTCGCTCCATACCCGGCAGTGTCGGTGACCATCAACCCAAGACAGGAAAGGATTTTCCGATGGAACTCGCCCATATCCCCTTTGAGGCCCTGAAGGTCTCACCCCAGAATATGCGCCACAGCCGCAAGAAGCCCGATATCTCCGACATCCTGCCGTCGATCCGCGCGCGCGGCATCCAGCAGCCGCTTCTGGTGCGCAAGAACGGCAAGGGCTATGAGATTGTCGCAGGCAGGCGGCGCTATTTCTCGCTGAGGACCCTCGCTAAGGGCGGCGAAAAAATTGGTCCCGTGCCGTGCGCGGTGATGGAGGCAGGCGACGATGCCGCCGCCATCGAGGCCTCGCTCATCGAGAATATCGCCCGCCTCGTGCCTGACGAGATGACCCGCCATGAGACCTTCTCGAAGCTCATGGAGGCCGGGCGCAGCGTCGAGGATATCGCTGCCACCTTTGGTGTGTCCGAGCTTATGGTCCGGCGCGCGCTGGCGCTCGGTAACCTTCTGCCTGCCATCCGCGACACTTACCGCGCGGGCAGGATCGACGCGGCCACGCTTCGCCATCTCACCCTCGCGAGTGCCGAGAAACAGCAGGAATGGCTCACACTCTTTGAGGACGATGAGGCCTATACGCCCACCGGGCGCAGCCTCAAGGCATGGCTGTTTGGCGGCGACATTTCCACCAAGGTGGCGCTCTTCGACCTCGAGAGCTATCCGGGCCGGATCGTGCGCGATCTCTTTGTGGACGAGGGCGTGTTCGAGGACGTGAGCGCCTTCTGGGCCGCGCAGGACGCCGCCATCGCGCGTGCACGCGACACCTATCTTGAGGGCGGCTGGGCCGAGGTTGAGATCATGGAGCGCGGGAGCTTTTTCAGCGCGTGGGAGCATGTGAAGGCAGCCCGCGAAGACGGTGGCCGGGTCTATATCGAGGTGCGCGAGAGCGGCGAGGTTAGCTTCCATGAGGGCTATCTCACCATGCGCGAGCACCGGGCGCGCGAGCGCGCTGAGGCGCGTATGGGCGGCGCGGGCACGCCCTCAAGCGACCGGCCCGAGCTTACCAAGGCGGCGCAGAACTATATCGCGCTGCACCGTCATGGGGCCGTGCGCACATCGCTCATGACCGCCCCAAAGGTCGCGCTCCGGGGTATGCTCGCTCACGCGATCGCGGGCTCAAGCCTTTGGCACACGGAGGCCGAGCCCCAGCGCGCGGACCGGAACGCCACAGCGGCAAGCCTCGAATCCTCCAAGGCGCAGGCCGACTTCGAGGCCGAGCGCAAGGCGGTGTTGAAGCTTATTGGTCTCGCCACTCACAGCCATACGCTCGTGCGCGCGAGCGCCAACGAGGGACGGCTCGTGGCGCTTTTTGACCGGCTCATGGACCTCAGTGACGCCAAGGTTATGCGCATCCTCACTTTCCTGATGGCGGAAACCCTCAGCAGCGGCACCGCTATCGTCGAGCGGCTCGGGCTCGCTCTCAAGGTCGACATGAAAGACTGGTGGCAGCCGGACGACGCATTCTTTGACCTGCTGCGCGACAAGGCGGCCCTGAATGCGATGGTGCGGGACGTGGGCGGGAGAGAAGTGGCCGACGCCAATGTGAGCGCGACCACCCGCGTCCAGAAAACCATCATCCGCGATCACCTGAGCGGTACGGGCCGGAAGAAGGTCGAGGACTGGCTACCTGCCTATATGGCGTTTCCCTTCCGCGCCTACACCCCGCGCGGTGGCGGCAGCCTGAGCGACACCGAGACCGTGCTCAAGGAGGCTCATCTCTGAGAGGAAGGCCTCAAAGGTCGGGCGGCGCCGCTCCCTGTGTGGCGCCGCCCGGCGCCTGCCGCACAACCGTGTGCCTTGTGTCCCGACGATCAGAGTGCCCGGCAGAGTTTGGTCTGCGCGTTTCCTGACGGGGGCGGGGTGTATTTTCGTTTCGGTTTTGCAGCTGTGTCCCGTTTCCTTTCTCACCGGCCCGGTTCGGTAAGCCTGACCCGCACGTGCCGGTCTTCACTCCCCTTCGGTGCCGGCGGTCCATCTCCCTCGGGCTTTTCGGGCTATGACCTGTGACATCCCCGGATCTCGTAAAACCGGCAGATCCGGCTTTTTTCCCCGCCCGCTCACGGGCTCCTCGCGGTCGCTGTTGCGTCAAAAAAGCCGACCCCGCCGGTCCTTCGCTGCCGCTCCGGCCACCGATTGTTTGCATTCTTTTGCGGTTCACGAGACCCGGGGATGCCACGAACGGTCGCCTGCAAGCCGAGGGGATGGGCCCCCGGCGACAGCACAAAGGAGACTGAAAGATGGCACAAGCACTTGGATATGTAACCGAAACCGACAAAGGCGGCTATGAGGGCACGCTCTCGATGATGAGCCTCCAGAAACGCATCCGCATCATCCCGAACCTGCGGAAAGCAGCCGACGCGGAGCCCGACTACCGGGTCTTCACCGCAGAAAATGTCGAAATCGGTGGCGGCTGGAACCGTACCGGCAAGACTTCGGGCAAAGCCTATGTGTCACTCACCTTCGCGGCCCCGGAGTTCGGCCAGAGCAGGCTCTTCGCCAATCTCGGCAAAGCCGCAGGCCAGGATGACGACCGTCTCATGGCGATCCTCTGGAACCCGAAGGACTGACCGCCCGTCCTGAAAGCCCGGCCCCGCAGTCCTGCTGCGGGGTCATCTCTAGCCTCCCTGAATGCTCGCATAAGATATCAAAAAACCCGTAAAAAGTGCCTTATTGTCGCCGGATTTTTCTTGAGAATGGTTCGCATCAAAGCCGATGGGGGTCGGTGTGAGCTTGCACGCCAAGGGACAGGTGAAATTGGAAATTTCAAGGAAAATAAACAGGGGCCACAGACAGCGTTGGAGATGCCCATGTGTAACACCCGCCTACATGTTCCCAAGCGACCACTGCCCTTAATCGCCACCATGCCGGATCGGCTCAAAGCCTATGATGAGGTCGCGAGCTTGCCTGAGCCGCTTATCGATCATGCCTACCGTATCCGCCATCCACAGTATCGCCGCGCCCTGTGCCGCGCGCGGCCCCGCTCGGTGCATTTGCGCCTTCTCAGGGACGGCACATATCTGATCCGCTTGCGGGCACGCTGTCCTCTCGCCGAAGCCTGGGGTCAGCGCTTTTTTTACCGCTCATCGGCCAGGCTGCGGTAAGCCGACGGCGGCGCCCATGATGGTCGAGCCGGGCGTCCGCTTGCATGTGCGGCAAGTAGCGACCGATACCGAACAGAGGAGCAGTGTCTCTGGGCATATCAGGCTGGCCGATGTCGCGGACACTGTCGTACGAATATCGGACGACGAAGGACATGAATATCTGCAGCTTATCAGCGGCAGCTGCTATCTGGAGCTCGCCTGTGAACGCGCGGGCCCGGTGGTGGGCAACTGCCGGATCGTACCGGAGCTGCAGAATTTTCCGGACGTTGGCGCGGAGCTGAAGGCCCTGAAGACGCTCACAGACATGGCGACCGGGGCCGGGTCCGAGCCACCCGACCTGCACTGCTGGACGGTCTCGAGGCTCCGTCATCGGGACGCGCTCGCGGCCCTCGACGGTCGTATGGCTGGCCTCAGCTACCGACAGATTGCGCTCTTTCTCTATGGCAAAGAGACCGTTGCGCGCGACTGGAACAGCCCTGACCAGAGCCTTAAAAACCGGACCATACGCGCCGTCAGGCGCGGCTACCGGCTGATGGAGAGCTGCTATCTCGGCGCGAAACGCCCGGCCCTGCTGCCGGAATAATCCCACGCTCGGGGCCCTGTCATACGGGTATCGTTTGCCGCATCAGGGCTGAGCGATACTGCCCCGCGCCTGTTTCCCCGAGCATGCTTCTGCCTTCCCCAAACGGGTAAACTGAAGGAGAGACAGCATGTCTGATGGCACCCAAGAGCAAGAAAAGACCCCCTTTCTAACCACCAAAGAGGCCGCGCGTTTTTTGCGTCTCAAGCCCAATACGCTTGAAAAAATGCGCGTCTATGGCGGCGGCCCCCAATATAGGAAACATGGCCGCCAGGTCTTCTATCACCGGGATGAGCTCAAAACCTGGTCCGACCGCCGCCGCCGCGACTGGACCGCCGATGACTGAGGTTTACTCCCGAATAAGCCACAGGTGCTCCCGAAAAAGGCGCTGGCCGACACTCATGATGACGGCCATGTCCCTGTCGGCCCTGGCAGCAGCTGCGTCAGAAAAGCTACCCGTAAAGCTCATCTATAACGCCTCTCCGAGCGTGCCGATGGGCCTTTACTGGACCGATGATGCGCCCCTGAAGCGCGGTGATTTTGTCCTGATAGAGGTACCGCCCTCGGCTCGGAACCTGACCAAAGTGCGCGGATATTTGCCGCCCGGCGTACCGCTCCTCAAACGTGTCCGGGCGCTTGAGGGCGACCAGGTGTGCCGCCTCGGGGAGACGGTTCTTATCGGCGGGCAAGCGGTTGCGATAGCCCTCAAGGCCGATCATCAGGGGCGGGCCCTGCCGGTCTGGCAGGGCTGCTTTACCCTCGGTAAGAGCGAGATATTTGTGCTGGCGGACCATGCCGCTTCCTTCGATAGCCGGTATTTCGGGCGGATTGGGACCGGGCTGGTGATCGCGCGCGCGGTCCCTCTCACCCTGTGGCCCGGGAAAGAGCAGCCATGACGGTCCGGGTTTATAGGAAGCTGAGAGGCCCGGAGACCCGGAAAATCGCGGAGGGCAAGATAAAAGCCCGGGGTGCAAAACACCCGGGAAGCCTTGTCTGCACGGGTGGGGAACCTGCACCAACACGGAGCGCGCTGGTGCAGGTTTGGGGCAAGGCAGTGCCTTGTCTCGCCTGTGTCCCTGATTTGAGGGAGGGGGACTGTTTGCATGATGGGTGACAAAGGGCGCTTCCGCCCGAAGCTCGGACGCATCCGAAGTGCCGGCGGCGCGCGCGCCAAAAGTTATCTCTCCCGTGTGTTGCGCGCGGTCGCCGGTGCCGGCGGGTTCGCGCATAAGGGCCGCAGAGGCTTTACCGGCACGCGTATCGGGCGCGGTGCGGGCTACGTCGCCCGGCTGGTAGCCGGTGGCGGTCGCGGGCCCGCCTATCGCCGGGTGGTGATCAAGAGCCGGATCGTGCGACTGGGCGCTGGCCGGCAGGGGCTTTCGGCGGCGCGCGCGCATCTGCGTTACCTGGAGCGGGACGGGGTTACCCGGGAAGGCGAGCGCGGCGAACTCTATAGTGCCCGAGAGGTCGGCATAGACGGCAAGGCCTTCCTCGAGCGGGCTGAGGGCGACCGGCACCAGTTCCGCTTCATCGTCTCGGCCGAGGATGCGCTGGAGCTTGAAGAGCTGAAACCTTTTGTCCGCGATCTGATGGCCCGTATGGAAGACGATCTTGGTACCCGCCTTGACTGGGTGGCCGTCGATCATTTCAACACCGCACATCCCCATACGCATATCATCCTCCGCGGCAAGGACGATCAGGGCAAGGATCTGGTCATCGCGCGGGATTATCTTTCGCGTGGCATGCGCCGGCGCGCGAGCGAACTGGTCACCCTTGAGCTCGGGCCCGCGAGCGTGCGCGAACACCTACTCAGGCGAACGCGCGAGGTGCAGGCCGACCGCTTCACCGGTATCGATCGCGAACTTGCGCGCGAGCAGGACCGGCTCGGGCATGTGAGGCCGGGGATAGAGAGCGATCCGCACAGGGGCGCGACCCGTATTGCCCGGCTCCGTGTTCTTGAGGCGCGCGGGTTGGTGGCCGAGGAAGCGCCCGGGCGCTGGCAGCTTGCCCCCGAGATGGAGGCCACGCTCCGGCGCATGGGCGAACGCGGCGATATCATCAAGACCCTGCACCGGGCGATGCGGGAAGCCGGCATCGAGGAGGGCTTGCAAGCAATCGGCACAGGCTGGCAAGTTTATGATGCTGGCGCGCCGGGGACGCCAAAGATTACCGGTAACGTGATCGACCGTGGCCTGCATGACGAGCTTAGCGAGCAGCCCTATATCGTCATCGACACCATAGGCGGGCAGGCGACCTATGTGGTTTTGAGTGAGGGCTTCGATCTGGAGGAAGTGCCCATGGGTGCGGTTGTCGAGGTGGCGCCGGCGCGCGCAGCTGTCAGGGAGGTCGACCGCACCATCATGGCGGTGGCGCGGGAAATGGGCGGTGTCTACACCGAAGGCGCCCATGCCCGGCTGATGCCGGACGTGCCCGAGGACAGCTTGCAAGCGCACAAGAGGCGGCTTGAGGCACTCAGGCGGCAGGGCCATGTGGAACGGATGGCGGACGGACGCTGGCGGGTGCCGGACGATCTCGTGCGTCGGCTAGAGCGGGACGCCCGGATCCGGCGGCGGCCGGCGTTGGTGCGCACGCTCTCCTATCTGTCGCTCGAGGCGCAGGTGACAGCGGGTGGCGCAACCTGGCTTGACCGCATGCTGGTGACAGGCGAGGCACCCGGCGGGAGCCGCTTTGCCGAACGGGCACAGCTTGCCATGGAGAAGCGACAGGTCTGGCTTGAGGGGCAGGGGCTCGCGCGCCGGGAGGCTGGCGGCCTGCGCTATCGTCGACAGTTGCTCAGTTATCTCTACAAACAGGAGCTGAAATCTGTGGCTGACCGGCTGCAGGAAGGGACAGGAAAAAGCTATGCGCCGCTCCGGGAAGGCGAGCGCGTTTCCGGTAGCTACAAGGGGCCGGTGCGTCTTGCCGGCGCAAAACTCGCGCTCATTGAAGGCGGTCAAAGTTTCACGCTGGTGCCGTGGCGACCGGTGCTTGAACGCCGCCGCGGGCAGGCGGTTGCCGGTATCATGCGTGGGGGGCGCATCTCCTATGATCTGGGGCGCAAGCGCGGTATCGGGATAGGCGTTTGATGGCAGCGCCACAGGTCGGTCGTTGGTCTTGCTGCAGGCGAAGGATCTATACGCCGTAGCGTATATATTGCGATTATGCGCTATAGCGTATAACGCGCCGACGGCAGGGCCTGAGCAAGACGGTGAGCACCAGTTCTACCGCCCCGTTCTGATACCTGGATCACTCGGCGCGAAGCAATTCCGAGATAAAGTCGGCAAAGGGGACAATATTCCCGCCAGCGCTTGCGGCTTCGAGTGCTGCCATATAATCGTCGCGGCGCTCGACCGGGATCACAGTCCAGGGATAGCCACCCGCTGCCATCATCACATTCATCAGAAAACGCCCTGTGCGACCGTTGCCGTCGATATAGGGATGGATATAGACGAAAATGAAATGACCGAGAATGATACGGACGCCAGCATCCGGTTCGGTTTCAAGAAGGTCGAACAGTACAGGCATTGCGTCCCGCACAGCGTCTGCAGGCGGGGGAACATGCATGGAGCGGCGGATATAGACCGGGGCGTTTCGGTATCCGGCTAGGTCTGACGGTTTCAGAAGACCCGCCGTCACACTGGGTGCAAACAGCTCCCTGTACCAGGCAGGATGATCATAGTCCGCTACTATGCCGGGGTTTTTGCCCTCGAGACATTTCTGGACGCTTTTGCGAACCTCTTGGAACGCGAGCCAGTAGCCGCGAGCCGCGAGGGCATCCCGGTGCCTTTTATCTTCTTCGATGGAATCGGGATTCCAGTCGCCGGAGCGGACACGCTCGATCAGGTCCGGGCTCACCCGGTAACCTTCGATGGAGAGCGAGTGGTAGGCATCCGTGACATAGATGTCATCAACCCGGGCCAGATAGGTTTCGATATCATTGACCCGCTTCGGGGATGGCAGCCTACCGGCGATGGGCTCGCGCATGCTCTGCCACATCAACCGGATGCGGGTCGCAAGCGGTGAGGCTTCCCTTCCGCTGCCGAGGGGTGGCAGTTTGTCCTCGAACGGGTCGGTTTCCCGTACTGTGAAGTCGGCGGCTTGCATGGTAGCGAGAATCTCATCGGCAATACGGTCACGTCCGATATTGCGGAATGCGCCAGCCAACCGCCCGGCGATGATGCTGTGTTCGCCCTCGAGCAGAAGGGCAAGGATATCAGAGGCGTTTTTGACAAGCGCCAGAGCCGTGCGCAGCATGAGCGCGTTTTGCCGGTAGTCGACGGGCGAACAGGCGATGAGCGCGGCATGCAGGGAATAGAGCCGCAGGCCATCCTTGACCTCAATCTGCCGTGGGGCGGGGAGGTTTGCCTTCACGCCATAGTAAGAGGTGTTGTGTGGCAGGGCGACGATAGTGTTTTCGGCCTTTGGGGAGCGTACGAGGAGTTGGGCTGGCACGAGCCAGTTCCCGGTATGGAGCTGGAGCGACTGTTCGGCGGAAAGGCACCAATCGTCACCGAAGCGGCTGTTGAGATAGGAGGCGCAAAATCCCCAATAGGAGGCGTACCAGGCAGTGCTTTCGCCAGCCGTGTCGTCCGGCCGGGACGGTATATACCAGCCTTTCATGACCGCTTTCAGGAAACCGTGCCTCAGTAGGCGTTCGCGATGGGTTCGCGACAGGTCCAAGGAGCGAATAGCGGACATACCTTTGTCTTGAAGTCCTTTCAGGGCTTCAAGAGCATCTGCAAGTTTTTGGGAGGGCGCTGCCATGACCTGTCCGTCTCCTGTTTTAAAATTAGTATATTATGCTGTATCATAATTAGTATATTGTGTTGTATCATAATTAGTATATTGTGTCTAATTAAAATTAGTATATTGTGTTGTATTGTTCTGAGTTTATCATGTGGATTATACTACTGGCGCTCGGCAAGCGTTATGAATATCCCAATGGGTTGGCTGATCAAAGGCCACCAGATCAGGCGGTATCGGAAGAATCGGTATTAGTAGAAGCGACAGATGTTGTGCTTTGACTCCCGCTGCTGATGCTAGGAGGTGTCACGATATTCCGATGCTGGTGAGCCAGGCTTTTAGCCTGGTAAACGATATGCGCTCTTGTTCCAGTCGAACCGCTTGGCCATAGACATTGTCTCGCAATGCTTCAAAAACAGCCAGTTCGCTTGGAGTGAGCCGCTCGAGCTTGCCGGTAAACTGCTGGCGTTCATGGACCCAGAGCGATCGGTGCATCAGTAGCGTTTCGCTATCCATCAGAAAAGACTTGGCGTGGGACAGGCGCGCGCGCAGGCTGTCGAGGATCTCAAAGCCATATGTGTCAAGGTCACCCCAATAGTAAACCGTCTTTTCCTGTAGCCACGGAATATGCAAGAGCCGTTCAAGCCCTTTGCCGAGCCCGAATATGACCATTGCGCCGGCGCAGGGCGGAAACGCCAGCCCGTTGATCTCGTTTTCGGTGATGAAGACGGTGTGGACCTGAGGCTCATACTTGGCAAGCTGTTCGGCGGGAACAGATATATCGGTGAAGCTTGCGAGGCTTTGGGTGTGGTCGAGCAATCTGAAACGCACTGTTACCGGCTTTGACCTGAGGCCATAGCGGCGTTCAAAATCTTTCGTTCCCTGATCGATATGATGGGCGGGAAGGGTTAAGTCCAGAAGCTCAGCCAAGATACCCCGGTGTGTCTCGATGAATTTGCTGTCGATCCCGGGGATCTCCAGAGAGCGGATGTAGAGGTTAGGCTGTGGATGTTCGGCGAACCAGGCCAATACGCCTAAAATTCGCTCCCAGTCGGTTTGATGACGGAGAAGGGTGAGCGGTTTGCGTGAAAGCCATTCATGCAACACCGGGAATTCCGTCAGCGTTCTATGGCTTAACGTTGAGAAAGTTTCAGCATCTGCAGATTTTCCGATCAGGCGCACGGCATCCACCTCGCTCGAGACTATGATGGATTCCGGAACCGTATTGTTCCCCAGTTGTCGGTGGTTGAAGTGGCGCCAGACGATATCATAGCCGAATCCCTGGTGCGTGCGACTACCTTCATCAAGGGCCCTGATCCAACTGCGCACGGCATCGAATTCATCGGCAAGGGCTTGTGAAGTAGGGGGGCGAAAGCGCAGCTTCAAAGGAAAAAGAGGCTCCGAGAACAAGCTGGTCGACAGAATTTTGCCGGAGTTCCAGAGCTGCAGCAACTGATTGCGAATGTCAGCAGCCGTTGTCCAGTTCGGTCGTCCGGCTTTTGCCATCACACATGACCCCGGCTGTCGCGTTCCTGGCGGAACTCTTCCACAGTCAGGGTGCGCAGGAGAGACCTGTCTCCTGCCGGATTGTGAACAAAGCCTACGCCTGAGACAAAGGGCTCGATTATATGGATCTTCTGTAGCGGCGTGACGACCAGCAATTGCAGCCCGAGCTTGCGGAAAAGCCTCAGACCATATCGTGCGGACTTGTCTGAACCGCGACCAAAGGCTTCGTCGATCACCACAAAGCGAAAGGTTCTCGACGGACCACTTGTCCATTCCAGGCCGAACTGATACGCGAGGCTGGCAGCGAGCACGGTGTAAGCAAGTTTTTCTTTCTGACCGCCCGATTTGCCCCCGGAATCCGTATAATGCTCATGTTCGCTCTGGTCTTCCCGCCAACGTTCTGACGCGGAGAAAACGAACCAGTTGCGCATATCGGTCACTTTACGGGTCCAGCGCTTGTCGAGCTCAGCAAGGCCTTCCCGACCACGAAAACGCTCGACAATCTGCTTTACATGTAGAAATTTCGCTTCGGAATAGCCGTCCTCGTCAGAACCGGTCAATGTCCCTTCCGTGCATGTGCGCAGGTCCTGGCGAAATTGTCGGATGTCGACGTCCTGTGTTTGTTCGGCCTCGAGCCGAATGAACCGACCCGGATTATAATCAATGTCCGCGAGCGATTGATTGATAAGTGCCACCCGTTCTTCAATGTCTGCACTTTCCCGCATCAGCTGCGACTGAAAGTTGGCGACTTCACGTATGGCATTTTCATTGAGTTGTCGTTTGAATTCCTTCTCAAAGCGCGGCAGGTCGTCCTTGATCAGGTTGGTGAGCATCCTGCGGTACTCGGGAGCGGCATCCAAATGGTCGTCAACCTCACGTGTATCCAAGGGATAGGCTATCCTGTACCGGCTCATGGCGCCAATGATGCGATCGCGGAGATTGGTCAGACGCCCATCCGCGGTGTCGATCTTTTTCTTTTGCAACCACTCGCGCATTTCTGCTTCAGCTCGGTCACAGGTATCTGCATTGAGGTTTCGCACGCCCAGTGCCTCCCTCTGCATCTCTTCGAGTTTGGGGAAATTGCGTGCCCGGGTATCTGGACTGGTGCCGTCTCTGTCCCGGATCGCCATATCCAAGGACAACTCGGCCTCCTGCTTGCCATTCTTCTTCACTGCCAGCGTGCTTCTGGCCGTCTCGCAGGCGCTCTCCGCTTTTTCTAACCGTTTGGTTGCTTCGGCCAACTGTGTCTCAAGCGTTCGCAAAATGTCGGAGGAGGCCTCAAAGGCCTTTTTCTCCTTCTCGAGCCGATCCATCTCACGCGCTGCGGTGCGCCAGTCGATATCCTGGAAATCGGTCCAGGTCTCCAGTTTGGACAATCGTTGCAATCGCTCCTCGGGTGCTTTCACTTCGGATTGCAGGAACGCAATTTGAGTGGCAAATGCCTGCATATTTCGGACAAGGTCCGCATGCTGGGTTTCGAGGGCTGATATTTTGGCAGCATTGGACCAACCCAGCACATAGTGCGTGCGATCGTTGATGTTGCGGCGGTCGTCTTTCTCGTGTCGCCCATTCTTGTCTTTCGTCTGACCGGTTTTTGTGACGGCGCGAACTTCTCGGCGAAAGTCTCCTATCGTGTCGCAGCAAATATGATCTGCGCGCCGGGTGAGTTCGACATCAAGCCACCGTTCGAACGCAGTTCCGGTTCTTATCTCCAATTTGTGGTAGAGCGCGCGGAAGGAGGGTGGCTCAACAGATCTATCCTGAAAATCCCGGACCCGGAAATAAACCAGTTTGCCTCGCAGGTGCGTGCGGTCGACCCATTCCGCAACCTGGGTATAATGGATGTCCGGCACCAGAAGGGACAAAGCAAAGCCGTGCAGGAGGCGTTCTGCGGCGCCTTCCCATTCAAGAGCATCCTCGCTGACCTGAATAAGCTCACCGACAAATGGCAGAGCCTCGGCGGTCAGTCCTGTGGACTCGCACAGAGCGTCCCGCAAATCCAGCATATGCTTGGGGATATTTGACGGTCGTTTCCTCAGTGAGTCCAGTTCAAGAGCCAATGCTTCATGCTGCTGCTTGACGGCCTGAAAGCTGACTTCCGCCTCTATCCTGCGGTTCTGGACTTGGGCCTGTCGCGTCTTGGCCAGTTCGCGTTCCTCCTGAAGCCGCTTAAGGTTGGCTTGAAACATATCGAGATCGGTGACGGCGGGAAACTTGAGCTCGGACACTGTCTCATCATATTTCGTTGCCCGTCGCTGCCTGTCGTCTCGTACCGAGGCGGCTTTGGAAATGGCATCTCGCAAGTCCCTGAGGCGGTCGCCGCCGTTCGCGGAAATGGCTTTTTCGATATCCCGCTGTGCCTGCCGGGCCGCCTCCCGTTGTGCATCCAGGGCGCTGACTTTTCCCGTCAGGGATTCGATTTCTTCCTGAAGCTTGGTCAGTCGTTCAGTCAAAAACGCTGCCTTTTGCTCGGCAAACCAGGCCCGCAACGTGTCGCGGCACTCTCGGAAGCCGGCAATCGTTTCTGATAGTGCCACATGATTGTCGCAGTCGGCCACCAATGGCGTCAAAAGCGCGATCTGTTGCTTGGCCTTCAAAACGGCTTCATGGGCGCGGGTCAGGTCGTCAAAATGGGCAACCAATGCCTTGATCCGGCTTTCCGCGTCAAAGGGCTCCAGCATGTGGCTGCGCACGAATTCGGTTAGATTGCCAACCGATTTCATCGACACGGTCTGGTGGAACAACTCAAGGGCCTGTTCTGTCTCAATGCCGAAGCGTCGCCTGAAGGCAGCGCCGTAAGGAGGGAAAGAGTCAAATATCTCCGTCGAGGACTTATCGGCCTTCAACCGTTTCTTGAGTGTGGCAATCTCGGAACCGAAATCGCCAAAATCCTCGCAGATCGATAATTTGCGGTCGGCAACGCAGTAGAAACGCTCGGGCTGACCGATATAGTCTTTCAGCCAAAAGACCTGGGCGAGCGTTACATCACTGCCAAAATCCGCATTGTGGAAATGGGCCAGTACCACTGAGTAGCTATTATGATCCCGGATGGCCACGGGCTTGGCGGAGCCGCCGGTTTCTCCTTTTTCGGATTTGTAGTAGCCGAGAACATAGGACTTGAGGTCTCTCTCCCTGGTGTCTGCGCCTGCCGCTTTGTTATAGTTGATACGGTTGTGCGGCACGAGCAAGGTGGTAATGGCGTCAACCAGGGTCGATTTGCCCGAGCCGATATCTCCGGTTAGGAGCATATTCTTCCCGTTGAGATCCAGGCACCAGACTTTGGCGTCGAACGTACCCCAATTAAGAATTTCCAACCGATCAAGACGAAAACCCGGTACCTTGTGTTGGCTTTCTGCGTCGAGTGCGTCAGGCGTTACGGCCTTACTCTGCTCGTTCATGGGCCATCCCCTCCTCGCCTCCGACCAAACCGCGATATTGCGCCAAGCGGCGCTCGAATTCCCCCAGCCATTGGGCATCCACAAAAGCCTTGATGATCCGCCGAACTTCATATTGCCCGTCTTGGCCCGGTAACCGCCTCAAAAAGCCCAGTTCCGTGACGCGGTCTATATGGCTGTCGATACGGTCCATGATTTTTGCCTGATTTGTACTGTCGGGCAGGAACAGGCTCATCATGTCGATAATCTGGTCGCGGCTTAATATGAGGCGTATATCTCCGCCCCGAGCGTCCGCTTCGAGAAGCTTCTCGCGCAGGAGCACAAGGAGCAAGCTCACCGGAAAACCGAGCGGTCTGCGGGCGACGAGCCGGGGCAGGGCGGGTTCGTCTGTTTCCTCCGGTCGGGTGCCTTGCTTGAGATAGGCGTATCCTTCGGCGTCATCCAGGACGAGGTCGAGGCCAAGGATGCCGACATAGTCGCTGATACGCGCTTGCAGCTCAATGATGCTCTGCCAGAGTTGGCGATTGCCTTCCTCATAGACGACGCCTTTCATCAGCCCGACCAAAACACGTGATAGATCCGGGGAGGCCTCTGTCATCGGGATACCTCTTTACAAAAAATGACACATGGCATTGTCGCAAAGCGATGATGGCCGTCCTGATCTTGCCAAAACGCCTGTTCTTTGCGTTCCTCGTCAAAGATTGCCCTTTGATCTTCTGCGGCCAGGCTTAAATAGGCGACCAGTTCGGCAAGGCCATGCTCAAGTGGATGGAGCTGAAGGACGGTACCAAGCGAAACTTGTGGGCGAGACTGCAGCGCGCTCTTGATCGCCGCGTCCAGTTTCGCGCGGTCAATCACGATCTGATCGTACAGGGCATCGGATGGAATGTCCTCGTCACCCTCCTCAAGGGCACCAAGGTCGATATAAGGGCGCAGGGGCGGCGTGTACAGTGGGCGCTCCATGGGTAACTCAATGGTGGGGGAGGGGCTGTTGACCATCATGAATGGTGAGGGAGGCGGAGCCTCTCGCACTGCCAGCGCTCCCTGACGGATTTCCCTGATGAGATCCATGATGCGCCTGTTCTCCAGCCAGGTGCGGTCGTCCAGGTATCGCCGAAGCTGTTCGGAGAGCCGCCGAACCGTCCCTTGGGCGACTTCGCCTGCTGCCAGCCAGTCATAATGAACCCGGCGCAGGCGGCGATCCGGCTCCAGATCCTTGACTGCCTCGAGTGCGAGTACGGTCTCGAGAAGGCGGCTGAGTTCCTCTTGCCTGTCGGGTGTCATCAGAAAATCCCAAAAGGCGCGGAAGCTCCTTCCCTGATCGGAATCTCCGATGGCATCGCGCTCGCCGAGAATGTCGTCGAGGAGCGTAGCCTTCGGTCCGTCCCAGGTGGCGACACGTTCTCTGACAGAGCGGTCGAGGTCGCGGAAATTCTGATCAACTTCACGGAAGTCGGCTAGAAGACTACGTGCCGTAATCGCCATCTGCTGGAAGCGGTCCTTGATCTGGGGGGCATCCATTATGTCCAGGCGTCCCGCCCGGATGCGGCTGATATCTTCATCGAGCCGCAGTTTGCGCTGCTCAAGCTCGGCAATGCGAATGTCCGGGTTGGTCTCGGTGCCTTCTACCAACTGGTGAAGCAGGTCGAACACTGTCATCAGGCGGGATTCGGTCCCTACGAACGAGCGTTGTCTCAGGCCACTCAACCAGTCCAGGGCTTTTTCCGTAGCCGGTGTCAGGTCGTAATGCGGATAGTCGCTGTGATCAGGATAGTATTTTCTCAGCCAGCCACGTTCATCGGACGACCAGTCGTCGAGATACTCTTCCGCGCGTTTGGGATAGTGGTCCCGACCGAGCTCGAACAAGCAGTCCTCAAGTTTGGAAGCGAGGTCCGGTTGCGCAAAGGTCCGTTGGTTTGGCTCGATAAAGGCCTTGAAGAGGAAACTGGCAATCAGCGGAGCATGGTCGGCGGCAAGTAACCGCCAAGCCGGATGCGATCGGCGCATGGTGTCGAGTGTGTTATAGTCCATTTACCGTCCCGATACGGCCTTGCCACAAATGTCTTGGCAGTGGTTCAAACCGCAATGACCCCCCCCAAAAAAAAGCCTATACCAGTATATAGGGAATTATATACTTATTGTGCAACTGGTGATTAGGCTGGTCGTCAGGTGGGTATCATTATTTCCATATAAAGTACCTGCTTTTCGGGAATGATGTCTTGGGAAGTTGTAATTGTGAGGTGGGTATTTGGTTGCTATTTTTGTTTGGGATACTGGCTGAGCGGAAACAGCATGTTGTGGCTGTTGGTGAGATGGAAGAGATCAAGCCTACCAATCGAGCCTGAGCGTTTTGAGAACATGAGACTTCAGGGGTGCTGGGATGGCGAGCTCTTCCGCTCGCTTTTCCCAGCGGTTGAAGGACTGCACAGTCTTTTCAAGGATATGCCTGTCGCGCCCGCGGGGCAGGCCGGCATAGTCGGCAAGATGCTTGAGATCGTCCCTGGTAAAGCCGGTGGTCTTGCCATTCACGCTCATCTGGTGGAAGCGCGTGAAATCGCTGCCTTCAGCATGGCACATATCATAGGCGGGAGACAGGTCCCACTTGCCCTGCCGGTCCATGATGAAAGAGATGTTTTTCACATGGTCGTCCTGGTTGCAGCCAACGATATTGAAGACCGTACGCCGATACTGTTCTTCGATTGCCACCTGGGGCATGCCCAGTTGCTTCATGATCATGAAGACCTGCTCATAGGAATGTTGCCCGCTGTCCCAATAATCGAAATGGGCGATGGCGCCGAGGGTCTGGACGAATTTTTTCCGGCCGTCGCTTTCCCGGTCGAACCGCCGGGTCATGAAATGATTGCGCCCGTTTTCCGGGAATAGACGGCTCTCCATCATGGTAATGTCGCAGTCAAGGGCGGTCTGGTAATAGCTATATTCCAGGAGGCCATAGCCTGCAGGGTCGGCGACACCCCAGTCGCCATTGAACTCAACCCCGTCGAACTTGATGAGCCAGTGTTCAAAGCCTGGCGGCAGGTCAAGCTGGCCGGACCGTACTTCCCTGGTGTCGGGATGGAAGGCGATGACGGCCTTGGCGCGCGCACCGCCCGCGGAGGTGCCGACGCTCAGGATGTCCAGAAGCGCGTCCTCGCCACGCTCCTCTGTGAAGCGGGTGTCGAGCGTCTCCTTACTGGCGAACGCCATCGAGGCCAGCTCCACCAGCTCCTTGACCTCCAGTTTCTTGTCGGTAGCAGTGGTCTCTGAAAGGGAGGGCTCAAACTCGAGCGCTCCCATGCCGCGTCTGCCCGTATAGCAGAGCCTGTCCACAGCATTGAATTCCTCAGCCTTGCGCCCGGTCCGCGCCAGCCAGATATTGATAAGCCGGTTGCCGTATTTGTCGGGCAAGCTGTCGGACAGGAGCCCGGGAAGTCCGTGAAAGGTTCGAGGCTCCAGCTCGGGGAAGCGGTATATGCGCCGGGCTTTGAGCGGCATGGTGAGAGGGGCGAGCTCAATGCCGAGCCGAGCGAAATCGGGGTCATATTCGAACCGGGCGAAGCGCTCACCCTTGTCCATTGAGACATAGCCGATTGTGGTGCCCCAGAGTTTGACAGTGGCCGTAGTCATGTCCGCTCATCTTCCCAGATCGCTCCTGAGGATTCGCCCGTTTTCTTGCGCCGCTTTTTCTGGTCGGCAAGAGCTTCTGCCATCGGTGAGCGGAAGTTTTCCGGGAGCAGGCCGTCGATGGCGCTCACCATATCAAGCGCTTTCAGAAGTTTGAGCCAGCTCTCCAACTGGCTGTCCTGGCCGCCTTCGATACGCCTCAGGGTGGCGACCCCCAGGCCGGCCTGAGTGGCGAGATCGTCCTGGGTATAGCCTTGTTGCTTCCTGACAAGCGCGGCGCGGCGACCCAATTCCTTGAGAATCTCGGTTTCTGGCGTCAGGGCATCGATTTTCATAATATCATTCCTGATATAAAATTGCGATAAATAGTATTTTTATATCATATTTGATCTGAAATGTGAGGGTTAGATTCAGAATTGTCAAGAGTATTTCATTTTTCATATCAAATGAGATATTAATTTTGGTATTTATACAAATATATATCATATATGATATGTTATTTGGCAAGGCCAAGCGATAATATTCCTGAATATGCCCGGGGACTTGCCGTCGGTTGGTGGCTGAGTGTCAACTGCTCGGACCCGCGATGCCAGATCAGTGTCGGAAAATCGTCGGGTGCCATGCCGAAGGTCGGCTTTTCCTGTGCCGGCGGACCAAAGCGTTTGCGTGCCTGGCTGCTCATCTCGGCAAAACCGGTCTTGCTGTCGTGCAGGCTGTAACGCACATTGCTCACTGCAACGGTGCCGGTTGCCCAGGCCAAACGCACCTGGATGCTTGCATCCGTTTTCTCATAGAAGACCAGGCTCGCCTCGATGATGGGCATCTCAGGTGTGCCAGGCCGGTCCGTGTTGGCGCCCTCATGGGATAGCGGCGGTTCACCCCATTTGAGCCGGTAGCCGCGCCGGTGCAGCTCAGCTTCGGCGTCAGGCCAAGGCATCCCAAGTCTCAGACCCTCCAGCTCAAACTTTTCGTCCACTGTGTCGGCATCATCCGCCACAGCCATAAGGTCCGCCACAAGCAGACTGATGGCCAGCATTCCTGTCCTCAACCACATCTCGTTTCTCCTTTTCCTGTCCAGTCGCCCAGCGGTGGAATCGCGCCAGATCATCGCTTTAATCGCCCTTATTCCTAAGTATGCCGGTATGAGGCCACAAGAATAAGTCCCCGCAATTCCCGGATGTTGATGGACGCACTTGGACCGGAACTGCCGCAGTTTCGGGCCTTGGACGGTGCTGGATGCCCCTCCATTGCGAGCCTTCACCATTCCCGTAACCCTCGTTCGTGTGTCGCCCCACCTGAGGCCTGGCACAAACCCAAGTCACGAAACGAGGAAGGTAAGATGACCCCGACACGATTGCTCCTTGGTCAGATATTGGTCGTGTTTGCGATCGTGATCGGGGCACTTACTTTTGCGACCCAGTGGACGGCCGACCAGTTCAGCCATCAAGACCGGCTGGGTCCGCCAGCTGTGATGCTCTTCAGCTACCCCTTCTATCCGCCGTGGCGCCTGTTCGAATGGTGGTACGCTTACGGCGCCTACGCGCCCCATATCTTCGACCGCGCGGGTCTGATGGCAGCAACAGGCGGCGGGCTCGGCATTGTGGTGGCGGTCATCGGTTCGCTCTGGCGCGCGCGACAGGACGGCAGCGTGACCACCTTCGGCTCGGCGCGGTGGGCGGGCAAGAAGGAGCTGAAGGCTGCAGGGCTTTTCCGCGATGAAGGTGTGTTCCTCGGCCGCGCGCACGGTCACTATCTGCGTCATGCCGGTCCCGAGCATGTGATGGCTTTTGCCCCCACCCGGTCGGGTAAGGGCGTGGGGCTTGTGGTGCCTACGCTCCTCTCCTGGCCGCATTCCGCGGTCATTCACGACATCAAGGGCGAGAATTGGCATCTGACGGCCGGATGGCGTAGCGGCTTCTCCCACACGCTGCGTTTCGACCCGACGGACGAGGGCAGCGTACGCTATAACCCGCTTCTTGAGGTCCGCAAAGGCGCCTTTGAAGTCCGCGATGTGCAGAATATCGCCGATATCCTCGTGGACCCCGAAGGGGCGCTCGAACGGCGCAATCACTGGGAGAAAACCAGCCACGCGCTGCTTGTCGGCGTGATCCTCCATGTGCTTTATGCCGAGAAGGACAAAACCCTTTCGGCGGTGGCCGCCTTCCTCTCGGACCCGGCGCGCCCATTCGAGCGCACGCTTAAGGTCATGATGAGCACCAATCACCTGGGGACCGACAAGGCGCCCAAGGTGCATCCGGTGGTGGCGCAGGCCGCACGCGAGCTCCTCAACAAGTCCGAGAATGAGCGCTCGGGCGTGCTGTCGACCGCCATGTCTTTCCTCGGTCTCTACCGCGACCCCACGGTGGCGCGGGCGACCAGCCGGTCGGATTTTCGCATTGACGACCTGAAGGAAGGCGACAAACCGCTGTCGCTCTATCTGGTGATCCCGCCGTCCGATATCTCGCGCACCAAACCGCTCGTGCGCCTGATCCTCAACCAGATCGGTCGCCGCCTGACTGAGACCCTTCCGCTCCCCGGTGGCGCGCACCAGCCTCGGCTCCTGATGATGCTGGATGAGTTCCCCGCTCTCGGGCGGTTGGATTTCTTCGAGAGCGCGCTCGCCTTCATGGCCGGCTACGGCATTCGCGCCTTCTTGATCGCCCAGTCCCTGAACCAGATCGCCAAGGCCTACGGCGAGAATAGTTCGATCCTCGATAATTGTCCGGTCCGGATCGCCTTCGCCACCAATGACGAGCGTACCGCCCGGCGCCTCTCGGACGCGCTCGGCACCGCCACCGAGCTCCGGGCTCAGAAAAACTATGCCGGGCACCGGCTCGCGCCCTGGCTCGCCCATGTCATGGTTTCGCGTCAGGAGACGGCGCGCCAGCTCATGACGCCGGGCGAGGTGATGCAACTGCCCTTGCGCGAAGAGATCGTCATGATCTCTGGCTTGCCGCCCATTCGGGCGCAAAAGCTTCGCTACTTTGAAGAGTCGGCGCTTGCCGCTCGGGTTATCGCGCCGCCGAAAGCGCATCCCGCATCGGCTCTGCCGGCCGCGCGTTCGCACGATTGGGTCGGCCAGGTCCGCGGGGTTCACGTACGGCTCAAGAAGAGCTGGGCATCGCTCGTGGGCGGGGACGACGGCGGCGAGAGCCTCAAACGGGGCCCAGAGCTTCGGGAGGAACCGGTCCATGCACCAGACCTGTTCGACAGACCCGATGCCGGTCTGTTCGACGATGATTTTGCCGACGCTGGCGACCCGGTGGCGCCCGTGGGGAGCGCCCCCGAGGAGAGTGTCAAACGCGCCCATGCCGTCAACCGGGGTGACGCGGACCACCGTGGTCCCGACGACCTCCTGCCGAACTTTTGAGGAGATCGCCCGTGAAACCCCGTCTCAATATCCATGTCAGCCATGATCTCCATGACCGGGTCTGTCTTGCCGCCCGCAAGCCAGGTGTTACCAAGGCTGCGATCATCGAGGCCGCGCTCACCCGGTTTTTCGAGCGGAGCCGCGAGGCAGAAGACGGTGGCGTGCTGGTGCGTCGGCTCGACCGGTTGAGCCGCCACCTGGACCGGCTCGAGCGCGACCAGACCATCATCGCCGAGACCCTCGCGCTTCATATCCAGTTTTACCTGACCGTGACTCCGACGGTCGCCGGTCCTGACCAGGAGGCGGCACGGGCGCTCGGGCGAGAGCGGTTTGACTATTTTCTCGAGCGGCTCGCGCGCCGGCTGGCTACCAACCGCACGGTGATCGCGCGCTTGACAGCTGAACTGCGAGCGGGCCGGACGGCCGAGAACGGGGAGGGTATCCATGACTGAACCAACCGCGCTGCCGGACCGTTTTGCCGCCATGCTGAGGACGGCAATGGGGCAGGAGCTTCTGCGCTGGCTCGATGACCCGCTTGTGACCGAACTTATGATCAATGCCGATGGCCGGCTGCGCATTGAGCGGCATGGTGACGGCATCTGTGATACCGGCATGCATGTGCCGCGCGACCGGTGTGAGCGGCTGATCCGGTTGACCGCCAGCCTTGAAGGCCTTGAGGTCCATGCGGGTAGTCCCATCCTGTCCGCTCATCTGCCGATAGGCGGCTTGCGCTTTGAGGGCCTGCTGCTGCCTGTGGTGACGGCACCGGTGATCGTGATGCGCAAACCGGCGGGCCGGGTCTATACGCTTGCGGACTATGTGGCGGCTGGCATCATGGCGGCAGAGGAAGCAGAAGCGCTAAGGGTCGCCGTACGAGCCCGCCATACCATCCTGGTGGCGGGCGGTACCGGATCGGGCAAGACCACCCTCCTGAACGCGCTTCTCGATGAGATGGCGGACGCCGGCGACCGGCTGGTGATCATCGAGGATACACGCGAGCTCGATTGCAGGGCCGAGGACTGCGTGCGGCTCCTTGCTCGCCCACCGACGACCGATATGCGGCATTTGCTCCGCAGCACCCTGAGACTGCGGCCTGACCGGATCATTGTGGGCGAGGTCCGGGGCGGCGAGGCGCTCGACATGCTCAAGGCCTGGAACACCGGCCATCCCGGAGGGATCGCGAGCCTGCATGCCAACTCAGGCCCTGCAGCCCTCCTCAGGCTCGAGCAGCTTGTGCTCGAGGTTGCCCGCACCGTCCCGAAATCCCTGATCACTGAAGCCATCGACCTTGTGGTTTTCATCGAAGGCCGTGGCCCCGCGCGCCGGCTCAGGAGCATCGAGACGCTCGGCCTCGATGCGTCGGGCGACTATGTGCTCGCCCCCATAAGACATCCCAATCCCAACCCCAAGACTGGAGACCTATCATGAGACCTTGCCGAATCTTCATCACCACTCGGTGGGCAACACACCTGTTGCTACCACTCGTCCTCACGGCCCTTGTGTCCCGGGCCGCCTATGCCGCCGGATCGGGCATGCCGTGGGAGGGGCCGCTTGAGGCGATCCTGGCCTCGATCGAGGGGCCGGTCGCGCGCATCGTTGCGGTGATCATTATCACGGTGACCGGGCTCACGCTCGCCTTTGGTGAAACCTCTGGCGGTTTCCGCCGGCTTATCCAGATCGTCTTCGGCCTCTCGATCGCATTTGCCGCCACCAGTTTCTTCCTGGCCTTTTTCTCCTTCGGCGGCGGAGCGCTGGTGGGATGACGGGGGAAGTCGCAAAGGTCGAAGGCTTCGAGGTGCCGCTCCACCGGTCGCTCACCGAGCCGATCCTGCTCGCGGGCGCGCCGCGCGCCGTCACCATCGCTGTCGGCACGATAGCCGCCGCGCTCGGCCTTGGACTGCAGCTCTGGCTGGCGGGGCTACTGGTGTGGGGCGCGGGTCAGACGGCGGCGGTGCTGCTTACCCGCCGCGACCCGGCCTTTCTCGCGGTGCTCGCGCGGCATTTGCGGCTGCCGGGAGCCTTCACATGTTAGATCTGAGGGAATACCGCAAGCATCCAGACCGGCTCGCCGATTATCTGCCCTGGGGTTTTCTGGTCGCCCCCGGCATCATACTCAACAAGGATGGAAGCCTGCAGCGCTCGGTGCGTTACCGCGGGCCCGATCTCGAGAGCGTGAGCGCCGAGGCGTTGGTTGCTGCGACTGCGCGCATGAACAATATGCTCAGGCGCTTCGGCTCAGGCTGGGCGCTGTTTTTCGAGGCAGCGCGTTTGCCGGCGGGGTCCTATCCCAAAAGCCGCTTCCCCGACCCGGTCTCAAGGCTTGTCGATGCCGAGCGGCAGGCGGCCTATGAGACAGCGAGCGCGCTCCATGAGAGCGACTTTGTCTTCACGCTCCTCTGGTTGCCGCCTGAAGACGCGGTTCAGCGCACCGGCAAGCTCTTTATGGAAGCGGGAGGCGAGGGGCTGGCCACGGGCGGCTACGGCGCGCATGTGGCCCGATTTGTCAGGGAAAGCGACCGGGCGATCGATCTGATGTCATCCTTGATGCCGATGGTGGCGCCGCTGGACGACACAGCCACCCTCAGTTATCTGCACCGTACCATCAGCGATCGCGACCAGGATATCCGCGTGCCGGAAAACCCCGCTTATCTGGACGCGCTTCTCGCGGACACGCCGCTGACGGGCGGCCTTGCGCCGATGCTTGGTGAGCAGCATCTGAAAATATTATCAGTTCTGGGCTATCCCGGTTCGACCACCCCCGGCCTTTTTGACGCCCTCAATGAGTTCGGCTTCAGCTACCGCTGGATGACCCGCTTCATCGCGCTCGATAAAGTGGACGCGGAACGCATCCTGAGACGCGCCCGGCGGCACTGGTTCGCCAAGCGCAAGTCGGTGTCAGCGCTTCTGAAGGAAGTGCTGACAAATGAAGCCTCTCAGCTTGGCGATGGTGACGCGCTCAACAAGACGGCGGACAGCGATGCGGCCCTGGAGGCTCTGGGGGCCGATCTTGTCGCTTACGGCTATTTTAGCGCGACGATTGTCGTTTCGGACGAGGTGCCTGCACTTGCCGAGGAGAAGCTGCGCGCTCTACGCCGCTTGATCGAAGGTCAGGGCTTTACCACAATCAATGAGACTGTCGGGGCCGTCGAGGCGTGGCTCTCGAGCCTGCCCGGCCAGGCTTATGCCCATGTGCGCGGGGTTCCGCTGAGCACGCTCAACCTCGACCATATGATGCCGCTCTCTACTGTGTGGGCGGGGGAAGAGCGGAACTCACATCTGGACGGCCCGCCGCTCATCAGCGCCCGCACCCACAAGAGCACGCCGTTCCGCCTCAATCTGCATGTGGGCGATGTCGGTCACACCCTGATTGTTGGTCCCACGGGCGCAGGTAAATCGGTATTCCTCGCCATGATCGCGCTTCAGTTCCGCCGCTACAAAAGGGCCCGGATCACCCTTTTCGACAAGGGTGGCTCCGCGCGTGCCGCCACTCTCATGATGGGCGGCAGGCATTATGGATTGGCGCTCGGTGGCGCGCTCTCCTTCCAGCCGCTCCGCCGCATTGATGAAAGCGGTGAGCGGGCGTTCGCGCGCGACTGGCTCCTTGATATTCTGGCGGAGAATGGTGTGCCCACGGGGCCAGACGAGAAGGACGCGATCTGGAGCGCGCTCGGGAGCCTTGCCTCTGCCCCCAGAGTTGAACGCACACTCACAGGTCTGGTGGCGCTTCTCGACCGGGCGGCCCTCAGGGCAGCGGTCAAGCCCTATACGATAGGCGGACCTTATGGCACTCTCTTTGATGCGGACCATGAGGCGCTCACCCTTGAGGGTCTGCAATGTTTCGAGACCGAGACGCTAATGGCGGTGCCGGGTGCGCTTGGGCCCGCGCTTGCCTATCTGTTTCACCGGCTTGAGGACGGTTTTGACGGTCGGCCCAGCCTGTTGATCCTTGATGAAGCCTGGCTCTTTCTGGACACCCCTGTCTTTGCGGACCGTATCCGGGCCTGGCTCAAGACGCTCCGGAAAAAGAATGTCAGTGTCATCTTCGCGACCCAGGGGCTCGCAGATATAGCGGAGAGCTCGATTGCGCCCGCGATCATTGAGAGCTGCCTGACCCGCATCTTTCTGCCGAACGAACGCGCGTGCGAGCCACAGCAGGCTGCCCATTATGAGGCCTTCGGTCTCAGTCCGCGCCAGGTCGGGATCATCGCTACCGCGACACCCAAGCGCGACTATTATTTGCAGTGCCCCCTCGGTTGCCGCCTGTTCGACCTCGACATGGGTCCGGTGGCGCTTGCCGTTGCAGGTGCTGCCTCAAGTGCCGATCAGCAGTTGATCGACCGGCTCCTTACTGACCCCACAGGTCGGTCCTTTGCCGAGCGCTGGTTCCGGGCCAAGGGGCTCGACTGGGCCGCCGGCCTTCTCGCAGAAACCTCGCACCCCACGGAGACGCCCCATGTATCCTGACAGTCTTTTTGCCTGTTTCCTCAAACCGAGACGGCCCTCTGGTGATGACGATGATCGTCGCGGCTGTAACCCGTCTCAGGAAGGTCATGGTGATCATGCCGATCATCGTGGTCCTCATTATCGTCGCCATGATCGTCGCCGCAACCGCAGCCGTCGCCAGCGCTGGCGTCGTCGGCTGGCGACCACCGTCATCATGATCGGCATGATCATAGGCATGCCGCCGGGCATGGACGGTGCCGCCCGGGCCCAGCTCGGTTTCGGCGGGATTGTCTATGATCCCAAAAACCATGCCCAGAACCTGCTGACGGCCGCCCGCACCTTGGGCCAGATCAACAACCAGATCCGCCAGCTCGAGAATGAAGCGCGTATGCTGCGCCATCAGGCGCAGAACCTGATGCCCCTTGGCACCAGCCTGAGCCCCGAGCTCGCCGCCTCGCTTCATGAAACCCGCCGGCTGATGATGGCGGCGAGTGCGCTCAGTTATGAAATCAGCCGGCTGGAGGCCAGCTTCGACCGGCTGTTCCCGAACCAGTATGCGGCGGGTACAGGGTCTCGTGAGCTTGACCGGCGAACACGGGAGGCGCTTGACGTGGCGCGCGCGGGCTACCGGGAGAGCCTCAGCGCCCAGGCGCGACTGATGACGGAGCTCGGCGGTGACACCGCCCGGCTGGAAGGCTTGATGGCGGAAAGTGCGGCGGCGCCCGGCGGTTTGGCCGCGACCCAGGCCGGTAACGAGCTTCTGGGGCTGGCGACCAAGCAGATCATGCAGCTCCAGAGCGTGACCATCGTGGCCGCGCGTGCCGAGGCGCTCAAGGCGGCGCAAGCGGGCGCTTTGAAGGGGGCGGCCGAGGCCCGGTATCGCCGGTTTGTTGGCGACCAGACGGCCTACACGCGGGATTAGGGCATGGACGATCTCGGCATTATCGACCGGTTCCTTGCCACCTTCACGGCCTATATCGACAGCGGTTTCGGGCTGCTCAAAGGCGATGTGGCGACCCTGACCCGGATCCTGATCGGGATCGATATCACGCTTGCCGGGCTCTTCTGGGCGCTCGCTGACGACAAAGCGGTTATCCCGGCTTTCCTAAAGAAAGTGCTTTATGTGGGCGCTTTTGCCTTCCTGATCGACAATTTCGACATGCTCGGGCGGGTGGTGTTCGAAAGCTTCACCGCCCTCGGGCTCAAGGCCACCGGGACGGGGATCACAGCACACGATCTCATGCGGCCAGGATTTGTTGCCGCCACCGGCTTTGATGCGGCGCTGCCGCTTCTCGACGAGGTGGCCAAGCTTCTGGGGCCCATCGCCTTCTTCGAGAATTTCATCACCATCGTCATCCTGATGCTCGCCTGGGTGATCGTGCTCCTTGCCTTTTTCATCCTGTCGATCCAGCTCTTCATCACCATCCTTGAATATAAGCTCACCACCCTTGCGGGTTTTGTGCTCATCCCCTTTGCGCTTTGGAACAAGAGCGCTTTCCTGGCCGAGCGGGTGCTCGGCAATGTGATCTCGTCGGGTATCAAGATGATGGTGCTCGCGACCATT
The DNA here is from genome assembly GCF_002389025.1 of Kordiimonas sp. UBA4487. Classification (NCBI taxonomy): domain Bacteria; kingdom Pseudomonadati; phylum Pseudomonadota; class Alphaproteobacteria; order Kordiimonadales; family Kordiimonadaceae; genus Kordiimonas; species Kordiimonas sp. UBA4487. Next base: position 77,041 of record NZ_DGNR01000003.1, read on the forward strand.
GTCGGCATCGGCTCGACCCTGTTTTCGCTCTTCACCGCACCGCTGGCGGGCGAAGAAGTGACGCTCGCCGAAGCCGCGTCCTTGATCCTCGGCGCGCTCAGCCTGTTCATGCTCGGCATCTTCGGCCCAGGTGTCGCGGCGGGGCTGGTGTCCGGCGCACCGCAGCTCGGCGCCGGGGCGGCCGTCGGGTCGGCGGCGGGGCTAGCACTCGGCGGCATGGCCGTGGCCGGAGCGGCTGTGGGCGGCGCCAAGCTTCTTGCCGGTAGCGCGATGGCCGCGACCAAAGCTGCAGCCAGCACCGCCGGTGGTGCCCGGGCGGCTTACGGTCTCGCGCGGGCGACTTCGGGCGAGAGCGGTATCGCCGGGGTGCGAGCCGGGATGGGTGGTGCCCTGAAAGCCGGCGGCGCCGGATTGAAGTCAGCCGCCAGCAACAGCATGAACCGCATGACGGCTGGCGTGTGCGATGCCTACAGGCGAGGTGAACGCGCCGCTTATGAGGCGACAGGTGGCAGTCGTGACGGCGTTGAAGCTGAAATGCCACCATCTTCACTGAGCTCTGCAGGTCGACCGAATGCGCCGGCCTGGGCCGAAAAGCTAAAGCGCGAACAGCGGCTGCGCGAAGGAGCGAGCGTGACAGCCCACACGGTTCGGGACGGTGACCGCCCCGGTCATGGTGAAAACCCCAAACTCAGGGAGGAGGACTGATGTTCAAACGAACGGCCCTGTCTTACGGCAAATCGGACGACCCGGTAACGCCGTACCAAAAAGCGGCCCAGGTCTGGGATGAGCGCATGGGCACGTCCCGCGTGCAGGCGCGGAACTGGCGCCTGATGGCGTTCGGATGCCTTGGCCTTGCTGGCCTGATGGCAGGCGGCCTCCTGTGGCAGGCGGGGCGATCGAGTGTCACGCCCTATGTGGTTGAGCTGGATCGGCTCGGGGCACCGCATCGGGTCATGCCTGTGGACGGCACTTATGAACCCTCGGAGGCGGCCATCGCCTGGCATCTTGCGCACTTCATCGAGGATGTGCGCGCCAAACCGACCGACCCCATTGTCCTCAGGCGTAACTGGCTCCGCGCCTATGAGACCGCGCGCGGTGCGGCAGCGCGCACGCTTGGGGACTATGCCCGCGCGCATGACCCCTTTGCCCGTGTGGGCGAAGAGAGTGTCGATGTGGAGGTCTTGAGCGTAGTGCGGGCGTCGAAGCACAGCTTTGATGTGCGCTGGCGGGAGAGGCGGTACCAGCAAGGCCGTCTCGATAGCACCAGCCTACACCGGGCGCTCGCTGGCGTGACGATCGAGCTGCCGACGGACGCGGTCACCCTCAGTAAAAACCCGCTCGGCATCTATGTGTCGAGCCTGAGCTGGAGCCGGGATTTTACGCCCGATCCGGCAGAGCCCCAAAACACAGATCCCCAAAAATAAAGGAACGCACCATGCGACATACGACAGCATCCCTCCTTATTCTGATACCGCTTCTCTCCGTGACCCTTTCGGCCTGTGCCGGTAAGCGCATTGAGGAACCTCTTTATGACAGCGAGGATTTTGTGCCGGCCACGCGGGAGGCGGCGCTGCCGCGCCCGATCGAGATTGTCTCTGTGCCGACGCCACTGCCGCTGCCGGGCCAACTCAAGCCTTTGCTCGCAACGACGGTGGGCGCAGCGCCGAAACCGGCTGGCAATCCCCTTGTAGAGGCGGATACCGTGCGAGGAGAGGCGCTGATGGAGCCGGACAGGGATGGCTATATCAATGCCCGTCAGGTCTATCCCTATATGGAGGGCGCGCTCTACAGGCTGTACACATCCCCTGGCCAGGTGAGTGCCATCATGCTCGAAGTCGGCGAACATCTGGTCTCGGTGTCGGCCGGGGATACCCTGCGCTGGGTCATCGGTGATACGGTGAGTGGCACAGGCGTGAGCACGCGGGTGCATATTCTCGTCAAGCCAGTCAAGGTGGGGCTCGAGACCAATCTGATCGTCATAAGTGACCGGCGCAGCTACCATCTGGAGCTCACGAGCACCGAGAAGACCTGGATGGCGTCTCTCGCCTGGACCTATCCGCAGGATGAGCTGCTGGCGCTTGAGCGCCGTAACAAGGCCGCAGCAGAGACCGCGGACGTGACGGTGGCGAACGGCGTCAGTCTCGACCGTTTGCGCTTCCGCTACCGGATCGAGGGCGATAGCCCACCCTGGCGACCACTTCGGGCGTTCGATGATACCCACAAAGTCTATATCCAGTTCCCCACCCGGCTCGACCAGGGCGACGCGCCGCCGCTCTTTATCCTTGGGGAGGACGGCAAGGCCGCACTCGTCAATTACCGGGTGCGAGGGCGCACTTATATTGTCGACCGGTTGTTTGGCGCCGCCGAACTCAGGTTTGGCGAACACCCGCAGCAGGTCGTGCGCATCATTCGCGAGGGGAGGGCAGAATGAGTGACGATCTCTTCAGTCAGAAACGGGAAGACGAACCACATCGCCCCGATCCTCGAGAGAACCTGCGGCTGCGGGTTCCGTTGAGGCGGGGACTTCGGGTGCGCAAACGCGCAGTGTTGATCGCCGTCGGCGGCGGTATGCTCACGCTCTTTTCGCTTCTGATGGTAGCGCTGGCGCCGAAGCCGCCAAGGGAGCGGGTGTCTGCGCCCCTGGAGGTTGAGACGGCCCGGCCCCCCGAGGCCATCGATCAACTGCCGTCGCGCTACAGCGATATCAAACTGGATGCCGAGCCGGTGATCCAACTCGGACCGCCGCTGCCGGGCGACCTTGGTGGCACTATCCTCAAGGCAGAGGCAGAAGCGGACGGCCGCTTGCCGTTCCGGCCGGACCCGGTGGCGGACGCTGATCGCGCGGCTCGTATTCGTGCCGCCAAACGGGCCGAGCAGGCGCTGGAGTCCGGGGTGTTTTTCAAGCGCACGAGTGTGGCGGGCGATAATGAGGTGGAAGGTACCACTCCAGCAGAGCCACGACTACCTCAGGGATCGGGGGGCAGGGCGGAGCTGTCGACCTATAAGCTGTTCGCGGGCACCGTCATTTCGGCGAGCCTTGTGTCCGGCATTCAGTCCGATCGGCCAGGTCCGGTGGTGGCACAGGTCACCTCGCCAGTTTATGATAGCGTTACCGGTCGGCATCTGCTGATCCCGCAAGGGGCGCGGCTGATCGGGCGGTATGACAGCGGTGCTGTTTTCGGTGACCGGCGGGTGATGCTCGTCTGGGACCGATTGATCCTTCCGGACGGCACCTCGCTGGACCTGGGTGGGCTCAAGGCATCCGACCGTGCCGGATATGCCGGGGTTGAGGATGATGTCGAATATCATGGTTTTGAGATGGTGAAAGGCATCGCGCTCGCGAGCCTGCTCGGAGTCGGCAGCGAACTGACTTTTGGGAACGATGAAAGCGACACTCTCGCAGCCCTCAGGCGTTTGCTGCAGGAGAGCACGTCCGATGCGGGTGACAGGGTTGTCGACCGTGCCCTTGGCATGAAACCCACACTCACGGTGCGGCCCGGTTGGCCGCTCACCGTCATCGTCACGGAGAACCTGACCATTAAGCCTTTCAATGGAGACCGTTCATGACCCTCAAACTCGACCGCTTGCCTGATCGTGAGGTCAAACGCATCAGCTTCACCGCCAGCCCCGACCTCAAGGCCGCGCTGGACGATTATGCCATTCTCTATGAGCGCGTACATGGACGCAAGGAGGGCGTTGCTGAGCTCATACCTTTCATGCTTGAGGCATTTCTGGCGACCGATCACGGGTTCAAGCGGGCACGCAAGGCACTGGAGGTCGAGCGTGACGCCGGGCAGGAGAGGTGACCATGGTGCGTATGGGAAGGTGAAAGCGCCCTTTTTCGGGTTATCCGTATCGTTGTAATTTTGGGTTGATCTTGGTAAAGCTTTCGATTGTAGCGTGTTGCCTATAGGTATGTTTTTTCATTCGCTTAACGGTGATTTGTCTGATTGTATTGAGTTTGTAATTTTTATTTTGGATTTTTCCGGACGTTTTTTCTGGGCGCGGCGGATTAACAATCTGACACGACTGATTCCGGAGTTTTAAAAGATGGATGATAAATCCGAAGCATCTAGATTTGTTCACCCACAGAAGGTTGAAAAAGCCCTTCTGTGGGCAAGTTCGCTTAGCGAAGATGAACTAATTGCCCGCGCTGAAGCCAGATCCTTTCCCGCCCAAGCTGTGGTGCGATTGGTGCGCCGGTTCCGTGTCGAAGGAAAGCAACAGATGAGTGATGTTCTTGCCGGTATCGCATACGAGCGAGCCTTAAGATTCCTAGGCAAGAAATTTTCGGGAGTTCCTGAATCATTTCGTGATCAGATCATCACCGATGCTGTGTCTTTGTTTATCCGAGATTTGGTGGGACAAGATGCAATAGACTATTGGGAAGTGGATTTTTTTGGATCACTTAAAAATAAAGCTAACAATGCCTATAAAAAAATCAAAAATAGATACGAGAACGAAATTGTTTCAGAAGAACTCGCCGGTCTTAATCGTCATGGGGTCAAGTTATCAGCTGATGAATTGAGAGAACATATTGGTGATGTGGAAAGCTTCGAGGATGAGGTTTTGCTAAAAGCGATAGCCAGAAAGAAGTTAACTGACGACGAGCTAAAGCTCCTCTTCGCAATTCTGTCTCACAAAGGTGTACCCTTATGCAGCAAAAAAGGGACGATTGATCTGGTCAGTATTACAGGTTTTTCCCGCACAAAAGTCTTTGAGCTCCGGGACAGCGTCGTGTCAAAGCTTAACCCGATCAAAGAGAAAGTGGCGAACCATGAAAAACGTTGATTTGAAAATAGAAAACTTGGTGGACGAACTTCTGGATCAAGGGGTGTCCGCTGAAAATGTCGCTGTGGCGATGCATTCGATCAAAACTGCAGATCAGCCGAAACTTCTTGCCAGGATCGCTGAAAAAATTGAGGAGCAGCGTTTGGAAGAAGAGGCGGAGAAGCGTTCTGTCGATATCCGTCACCTTAAAAGTAAAATGGACAGCATATATCAGAATGAACTTTATAAGCGTCAGTTGGAAACAAAGAGTCAAGATGGTGCGGAATTCCTTAGGCAGCCGGCGGTATGGAAAAAATTTGTCCCTGTCTTCGGGGGTGATTTTGCATTTGTTATGAAGCTGGCACAGCGAACGTTGGAAGCTCCGTTTCCTAAGTCTTTTGTCCAGTTTTTGGCTGATCTTTGGGGGACTTCGTTTCTGGCCGTTGAGCAATATCTTGCAGGCTCAGCCGGCGTTATGCCGGCCGAGTATAGCTCAAAAGCTAAACCTAAAACTCGTCAGAAAGAGAACTTCGTAGAAGCTTTAGAAAGGTCATCCGTTCCCGAACGCTTGAAGCAGGAATGGCTTGATGACGCACGCAAGTTAAGTGAGCAGGGGAGGTAGTAGTCTGCTGGACTCATTTCAACTTGTCAAAGAAGCTGCCAGGGCCAGCCGCAGAGCTGCAAGCCCGGATCAAAGTCTGCGTCCGTTTGATCTCATTCAGGAAGCACTGAAGGGTAAGGGGATCAGCGTACAATTTGTCTCCCCCGACGAAACGCAGCTTGATGGCAGTGATGCTAAATATGTACCGGTATTTGACTGCATTCTCATTCGCAACGATGTCAGCGTAGGTCGTACGGCTGAATTACTCTCCCACGAGTTCGGCCATATCGTTGTTCATCAATCTGAACACGCTTGTGCAGCGGATTCTATTGATGTCACCATGCAAGAAGAAGGCGCGCTCGCCCGTGCCAATGCATACGGCCCACGAGAGCGCCGGGAATTGCAGGCCAATGTCTTTGCCCGTGAATTTCTGCTCCCCCGAGAACTCGCACGCGATCTGTTCTTGGCACAAGGATTAAGTGCGGGTGAGATTGCAAACCATCTGGCGCTTGATCCTGCTGTCGTCCGGCTGCAATTGGTTGATGCGCTCCTGACGAATGAAACGCCTGAAAAGAACACTGAAAAGGAAGCGCCGACTGAAGAACTTAAGGCGCTAATCGAGGATAAGAGTCAGGATCTAGCGGCTGAACAAAGCGGTCAGGCATTTTTGCTGGAGGCTGGGCCTGGCTCTGGAAAGACGAGAACGCTCGTTAAGAGAGTTAACTGGTTGCTGTCCGAGAAGATTCCATCAAGCCAGATCCTAGCTCTCACTTTTTCTAATAAGGCTGCCGCGGAGCTTTCGGGTCGAATTGCCCAAAAGGACCCACAAGCGGCCTTGCAGTTGTGGAGTGGAACCTTCCATGCATTTGGTTATGAACTGATCAAGAGGCACTATGATGTCTTGGGATTGCCGCCAAGTCCCCGTCTCATTGGCAAAACAGAGGCGCTTGAGCTGCTGGTAGACCGCCTCCCGATTATGGATCTGAACCACTTTCACGACCTTCGTTCACCTGCATCGCAACTTGACGAAATTCTGGATGCGATCTCAAGGGCAAAGGATGAACTGGTAGAAGTCCCGAAATTTCAGCAACTCGCGCTGGATGCGTTGGCGACTGGTGTTGATCAGATTGCCGCTGAGCGTGCAGATGAAGCCGGGCGCGTGTATGAAGTGTACGAACAGGCAAAACGCGATCATGGCTTGGTCGATTTTGCCGATCTCGTCATGCTGCCTACGTTACTGATGTCTCGAAATGATGAAATTCGAAGGTTAGAGGCGGAACGATATAAGGAAGTGTTGGTTGACGAGTATCAGGACGTCAACCGAGCAAGCGCGGAAATGCTGAAAGCCTTTTTTCGTGAAGGTTCCCGCTTGTGGGTGGTTGGCGATGCACGGCAATCTATCTATCGATTCAGAGGTGCTTCTTCACGCAATATGGCGTTGTTTGAGGAAGACTTTCCTGGAAGCACGAGAAGCCCCCTTGATTTCAACTATCGTTCTTCTGAGCCGGTAGTTGCCGCTTGTCGGGCTTTCGCTGCGGACATGAAGGCAGGGCATAATAAAAGTTTGCCCTACAATGCGGTGTCTCAGGGGCCAGAATCTTCGGATATGCCCTGCACGCTTGTGACGGATAGCGTCCGCGACGTTGGCGTGGCCGTTGCAGCTGAAATTCTGACCTTTGTTGAAGGAGGGGTGAAATTATCAGAGCAGGTTATTCTCTCCCCTACGAACGACCGTCTCGATGAAGTTGCCTCAATATTGGCCAATGCCGGAATTCCTACTGTTCACCTGGGTAGCTTCTTCGAACGGGAAGAAGTACGTGATTTGCTGTCCGTACTTTCTATCGTCGCCGAGCCGGTTGGGACTGGCCTAGCGAGAATTGGAAAAATTGCAGGCACGCAACTCAGTTCTGATGATATTCGAAACTGCTTGAGAGCTTCGCAGGAAGCCGAAAAACCTTTTATCGAACTGCTGGCCGACCTGTCGCAAGTGAAAGGTATTTCTGACTCCGGCAAGAAGTCACTTGGCGCTCTTCGTCACCAGATCGACGGGTTTTCAAAAGAATCCAATGCCTATGATCTGATCCTGACGTGGTTGCTTGATAGGACTGACTATCTACGAACACTTGCGGCTAAGGATGACGTGGCGTCAAACCTCAGCAAGGCAGCGATACTTAGGCTGTTTGAGGTAATTAGAGACCGGGACCTTCTCGGAAGACCGCTGACCGCTTCTGGTGTTCTTGAGCGCGTTCGCTCGATTATGATTTTGAAAGAGGATAAAGGCTTTAAAGAAGCGCCTGTTGATGATGGTGTCGATGCTGTGCGTTTGATGACAATTCATGGAGCGAAGGGGCTGGAGTTTAAGGCGGTTCACATTTTGGATATGAACCAAGAAACGTTTCCCGGAAAGGCTAGATCGGACAAGAAGCCCATCCCTCCAGGCATCGATGACGAACAAGAACTGAACGCTTCATACCTTGAAGAAAGGGAGTGTCAGTTCTTCGTTGCCATTTCTCGTGCTGAGCAATATCTCCGCCTTTATCGCTCAAACAGGGTGAACACCACCGCCCGGACGCGCTCTCGATTTTTGGATCGCATTAAATGCCCGGAACGCTTTGTTGAAGTGTCTAAGAAACCTAGCACTGCCGCCGATCTTAAACCTGCCTGTGAGGCCATTGAGGCACTGTCTGCCCAAGACTTGAGAGATTACGAGCAGTGTCCGTTGAAAATTGTTTATCGACGGGGCATGGGAATTCGAACTCGACGCCATGAGAGCCCGTTCTTGCGTACAACCTCCGTCGTCTATGGAGTAATAGACCGTCTACCGTCAATACTATCGCAAAGCGACATCGAAGCAGCGCTGGCTGATGCCACCAATGATATGTGGTCGAAAAGAGGACCGGTAGGGAATCCGCTTGAGGCGAATTACCGCGTGCTTGCAAGTCGTCAAATCAGTTCCCTGCAAAACCTAACATCTGGATTTCAGTATCAGCATGATAGTGAGTTGATTGTCGATCTGCCTGGGGGACAGTTTAAGGTCAATCCACCTCTGGTCAGAGTTGGCGGAGGCCAAACTATTGCTCGGTTTATCGAAGCTGGTTCGTCCAGTAGCAAGTCTGGCGACTATCATGCCGACCGTCTAAAGAAAATTGCTGCCCATGAAACCTATGGGGCCTCCGCCACTGTTCAAATAGCGCATGTTTCTGATCGTAAAATTGTAGAGCGCAATACCAGAGCTACAACACTCGACAAGGCGAGATCGCTTGCAGGGCAAGTGCTAGAGGATATGAAATCAGGGAATCTCCACCCCACGCCGGATAGGCGGGTTTGTATACGCTGCCCTTATTTCTTTGCATGTCCCGGTACAGGTCACGAAAAATAACTCCGGACGTTTTTTCCAGCATTTCAGGATTACCCAAATAGAGGCCGGTGAGTTCGGTCAAAATAACGGAGTAATTGAAATGCAAAAGATAGATATCTTTATCAAGCGTGGTGGCGCGTCGGAAGTTGACCATCGCCAGCTTGATCCCGATACGACAATTTCGGATTTGAAAAAGCTACTTGATGAAGAGGAAGATATTCTCTTCTTTGACGAAGATGCTGACGACCCGCTGGATTTTGACCACAAGATTGGTTGTCATGGTCATCACGCCCGGTTCATCCATCGTAACCGCTGCAGGCATGTGTCTGTTGTGATCAACTATAGCGGACACCAAGTCGAGCATCACTTTGGTCCGGGTGCGACGTTGGCTCGCATCCAAAAGTGGGTCGAAAAAGAATTTGGGATATGTGATGAAGATGCGATCGAACTGGGCCTGCAGATTTCAGGCACGGATGAGAAACCTGACTCGTCGACACATGTCGGTAGCCTTGTGGGGTGCCCCGATTGTAAAATCGAATTCGACCTTGTGCCTACTGACAGAATTAACGGAGCCAGCTAATGGCACCGGATCAGGCACAGTTTGAACGCGATCTCAGGCATGTTGCATTCTTCGAAGGCGAGGCTCGCCAAAGATGGCGCTTGGTTTCCAAGACGTGGCCGAGTGCTGTCTTTGCAGTCAAGGCACGGGATCAAACGGAGTTAGGGTTTCGTTTTGATCTCTCAGGATATCCGCAGGCCTCTCCAACGGCCAGGCTATGGTCCTTGGAGAGGAGCCAAGCTCCAAAACCTGAAGAATGGCCCAAGGGTAGCCCAGGTTTCCTGAGTGTTTTCAACCCGAGCTGGAAAAACGGTTCTGCACTTTACCATCCGTTTGACCGCATTTCGCGCGAGGGGCATGGGAATTGGCCAGTGCAATACCCACACCTTATATGGGATGCCGCTGGGACTTTCGTGCAGTACCTCTCTGAAATCCACAGGCTTCTGAACGGACGAGGGTACTATGCCAAATGATACACTAATCAAATGCTCCCTTTGGCGTTGGTGGTGCATATGCCGTCAACTTAAGAAACGTGGGCGCGGTATCCACGAAAGCGGGGCGTTTCTCTTGGGTAAAGATAAGGGCGATGTAAAACAGATATGCCTTGCCGTCTATTATGACGACATCGATCCAGACGCCCTCTCTACCGGCATTGTCCGCCTAAAAGGTAGCGCGACGAGTGAGGTTTGGCGTGTTTGTCGCGAAACCGGTCTTCAGGTGGTCGCAGACGTTCACACGCATCCTGGCAGGTCTGGTCAAAGCAAGTCCGACAAGGAGCACCCAATGATTTCGATGAAAGGACATGTCGCACTAATCCTGCCACAGTTTGCCCAATCGCCGTTCAACTTTTCCAAAGTCGGTGTCTACGGGTATTGTGGCGCCAAAAACTGGACGACTTGCCCTCCACCGAAACTTCATTGGCTCACTGTATTGTTTGAGGTGAATTATGAATCTCGATGAATTCAACAATCAACTCGACAATTTGAACCGGACAGCAAAGCTGTTCCTTGATCAGAATGAGGCAGCCTCATTCGAGGAATCGCACCATAAGCTCCAACAGTATCGGTTGCATGCAGAGTATCGCACCAATAGCGCGGCAAACCAGGTTGCTTTGCTGACCTTCATCAATACTGCCAGCCGTTTTGCTCTGGGTGGAGTGACCGTCAGCGGCGACCTGAATGTGGCTCTGGAGATACCATATCCCCGTTTTCAAACTTTGGGCGACGCGGTAATTGCATTGGGCGCAGTTCCCGCTGAGCCCGATGCGCTAATTCCGGCGGTAGTTTTCGGTGAAGGAAGACAGCAAGATCATGATCGTACAATACGGGCCGTTGCTACTGGTTGGTCTGGAGGGATTGCGCCGGCCAGTTTACCTCTGCCAATTTCGATGAAGCCGGCGATTGCGCCAGCGGCAGTCCTGAGTGGGGCAATGGCTGCGGCAGAGGGGTTTGCCCTTTTGTCGGGTCATGAGCCGACGGCGGGCAGGCGGCTTGCAGGCATGTCGCTATGGGAGCCAGAACGAATCCATGACTGGTTTTCTGAGGACGCCGTCGGACCGAACCTTGCTTCACTACCTGCTGATATGTGGCTATTGGGGCTAGGCCATCTTGGCCAAGCATTCCTTTGGACTATTCTAATGTCGCCGTATGAGAATCCAGCAGATGTTCATGTTCTCCTTCAGGATTTTGACGAGGTCACAGGCTCCACCATCAGTACCTCTATTCTGTCAACTGTGGAGATGATCGGCGTTAGAAAAACGCGGGCTATGGCTCAGGTGTTAGACGACGCAGGATTCCGCACAACTATCCTTGAGCGGCGATTTGACGGTAGTTTTAAGAGGCTACCCGATGATCCGGCGGTACTTGTTTGCTGCGTGGACAACTCGAAGGCTCGCAAAGCATTAGAGCACCCTGGTTTTCCGTTGGTTTTGGAGGCGGGAATTGGGCGAACGAAAGATGATTTTCGGTCGCTTAGGTTTCACAGTTTCCCCGCAAATAGGAAGGCTCGGGATATCTGGGCCGTTGATCATTCCGGCGACAAGGATGCCTCGGAGCGCTATAAATTGCTAAGTTCCCGAGGAGTGGAGCTTTGTGGCCTGGTGAAGCTGGCGAATACAGCGGTTGGAGCGCCCTTTGTGGGGGCTGTAGCGGGTCCTATATTATATGCGCAGTTGCTGAGGATACTTCACGGTGGGTCAGTTTATGCTGCGATGGATATAAATCTCACGGCGGTTGAACGCCGGCGGATGGTCCACAACCTTGCAGTACGGCATATGAATTTAGGTTTTGTAACCCCCATGAGGGTCGCAGGATAAATCTGCAATTCGGAGTACTACGCAAAGCATTGGAAAAGATGTTGCTGCCACCGGGTGATGCGGGCCCCCGCAACCAAATTTAAGGCCGATCCCCACCACGGGGTCGGCCTTAAATCTTTGTTGGGCGGGTCCAGGCTTTGCTCCTGGTAAAACAGACTAACTGTCTGTTTTACCAAAGGTTCCTAGCGGAGCTGACGAGGAGCAAAGCCACGAGACTAATCTTACCCACAAAACCAAAAACAAACCTCGGAACCGTGCGTTCCGGGACTTTCTGTGTACGTCCCACGGTTGGCCGGCAGGCTAAAAAACCAAAATACATCTGTTTTCCGGGATAAAATAATGCCTCAGCGCTAAATTCAGTGCCACATGCTGCCTTTCTTTTCCTAGCATTGATCAATGCAGGGGGCGCGTAAAAGCTCGTTTGTGCAGCGCCCTGCCGGGAAGCAGAGGAGAGGGACATGACAGAGCGTAAGATATTCCTGACATATGATTTTTGTCACGATAGTGGCCTCTATCGTCAGTTCATGCGTCAGCTGGCGCAGGACAAAGAGCGTGCAATGGTGGCGGCTCATTCGATGGACTATTGCCATAGTCATTCGGAGATCATTTCCAGCCTCAATAGTGCCGTCGCCCGCGTTGACGGCCTGATCGTGCTGGTGGGCAAGCATACGCACCGGGCCGGCAATGTGATGCAGGAGGTCCGGGCGGCCCATAACCTGGAGCTGCCAGTTGTGCAATTGGGCGGCTTTTCCGGCACCTGGTGCGCAGGCCTTTCAGACCATATTCCCTATTTCGACTGGCGGGCTTTCAGCGTGCAACAGATGTTTGAAAACCGCCGTTGGCACTCCGGCGTGGTGGGAGCAGGCACCAGATCGAATACAGCGAACAGTAGCGGGTACAGCCACTAGGCGCTCGTGATAGGGCCGCTGGCCGCATAGCGGCTCAGCCAGTTCTTGAAGGTTATGGTTGGCTGGTATTCAGACATCGTCTTGGGCCAGACTAGATAATATTTGCCCAGGCTGACAGGTGGTACGTCCGCGGCCTTTTCCAGAAGGCCTTTTTCAAGTTCACGCTCGATAATATATTCCGGCAACAGCGCAAACCCCAAGCCGTGCACGGCGGCCTGTGTCATGGTCGCGAACTGGTCGAACAGGGGGCCTGTCAGCAATGTGGGCTCTGTGCCATTCATCTGAAACCACGCTTCCCACGCATTGGGGCGTGAGTTCATGTGCAGCAACGGCTGTTCCATAATATCCGCAACCGATGTGGTCGGGTTCCGCTTCAGCAGGGCTGGCGCGGCTACCGGAATAACGGTTTCCGTCATCAGCTCCATATGGTTGGCGTCGGGCCAGTCCGGCGCGCCGAAATGGATAGCAGCATGATAGGGCTCTGTGTCGAAATCGAACGGCTCCAGGTTTGTCCCAAGGTTTAAGGTGACCTCAGGATGCCTGGCGACAAAATCAGGCAGTTTGGGAGCCAGCCAGCGCACGCTGAAGGAGGGCAGGATCGCCAGGTTGAAGCTGCCGCCCTGCGGGTTGGCCTTCAGCCGGATGGACGCATTCTGGATCGTCATCAGGGCTGTTCTGATGTCGCGTGCATAGTTGAGGGCTGCTGGGGTTAGGGCTATTCGCTTGCCGTCGCGCACAAACATGGAAACGCTTACGTGGTTTTCAAGCGTCTGCAACTGGCGGCTGACTGCGCTTTGGGTCAGTGCCAGTTCGTCCGCCGCCTTGGTGACACTGCCGAGCCGCTCAAAGGCCTCAAGTGCCCGCAATGAGGCGATGGATGGATAAAATCGTGTGGTGCCCATTATTCCATTTACTCATATTAAATTCTGACAATTTGTTTGAACATATCCAAGGTGAGGTGTCAAATCCCGGAAAGTAGAAGGATTGGTATTGCCTGTATATCCTCATTAACTGTTGAAAAATAGGGCGCGTGGCCGTTTTGGACTGGTTTCCGCTCTAGCAGTTAACGGGAATGTGGGTGAGCAGGAAGTATGATGATTTAGAATTAAAGCGATTGGTCAGTAGGCAGGATAGGTATCGATCCGACCCTGCATTGGGCCCTGTCGAGTGCGTGGAGTATGGTTGAAATGGCCAGGGCAGTGGAACAGAACCTTTGGCAGGAAACGGAAACCATTGGGTTTTCGGCGCCGGAACTTTGTGAGCGCACAACCGCCGACGTTTTGATCATCGGCGGCGGCTATACCGGTCTTTCTGCGGCACTGCATCTGGCGGAAGCTGGCGCGGACGTCTGTGTTCTGGAGGCTGGGCAGGTGGGCGCAGGCGGCAGCGGCCGAAGCGTCGGTCTGGTGAACTCAGGTCTGTGGTTGCCGCCTGATGACGTGGAAAAGCAGCTGGGCGCACAGCCTGGGCGCAAGCTTAATCAGGTGTTGGCAGATGCTCCCGAACTGGTCTTCGATCTCATCGACAAATATGACATCCCGTGTGATGCGGTGCAGCAGGGAACATTGCATTGTGCCGTTGGCGCACGTGGCATGAAGGATCTCGAGTCCCGCTACCGGCAGCGCCGCGAGCGCGGAGCAGTTGTATCCTTGCTTGACGCGGATGAAACAGCTCGCCGCACGGGAACAGGCGCCTATGCTGGTGCGCTTTTTGACCCGCGCGCCGGCACCATCCAGCCGAAATCCTACGTTGCCGGATTGGCGCGTGCGGCAACAAAATTGGGCGTCAGAGTATATGAGCAGAGCCCCGCTGTGGCGCTGTCTCGCGCCGGTAACGGTTGGGAGGTTCGAACGCCGACGGCTTCGGTTTCCGCAAACACGGTCATTCAGGCGACGAACGCCTACAGCCGGTGGGGCGCCCATGATTTTCCCTACACGCCGGTATGCTTCTTCCAGATGGCGACAGCCCCTATACCTGCGTCCATGCGCAACCGGATTCTGCCGCGCGGCGAAGGCTGCTGGGACACGGGACTGGTGATGACGTCCTTCCGGGTGGATGCGGCTGGTCGGTTGCTGATTGGCGGCGTGGGCGATCTGGACAATATGGGCGGGGGCACGCACAGCGCCTGGGCCCGCCGCAAGGTCGCGCAATTGTTCCCTGGCCTTGCGGGAACAGATTTTGAGCACGCCTGGACCGGCCGGATTGCCATGTCGCGTGATCATCTGCCCAAAATCACAAGCCTGGGTGAGCGGGGATTGGCCATTTACGGTTTCAGCGGGCGCGGTATCGGGCCGGGAACCGCTTTCGGCAAAGCGCTGGCAGATTGGGTGGCCACCGTTGACGAGGGCGCGCTGCCGCTGCCGGTGCAATCACCTATGAGCGACCCACTTTCGCGCATCAAAGCGCCCTATTTTGAGGCAGGCGCCACGCTTTTTCACGCGGTGGATGCCCGCCGTTCTGGTTTTACCGCCGTTGAGGCACGGGAAGGTGCGGTCGCCGACAGGCGCCCGGTTAACCCTGGGAGAGTGAGTAATGAAACCTCTGGACGCCATTGATAAACGCATCCTGGAAATCCTGCAGCGCGATGGTCGCATTTCGAACGCGGCACTTTCGGCCGCGATCAACCTCAGCCCCACCCCTTGTCTTGACCGCGTAAGGCGGCTGGAACGTGAGGGTTACATCCGGGGCTATCATGCCGAACTGTGCCCTGAACTGCTGGACAGTAATTTCATCACCCTGGTGGCTGTGAACCTGCACCATACGTCTGATGAAGCGTTCCAGAGCTTCTCAAAGTCGGTTGCCAAGTTCGACGAGGTCATGTCCTGTTATATGATCGGCGGCAAGTTCGATTATATTCTCAAGGTTCGGACCGCAGACATGCAGGAATTCCGGCGCTTCATGGCACAGAAGCTGTCCTGTATGCCGGAACTGGCCAGCACCCAAAGCTATTTTTCCATGGAAGAGGTAAAGAACACCCATGAGATTGCGGTGCGCAAACCAGTGCCTGCGTCAGAAATTTCCGACAGAAATATTCTCAATATGGATGCGCAAACCGTCTCACCACGGAAAGTTGCGAACAGGGCTTCTTGATGGTGTTCGGGTTAAGGCCAGTAGAAATGGCTGAAAAGCAGGAAAACCGCGACAGGAAATAACTCATTTTCGATAAAAATGGTTACATATTCTGCTGCAAGGAAGATATTGTTCGCAAAGTTGAAGGGTTTGACGCGTGTGATGCCAATTGGGGGCCTTTGGCATGACCCGTTATGATAGTTGGGTGTGAGGCCAGAGCATGACCAAGAAGCTGGATGCTATCGACAAGCGTATATTGGATATTCTGCAGGCGCAGGGGCGTATCTCGAACGCCGCGCTCTCGCAGGCAATCAACCTTAGCCCAACACCTTGCCTTGACCGTGTCAGGCGGCTTGAGCGCGAAGGCTATATCAAGGGCTATCACGCTGTTCTGTCGCCAGAACATCTGAAATGTGCCTTTGTCACGTTCATCACGGTCAGCCTTGACCGGACCACTGAATATGTCTTCGACAGTTTCGCAAAGAAGATCGCCAAGTTCGACGAGGTCGTCGAATGCTACATGGTTGGTGGCGGATTTGACTATCTGCTCAAAATCCGCACCGAGGACATGACGGAATTCCGTCGCTTCATGGGCGAGAAGCTGACCATCATGCCGGAGGTGGCCAATACCCAAAGCTTCTTTGTGATGGAAGAGGTCAAGGACACACACCTGCTGCAGGTAATCAAGCCGGGGCTGGGCACTTTGGGGCCCAACTGAACTGCTGCGCAAAGTCCTGTCTTTGGGGGCTTGCTGGCGCGCACTCCAAAGCCAGCATAAAAATCTGCAATCCTGGCTTTTGGGCAGATAAAATAACTGTTTTTCCTGAATTATGGTCACACATGCTGCGCCTTCTTTCCTACGATCATCGGCAGGGAAGTGTTGGTGAAAGATGTATGCCATGTGTGATCTCAAAAACCTGAGGAATGAAATTGCATCCAGCAAACTGTTGGATGAAGAGGTGTTGGTTCAGCGCCTGCTGGACCAGTGTGAAATATCGGACGACGGCGCAGAGCAGATTGAAGCTGCCGCATGCCGTGTGGTGGAAAACGCCCGGACACAGAAAGACGTGCAGCCCCTGATGGATGCCTTCTTTCTGGAGTATGGCTTGTCGAACCAGGAAGGCATCGCGCTCATGTGCCTGGCCGAAGCGCTTCTGCGCGTGCCGGACAAGAAAACCCGCGATGCCCTGATTGCCGACAAGATCGCGCCGGGTGAATGGGCGGCCCATATCGGCCATGCCGATTCCTTTTTCGTCAATGCCTCAACTTGGGGCCTTCGGCTGACCGGTCAGGTGATTGCGCTGGGCAAAGCCGAAGAAGGGGCGCCTGACCGCATATTGGGCCGCATGATCCACCGTCTGGGCGAGCCGGTTATCCGTGCCGCCATGATGCAGGCCATGAAGGTGTTGGGGGCGGAGTTTGTGCTGGGCGAGACCATGGATGAAGCCATCTCGCGCGGCAAGAAGCTCTATGGTCCTAACCAGCTTTATTCTTTCGATATGCTGGGAGAAGCCGCGCGGACTTTTGCGGATGCTGACCGCTATTTCGAAGCCTACATGGCTGCGATTCAGGCAGCGGGCGAACAAGGCGCTGGCAACAGCGTTTATGACAGGTCGGGTATCTCGATCAAACTTTCGGCGCTGCACCCCAGCTATGAATATACCAAGCGCGAAGAACTGCTGCGGGACTTGCTGCCGCGTGTGACTGAACTTGCATCGGTGGCAGCGTTCCTTGGTGTGAAGCTGAGTATTGATGCTGAGGAAGCGGACCGGCTTGAACTATCGCTCGATATTTTTGAAGGCGTGGTCAGAAGCGGTGAGGTGCAGCAGGACTGGGAGGGTTTCGGGCTTGTCTTGCAGGCCTACGGCAAGCGCGCATTGCCAGTGATCAGCTGGCTGGATGCCCTCAGTCGTGACGTCGGCATGAAGTTCATGGTGCGGCTGGTGAAGGGCGCCTACTGGGATTCTGAAATCAAGCACGCGCAGGAACAGGGGCTGGAAGATTTCCCGGTTTTCACCCGCAAGGCCACGTCTGACCTGTCGTACCTTGTGTGCGCGCAGGAAATCCTGAAGCGCAGCGACCGGCTGTTTGGCCAGTTCGCCACCCACAACGCCCATACGGTTGCAGCCATTTCCTATCTGGCCATGGGCAAGGCGGGCGGTTTTGAATTCCAGCGCCTGCACGGCATGGGGCGGCTTGTGTATGATGTCGCCTTCCAGGGGCAGGAAGTCTGCCCGCCGGTGCGGGTGTATGCGCCTGTGGGCGGCCACAAGGATCTGCTGGCCTATCTGGTGCGGCGGCTTCTGGAGAATGGTGCCAACAGTTCCTTTGTGAACCGCTTTATGGACAAATCCATTCCGCCTGCCGACGTTGTGCAGGACCCAATCAAAGTGACGCGGGGGCTGAACGAGTTTCGTCACCCCAGTATTCCTCTTCCAAAAAGGATTTTCGGCATGTCTCGTGACAACTCTATGGGGCTCGACCTGACGTCAGCCGCCGTGCTGGATGAACTGACCCAGGCAGTCAAGGACTGTGCAGGTGAAAGCTTCGATGTAGGACCGCTGGTGCCTGGCGTACGCCCGGGCCAGGATGGTGGCCGGCCAGTGACAAATCCGGCAGATAACACCGAAATTATCGGCACTGTGCGTTATGCCACGCCTGATGAGGTTGGCGCTGCCTTTGACGCGGCGCGGAAAAGCCAGCCAGCGTGGGACCGTCTTGGCGGTGCCAAGCGGGCTGTGCTTTTGAACAAGGCGGCTGACATGCTGGAGGCTGACCTGATCCCGCTGATTGCCATTCTGGTGCGTGAAGCCGGGAAAACTTACCCCGATGCCGTGGCGGAAGTGCGTGAAGCCGTAGATTTCTGCCGCTATTATGCGGGTCAGGCTGAGCGCGAGTTCACCGATTACGTCAGCCTGCCTGGCCCGGCGGGTGAGGAAAACACCATTGGCCTGCATGGCCGCGGCGTGTTTGTTTGCATCAGCCCTTGGAACTTCCCGCTGGCGATTTTTGTTGGCCAGGTGGTGGCTGCTCTCGCGGCCGGGAACACGGTTCTGGCCAAATCGGCAGAACAAACGCCGATTATCGCCGACCGGGCGATCCGGACGCTCCATAAGGCGGGTGTGCCGGAAGATGTGGCCATGCTGTTGCCGGGCGACGGCGCCGTGGGTGGCGAACTGGTGCAGCATCCAGCGGTGGGTGGTGTGGCCTTCACGGGCAGCACCCAGACGGCGCACGCCATCAACCACGTGCTGGCCATGAAGCCCGGTCCGATTGTGCCGTTCATCGCCGAAACCGGCGGCCAGAACGTGATGTTTGTCGACAGCACGGCGCTTCTCGAACAAGTCACGGACGATGTGGTGCAATCGGCCTTCAAAAGCGCGGGCCAGCGCTGTTCAGCTCTGCGGGTTCTTTACCTGCAGGAAGACATCGCCGATGCCGCCATCGATATGATCAAGGGTGCGATGGATACGCTGAAGATCGGCTCGCCCGCTGATATCGATACGGACGTTGGGCCGGTGATTGACCGCCGGGCGTCCGACAAGCTGGGCGAGCACTGCTACCATATGGCCAGAAGCTGCGATAACCATTATGCGCTGGAGCTGCCAGCCGACTGTGCGAACGGTACTTTCATTGCACCGCACCTCTTCGAGATTGGCAGCATAACGGAGCTGAGCGAAGAACAATTCGGCCCGATCCTGCATATTGTTCGCTACGCAGAAAGCCAGCTTGAGGAAAAGCTGAAGGAAGCCTTTTCAACCGGCTATGGCCTGACACTTGGCATCCATACCCGTATGGAAAGCCGCTGGCGTGAGGTGTTCAAAAAAGCGCCTGTGGGCAACACCTATATCAACCGCAATATGGTTGGTGCGGTTGTTGGCTCCCAGCCGTTCGGGGGGCAGGGCCTCTCGGGTACGGGCTATAAAGCCGGCGGGCCACGCTACCTCTATAAATTTGCGACGGAAAAGACCTTGTCCGTGAATATCATGGCCAGCGGTGGCGACCCTGCCATTCTGATGGTCAGCTAAGCGATAGCCTTTTCGGACCGGGGCCCGCGGCACTCGCCATTCGGTGCAAAACCGCAGTTACTCATCCCCCTTTGTGTAAGCGATAGGGTCCCGGTTCGAACAGGCTGCCCCCGACGACCTCCCATTCCCCGGGGGCAGCCGCCCATCAAAGCAAGATTAAATAATCCCAAAATTCGCGGGTCGTACGTCTAAATCATGGGTAAGTATAGGGCTAGTACAGGGTGCAGCATAATGTGCTGCTGATCTTTTGTTTTGCTAGATAAAATAACTGATTTTTCCCAATTACAGCGACACATGCTGGGGTCCCCTTCTTATAATTCATTAATCCTATCAGGGAGAAAGTGGCCGGCTGTCGCCAGCTTTGGTGCAAAAGCGAGCAAGCCGGATTTTTTAAAACGGAGGGGTTCCGACCATGAAACTTAAAGCTAAAGCAAACAGGCAGATGGGTGTCCCCAGAACAGCCTTCCTGTCATGCCTTCTGGCCAGTACAGCGCTCAGTGGCGCCAATGCGCAGGAGCAATCTGCGGACACGAATGAGAATTTCGCATTTGAGGAAATTACGGTGTTGGGTTCGCGCCGGGCAGACGCGCGCTCTGCGATGGATGCCGCCGTGCCGGTGGATGTCCTGAGCGGCGACGACCTGAACGCACACGGCAGCACGGATATGCTGGACGTGCTGACCTCCAGCATCCCGTCCTTCAATGCCAACCGCGAGCCGATCAGTGACGCGGCAACACTGGTGCGCCCGGTCAACCTGCGGGCCCTGCCATCCGACCATACGCTGGTGTTGGTGAACGGCAAGCGCCGTCACCGTGGTGCGGTTGTGGGTGAATTCGTATCGGGTGTGAACCGTGGCGCACAAGGTGTTGATGTTAATCCACTTTTCGGCGCTGCGCTCAAGCAGGTTGAAGTGCTGCGTGATGGTGCGGCAGCCCAGTATGGGTCTGATGCCATCGCGGGTGTGATGAACTATGCGCTGATCGATGATCCGGAAGTGCGGCGCATCACAGCGCAATATTCGCAGGCCTATGAGGGCGATGGTGAAACTTGGGAAGTTTCCGGCGCGTTCGGTACGCATGTTGGCGACACGGGCTTTGCAACGCTCGCCTTCCAGGTGAAAGACGGCCAACCCACAAGCCGTGGCGTGCAGGACGGTGAGGGCACCAACAGCGGCGCCACCGCGCTTGCGGATGCGGGCTTCCCGATCCAGGACCCTGTGGTGGTCTGGGGTGCCCCAGAAGTGAAGAATGACTATAAGGTCATCGTTAACTCAGCGATCCCGATGGGCATGTCTGAACTTTACGCCTTCGGTAACTATGCTACGCGTGATGTTGACGGCAGCTTCTTCTACCGGAATCCGACAAACCGGTCCGGCGTTTTTGCGGCTGATGGCAACGTGCTGTTTGCTGATACAACAGGTGCGGGCGGCTGCCCGGTTGGCCCACTGCCGACAGACAGCTTCGCCAACGCCGAAGCCTTCATCAATTCGGCACCCAGCAATTGTTTTGCCTTCCAGTCCCTGTTCCCGGGCGGCTTTACGCCACGCTTTGGCGGCAAGGTTGTTGACTATAGCGCCTCTGCGGGCGTGCGCGGCGACATGCTGGAGACTGGCCGCTATGATATCAGCATCAACCACGGCAAGAACGATGTAGCTTATGAGATCTACAACACGGTGAATGCGTCGCTTGGGCCGAACACGCCAACCGCGTTCGAGCTTGGCAGCCAGATCCAGTCTGAAACCGTCATGAATGCGGATTTCTCTATTCCTGTGGCGGTGGATGCTTTCGCGTCTGACCTCAATATCGCCTTCGGTGCCCAATATCACCGCGAGCAGTTCGAAATTGAAGAAGGTCAGGAAGAATCCTATGTGGCCGGCCCTTATGTGGACCAGGGCTTCTCAGTGGGTTCAAACGGCTTCCAGGGGTTCAGCGACAAGGTTGCTGGCACCTTCAAGCGGAACAGTAAGAGTATCTATCTGGACCTTGAGGCCGATATCACCGACCGCTTCCTGATGAGTGCGGCGGCCCGGTATGAGGATTTCTCCGACTTTGGCGATACGTTCAACGGCAAGATCGCGGCGCGCTATAATGTGACTGATGCCTTCGCCATTCGGGGTGCCTTCAGCACCGGCTTCCGGGCACCAACGCTTGGTCAGTCGAACCTGCAGCGGGCCTCGACGGGTTTTGCTAACGGTCAGCTGATCGAACAGCTGGTGATCGCCAGTACAGACCCGATCGCCGAATTCTTCGGTGGTGGGCAGCTGGACCCGGAGAAGGCTGAAAACATCAGCCTTGGCTTCACCGCTCAACTGGGTGCGGTGGATCTGACGGTTGATTTCTTCGATATCACCGTAAAAGACCGCGTGTCGCTGACATCAGCAACCATTGATGATGCCAGCCGGCAGGAACTGATCGATCTCGGGAACCCAGAAGCTGCAACCATCAGTCAGGTGCAGTTCTTCGTGAACGACTTTGATACCAACACCACAGGCGTTGATATCGTGGCCAACTACCCGATCGATTGGGACAATGGCCGCACCAACATCACCCTGGCGTTCAACTATACGGACACCAAGGTAACAGACCGCGGCGCCACCATCAGTGATGGTCGTGAGCGGGAGATCGAAGATGCGCTGCCAAGCACACGCACAACCCTGACTGTCAGCCACTCGGTTGGCCAGTTCACGGGGCTTGTTCGTGTGAACCATTATGGTGAAGCGTACGAATCCCTCTTTAACGATGCCACGCTGCCGGTTGTAACGCCGGGCATGTTCATCGTGGATGCGCAGGTTACGTGGGATATCAATGAAATGCTCCAGGTGGCTGTAGGTGCGAAGAACCTCTTTGATGCCTACCCGGACGAATGGTCCACAGCGGGCTTTACTGGCCGCGACGGTGGGTTCCTGGGTGCCATTTATCCACTTAATCACCCTGCTGGTCTGGGTGGTGGCAGCCTGTATGCCAAGCTGACCGCCAACTTCTAGACGGTTTCCTCAGCAGGACTTTTGGGGCGTGCTTCTGCGCGCCCCTTTCTTTTGTGGGCTGTTCCCTATGGGGGAAGGCTTGTGGCTGGGGCCATCGGTGTTGGACGGTGCAAGGGAAAGGGTTGTTCTATCGAGTTCAAATGTTTATGACTGAGTACCGACGTGAAAAGGCTGACGCCATCTTGAAAAAGGTGGCTGTTTTCTTTTGTTTTGGCCGGAAGGGCCGAATTTGTCATAATGTTTGAAATCAAATTATTTAGGTGGTTCCCCGATGTTCGCGACGAAAGAAAAAGGCCGGTCTGGTTCCTGGGCGGGGATTTGCCCTCCCGTGTTTTTCCCGGCAGCCATCGTGATCGGGCTTCTGGTTCTGGCGGCTGTTGTCGCGGGAGAGAGTGCGGAAGGCATATTTGGCGCTGTTCAGGACTGGGTGGCACGAACCACAGGCTGGGTATATATGCTGGCGGTCAGCGGATTCCTGGTGTTCTGCCTGTATCTTGGTTTCAGCCGTCACGGCAATACCCGGCTTGGGCCGAACCATTCTCGGCCTGACTATAGCTTCATTTCCTGGTTCGCCATGCTGTTTTCGGCAGGTATCGGCATTGGGCTTCTGTTCTTCGGGGTGGCCGAGCCGCTGATGCATTATCTGGCACCGCCAGACGCTGACCCCCGGACCATCGAGGCCGCCAAGGAAGCCATGCAGGTGACCTTCTTTCACTGGGGTGTCAATGCCTGGGCGGTCTATGCAGTGGTTGGGCTTTCGCTGGCTTATTTCAGCTTCCGTCACAATCTGCCGCTGACCATCCGGTCGGCGCTCTATCCCTTGATTGGGGAGCGTATTCACGGGCCGCTGGGTCATACCATCGATACACTGGCGGTGATCGGCACACTGTTTGGCGTGGCTACGTCTCTGGGGATTGGCGTGTCGCAGGTGAATGCCGGGCTTCATCATCTGTTTGATATCCCACTTAACAGCACAGTGCAGGTGATCCTGATTGCTGCCATCACGGGCTGTGCCACCATTTCCGTGGTCTCTGGCCTTGATGCAGGAATCAAGCGGCTGTCAGAGCTGAATATGATTCTGGCGGGCCTGTTGCTGTTGTTTGTTATCGTAGCCGGTCCGACGCTTCTGTTCTTCAACAGCTTTGTCCAGAACATCGGCCTCTATCTGGGTACCGTGATCGACCGCAGCTTCCGGCTGAATGCCTATTCGGGCGACCATGACTGGATGGCGAGCTGGACCCTGTTCTATTGGGGTTGGTGGATCAGCTGGTCGCCGTTCGTGGGCATCTTCATTGCCCGTATTTCGCGTGGTCGCACGATCCGTGAATTCGTCTTTGGCGTCTTGTTGGTGCCGTCCGTCTTTACGTTCATCTGGATGACGGCTTTCGGCAACGGCGCGCTTTCCTTCGAGCTGTCCGGCGAGGGCAGTATCGCTGAGATGGTGGGCACGAATATGCCGTTAGGACTGTTCGCCTTTCTGGAACACTTGCCGGGTTCAAGCATTGTGTCCTTCATTGCCATTATTCTGATCATCACCTTCTTTGTCACATCGTCGGACTCTGGCTCGCTGGTGATCGATACCATCACGTCAGGCGGGCAATTGAATCCACCGATTTGGACGCGCGTGTTCTGGGCCGTCACGGAAGGTGTTGTGGCCGCAGTTCTGATGGTCACGGGTGGCCTTGGTGCTTTGCAGACAGCCACGATTACCACCGCGCTTCCTTTTACCTTTGTGATTATTCTGGCCTGTATGGGCTTGATGCGCGGCCTCAGGATGGAGGCAGCCAAGGAGATGGGTGCGCGGGTCGCGCCTGATGTGCAGGTGATGGGGCAGGGTGTCTCCTGGAAACAGCGGCTGGATGCGATCCTCAGCTATCCTACTGCCACGGAAATCGAAGCCTTTATGGCGACGCGGGTGAGGCCTGCGCTTGAGAAAGTGGCCAAGGAAATCAGCGAAAGCGACCATGCGGCGAAAGTGGAACTTAGCGCCGGTGGCACTGAAATTCGTATTCTGCACGGCAGCGAGACGGATTTCCTGTATGGCGTTGAGATGCGGCCTCTGTTGCAGCCTGATTTTTCCTATATCGGCAAGGGCGTGGAAAGTAAGCGGTTTTACCGGGCAGAAGTGCATCTGCTGGAAGGCAGTCAGCATTATGATGTTTACGGCTTTTCAGAAGACCAGCTGATCCACGATATCCTCAGCCAGTATGACAAGCATGTTCACTTCCTGAATATCGCCAGGGTTTAGTCAATTGACATGGGCTAGCGCGCATCCATTTGGTTGCGCGCTGCCATCCAGCGGCTAATTTCATCAATCTTGGCGCTCAGAAGCCCGCCGTCTTTTTCAGCGTCATAATGCGCGTTGAAAAGGTCACGCAGCTTTTCGCCTGTATCGGATTTCTTGAAACAGATCAGATGGTCGTTGGTGATCAGATACCGGCTGTTCATCTCCAGAAGCTCGCGGTAAGGCTCCAGCTTTTTGTCGGACGACAGCAGATATCGCATATTTGCTTCGTCAATTACCGCCAGGTCGATCCGGCCGAAGGCAAGGCGCCGTAAATTGAGTGCGTCGTTGTGAACGGTGCTGACATCAAGCGTCTGGTCATGGGCCATCTTGTCAAATTCGGCTTCATTGACGTAACCGGACACCGCACCAATGCGCACGCCTGTGAGGTCTTCGAGCTGTTCCCAGCGGATCGGTGTGTCCTTACGCTGGACAAAGCCGACTTTGCTTTGGCCAATCGGGGCAGAGAAATGGCAGATATCCTCGCGGTCCTTGGAATAATAAACCGGGCCGGTGGCTACGAATCCTTCGTCGGCCAGTGCCGTGGTGAGGCTGCGTTGCCATGCGGCGAATTTCACCTCAAGGGGCAGGCCTGCTCGTGCAAAGACATCGCGGATGAGGGCGATGGAGGCGCCCTGGTCTGGCAGGTCCTTGCCGGCAAAAGGCGGCCAGTCAGTCGCTGTCATGCGCACGGCATCGGGCAAAGGCACGTCACGGGTCAAGGCGGGCGTGCTGGTCCCCATCAGGAGGGCAAGCGATAGGCTTAGTATCTTGAGCATCTGGCTCTCCGGCTGTTTCCGGTGTGCCCATCATACCCCAATTAGGGCATTGGTTGGATATCTTATTTATGCCTGTTGACCCACAAGAGGGCCAAGCGCGTCCCTGAGCGGTGCCAGGTGGGCGTCAAAGGGGCGCCAGGGCTCAAGCCCTTTGGTGTTGATCGGCTGGCGTACTTGTTCCGAACTTGCAGTGCGAACAGACCGGTCGGTCTTAAAGAACTCGAGGCACGCGTCCTCGAACGGTAGGCCACAATGGTCGAGGATTCGCCGTACCTGGGTTTCAAGGTCAGCCACCACATCTTCATATTGCACCCGCAGTACCTTCCCGGGCAGCACGCTGTCCCAATGGTCCATCAAGGCCACATAGTCACGGTAATAGCGGCCAATTTCGGTCAAGCCATAGGTGAATTCCTGGCCTTCGGCGAACAGTTGCTTGAAACCGGAGAAGCAGCAGGCCATCGGGTCCCGGCGGGCATCAATGATCTTGGCGTTCGGCAGGATCAACTGAATAAGGCCGATGTGGCGGAAGTTGTTTGGCATTTTGTCGATAAAGAAGGGTGCGTCCCCGCGGTGAATACGCGTGTCCTCGATATATTTTTCCCCAAAGGCCCGAAGTTCATCAGCGCTCATGTGCCACAGGCTTTTCGGGTAGCCGTCTTCCGCCTGTACACTTTTCTGCGCCCTCAATTTGTGCGCAAGTGACAGGATGTTAGGCAGTTCCATGGTGCCGTCAACCTGGCTGTGGGAGGCCAGGATCTGCTCCAGGAGCGTCGAGCCTGCGCGCGGCAGGCCCACAATGAAGATGGGGTCAGGCGCCTGGCAGCCGCTACCGCTGTGGTGCTCGAACAGCTCGGCTGTGCATACTGCGGCCTGGGTCTGGAGTTCTTCCTCCATCTGGTCGGCCTTATAGCGGCACTGGTGGCGCTTCAGCGCGTTGCCTTCCTCATAGTGGCCGAAGGACCGGTCGTACTCCTCCCGGTCTTCGTACGCCTTGCCGAGCGCGAAATGGAGTTGGATGCGGCCATCAAGCGGCAGGGTGCCGGTGCTGGCTTGCTGTTCCATGGCTTTGATTTCAGCGTCCTCGAACCGGTAGGTCTTGAGGTTTGCGAGCCCGTAATAGGCATCTGCATGTGCGGGCTGGGCCTTAAATGCTGCGCGGTAGGCAGCAACAGCTTCATCCTGCTGGCCGATGGTCTTGAGCGCATGGCCTTTGGACGTCAATGTTGTGGCGTCATTGGGCAGTTTTTCCAGGATGCGGTCGAAGGTTTCAAGTGCGGTGCCATAATCGCCAGCCTGCAGGCTCTCGATGGCATAATGGCTCAGGAATATCGGGTTTTCCGGATCGCTGTCGTGCAGCGCTTTCGCTTCCTTGAGCGCTTGGTCGAACTTCTGCCGTTTCCTGAGGGTAGCAATATAGTCGAGCCGTACTTGCACGTTTGCGGGTTCGAACGTCAGCGCGCTTTCCAATAGGAACTCAGCTTCTTCCAGTGCACCGAACCTGATGCCGATATCCGCCAGCAGGCGCATGCCTTCAGCATGCTTGGGGTTGCGCCGCAGGAACGCACGGCACAGCTTTTCGGCCTTCAGAAGTTTGTCTTCATAAATGAAATTGGTAACTGCCTGCAGCTCTTTCGGGAGGGCAGACAGGCGGGCTGCCTGTGCTGCGGCCTGATGGGCATCCTGTTGCCGCCCGGCGGCAGCGAGCAACTCGGCTTGCGCCTGCCAACTGGCCACAAGTGCCGGGTTGGCGCGGCACGCAAGTTGATAGGCCGCCAAGGCTTCATCATTCCTTCCAAGGGTTCGGTACAGATGGCCTTCTTCCTGAAGCGCGCGGCCAAATTCAGGGCTGGCTTGCTTGAGGGTGCTCAAGGTAGTGAGTGCGGCATCCATCTGGCCAGCATAGCGTTCGCACACGGCCCTCATATAGAGCGCATCGATATGCCCCGGCGCGGCTTCAAGCACGGCGCTCAGCTTGGTCAAAGCGTCGGTGAATCGGCCGTCATAGATTAATTTCTGCGCTTGCTTGAGCGCTTCTATCTGGGAATTGTCCTGCATGATGGGCCTACTATAGCGGCTTGGGGCGAGGGGGGAAGAGCGAAGGCGCCCCAATGTGGAGCGCCTTCGAATTTCTTTGGGTTTTCAGCCGAATTTAATAGTCGACAGAGAAGCGGACGCCGAATGTACGAGGGCGGTTTGTTGTGATCCGCTCGTGGTCGAACACAAGGTTGTTGTTCAGTTGTGCCCGCTCGTCGGTCAGGTTCTCACCAAACACTTCAACCATCCAGTTGTCCTTGCGTACGCCGAATGCCATGCCCATCAGGAAGTAGCTGTCCTGTTCGGCGCGGTTGATCAGCACGATGTCCGAATAGGACGACGCGGAATAGGCAAGTGAAGGCTGGATGTGGGCTTCAAGGCCGTTGTCCATCAGCCATTCGTAGCGCACGCGCAGGTTACCCTGGAAGCTTGGTGCGTAGGAAAGGTCTTCACCCGGTTGTGCGATGGCCACACTGGCGCCGACCAGTTCCTTGACCTCGGTATCGAGGAAAGAGAAGGCTGCGAAGGCAGTCAGCCCCGGTATGGACTGCGAAGCCCACTGCAGGTCACCCTCGATCCCCTTGATCTGCGCGTCAGCCGCGTTATCCGAGAAGAACAGGTTTGTCACAGTGGCGTCGAAGATGGTGGTCTGCAGGTCCTTAATGTCGACAAGGAAGGCGCTACCGTTGAAGCGGAGGCTATTGTCCATAAGGTCCAGTTTCCAACCCAGTTCATAGTTGGTAACTTCGTCCGTGCGGACCACGGCTGGTACAGCACCGCCACCTGCGCCCGCTGGGCGGTTAGGCAGGCCAGGGCGGAAGCCTTCAGAATAAGTGAAGTACAGGAGCGTATTCTCGTTCGGTGTCCAGGACACGTTCCCT
This sequence comes from Kordiimonas sp. UBA4487, assembly GCF_002389025.1. NCBI lineage: Bacteria > Pseudomonadati > Pseudomonadota > Alphaproteobacteria > Kordiimonadales > Kordiimonadaceae > Kordiimonas > Kordiimonas sp. UBA4487. The sequence continues at coordinate 105,609 of NZ_DGNR01000003.1, forward strand.
TTGAATACCCAGCCTTTGGCTTCAGCACCTTTTGGAACCGGTACGCCGTTGATCACCTGGGTACCGTCGAACTGCGTATCCAGGTTGGTGCCGAAGGCATTCACGTCTTCGCCGCCAAAGTTGAAGAAGGACGAGTTGGCGCTGCCCTTCAGGCGAACGTCAACATCATGCCAGCGCGCACCGGCGGTGACAGAGAGTGTGTCCGGGATCACGTCGAAGGTGGCTTCACCAAACAGGCCGACCTGTTTGTCTGTGCGAGTGATATCGTTGAAGAAGATCACACCGACAGGCCGCGGGTTCGGGTCGCTGACGCTGGAGCCAGGCAGCGGGCCATTTTGCGGCCAGCCAAACACGCCTGGCGTGAAGCTTTCCGCGAACTGGGAACCGGGGTAGGTGAAGTCGTTGCGCTCAATCAGCGTCTGGTCACTGTAGAAGCCACCGAATGTCGCCCGTACGCGCTTTTCAGCCGGGGTGTTGAACCGCAGTTCGTGCGTCCATACCTCTGTTTCGGTTTCAGACCCGACATAAAGGTTTGGTGCCTGACAGGTGCCGGACGGTGCAGCGTCGCCCGGATAGGTCACGGATGCGTCACAGATGTAGTAAGGCAGATACTGGCCCACGAACAGATAGTCGGTATAGTCCACCGTCTGGTCTGTGTCGCGGTTCAGGTAGGCGCCGGCATACACCACTTCAAGCGCGCCAATGCGGCCTTCGATGGTCAGGGCTGTGTTGTCAAAGTCGTCACGGATTTCGTCGGGCGAGAAGCGCTGGACAGACAGTTCATCCGGGTCATCCAGTTCAGGATCAAAGAAGAAGACCCCTTCGCTGTCGATCCGCTGGCGAGTGTGGCCCAGGTTGATTTCCCAGTCCGGCGATGGATAGTAACGCATGCTGACACGTGCGCCGGTATAGGACGCGTCGTTGAAATTGTCTTCCACCAGTGCCAGGTTGCTGGCTTCAAGGAAAGTCACGTCAGACATATCAGCGCCAGCCTGGAAGCCCGGGCTGGTTGTTGTCCCGTTGGGGCGCTGTTCGGCGCCTTTGAAGCGCGCGCTTTCAGCGGCGGTGATGGTGCCGGGTACGTTGTCGATGTAACCGCCCTGGTTATCCACATAGAATACACCGCGAACCGCGAGCTTGTCGTCAATGATCGGATAGTTGATCATTGCCTCGACCTTCTCGCTCATCTCGCCGCCCTTGGTGAAGGACACACCGCCCGACACTTTGGCCTGAAATTCAAGCGTGTCTGGCTTATTGGTGATCAGGCGGATCGTACCGGCCTGCGAGCTGGCGCCGAAAAGCGTGCCCTGCGAACCCGGCAGAACCTCAATCCGGTTCAGGTCAGCGGCGTAAACGTCAAGGTTACGACCCACCTGAGTTACCGGCTGCTCGTCAAGATACAGGGCAACGTTTGGTGCAAGACCTGCTACGCCAGCGGTGGTCAGGTTCGGCGTTGTGGAGGCCAGGCCGCGGATGTAGATGGTTCCCTGGCCGGGGCCGCTACCGCCAGCGGATACGCCAGGCAGTTGAAGCAGATAGTCGGTAAAGACATCCACATCGGTTTGTTCAAGCGCGGTCATGCCCATTGCCTGCACGGCAACAGGAATGTCCTGTGTGCTGGCAGCACGTTTGGTAGCAGTTACCACGACTTCTTCGATCGTACTAAAGTCCACGTCCTCTGCAACGGTGGCAGTGGCAGTGGCCATGATCGGCACAGAGGTCAAAAGGCTTAGCTTCAGGGCCTTCTTGGCAGGTATCACAGAGCGTCTCCCAGTGTTATTTTATGCGCGTACGCGGTGTAGCCTCGGGTCCGGCGCAAGCGCGGATACTCCAATACGATTGGACCAATAACGAGGCTTTTTGTTTGAATACAAATGAATTTATAAGGCGAAGTTAACGCCCTGTCGAATAAACTAATGAAAAAATAGGGGATTAAGTCGCTTGCTTTGCTGGGGTGTTGCAAAAAAGTCGATAGAAAACAAAGTAACGCGACCTCGTTGAAGACAGAGGGTTGACCTTCCGCACGGAATGCTTGTCAGGCTTTCTGATAAAGGGGTGTTCAGGCTTCAGGGCTCACTTCCGTGGGCATGACTATAAGCAGTGTGAACACAGCTTTTTGCACAAGGGCTTATCGCGGAAGAGTTGAGCCCAGGCCGCCGGCTGTTTATTTCGGAGCGCGCTTCAGCGCGCGGGAGCGCAGCTTGCGACGATAGATTGTCATATTGTGATAGGTATCCAGCCGTTTCATCTGGCCGGCCTGTATGGAATGCCAAAGCCGGATAAATCGGTCGGTCACGCCGAACTGAGTATAATATTTGACGGTGGGGTAAAGGCCATTTTCATCCATTTCGCCAGCCGTCATGTGTCTTAGGTCCCCCGCATGTCGGTAACCTTGAACCTTGGTTAGCCAGTTTGCAGCAATGTCGAACAAGCCACCGCCAGGAACGATTTTGGCCATTGTTTTCGCTGCCAGCTTGAAGAAGGAGATCGTTAAGCCTGCTGGGGGCACCAATGGTACCGGATCAAAGGCGTTGACTGTGCGGTAGATGGGGGTTTTGAAGCCGTCATTGAAGGCGTGGTTGCCCACGCGAGGTGCGCCGAAGGTGTAGCAGGCAGCCAGTGTGTCCCGGGCGAAATACCAAGTGGCCATCACAGCCACTGCGCCGCCCAGCGAATGGCCTGTGACATAAAGCGGTAGGCCTTCGGTCTTCCGCAGCAGCTTTTCAATATCCGTCTGGGCATCGGTGAACGCACGGTGAAAACCCTTGTGCGCTTTGCGTCCGCCACCAATTTCCTCAAGCCCAGCGTCCGCGTTATTGATCCAGTCCTGTGGGGATGTAGTGCCGCGGATCACCAGTACGGCAAAGGGTGTCCGGCTGCCGCCGATGTATTTGGCCACATAGCCTTCGGTATTCTTGAGCACATCCAGTGTCTGGTTATAGAAGGTGCCGACAAGCTCGAACCCCGCGGCTTCAAGGATCTTAGCCAGACGTTTCTCGCCGTCCGTGGTGGGGGACTGGAAATAATCCTGCAGTTCCAGCAGTTTTCTTGCCGCCTGTTTGGCGTTGGTGGATTGCACCAGCTCTTCAGCCAGCCCCATAACGTTGGTAAAGGGTGATTTTTCGAATTTCTCGTAAGCCAGTTCCGACAGAATAGCCATTTGCCAGGCCGTGCGGTCGCTGTAGGCGGCACGTTGCACAGGCGGCTTCAGGTTCAGAAGTTCCGGGCCATCGCGGGTTTCGATTTCGGTGGCGTTGCTCATGGTTTTGCTCCCTTGCCAGCCCTGTTGGCGGCCGAGGCAAATAATAGCATGGGTAGAGTGCTTTCCACCAGCGCTGGCGCCCTGCCTTCAGGTCGAGCGGGGCGTGACTTGACGACAGGAGGGTATTATTATCAATGAAAACGATTATTAAATCAAAAATAATCGATTGGATAGATTTAACTCGCTTGGATATGGTGCCTTCAACAGCCGCTATCGGCGCGCAGAATTTTATTAAGGAGATATCCAATGGCGATGATCAACAAATCCATTCCTGAATTCAAAGTAGAAGCTTTCCATGACGGCGAGTTCAAAACCGTTACCGATGCTGACGTGAAGGGCAAATGGTCCATCTTCCTGTTCTACCCGGCAGACTTCACCTTCGTGTGTCCGACTGAGCTTGAAGACATGGCTAACCACTATGACGAGCTGCAGCGCCTGGGTGTTGAGGTTTTCGCCGTGTCGACCGACACGCACTTCTGTCACAAGGCATGGCATGACAGCAGCGATGCCATCGGCAAGATCAAGTTTCCGATGCTCGGTGACCCGACCGGTGCAGTGACCCGTGGCTTTGATGTAATGATCGAAGAAGCAGCACAGGCCCTGCGCGGCACTTTCCTGGCTGACCCTGACGGCATCATCAAGGTTGCTGAAATTCACGACCTGGGCATCGGCCGGTCCGCCAAGGACATGGTGCGCAAAGTGAAGGCTGCCCAGTATGTGGCTGCGAATGACGGCGAAGTGTGCCCGGCTGCCTGGGAAGAAGGCCAAAGCACGCTGACCCCAAGCCTTGACCTCGTGGGCAAAATCTAATCCCAGCCAAGCTTGTGGCGCGTCGCAGCCTCCCTCGATGCGGCGCGCCAAACTCCCGCGAACCCCCGGCAGAACAGGAAAATGACCGATGCTGACCAATGATATTCTGAATGCCCTCAAGGGCTATACCGCGAACATGCAGAAGGACATCACCTTTGTGCTGCAAGCTGGCGAGCATGCAAAACGTCAGGAGCTCAGGGACTTCCTGACAATGATCGCGTCTGTTTCCGACCGCCTGTCGCTTGAGGAGCGGGATACAGCCTCTCTCAGGAGCCCGATCAGCTTCCTGCTGGAAGTGGGTGGCGCCGACAGTGGCGTGCGCTTTTCTGGTATTCCAGGCGGGCATGAATTCAATTCGCTGGTGCTGGCGATCCTGCATCTGTCGGGCACGCCGATCAAGCTGGACGACACGCTGCGGTCGATGATTGCGGGCATCACAGACAAGCTGGATTTCCAGGTGTATGTCAGCCTCAGCTGCCACAACTGCCCGGACGTTGTGCAGTCACTGAACCAGTTCGCGGCCATCAACGACTGCATCAGTTCTGAGATGATCGACGGCGGCCTGTATCCTGAACTGGTGGCTGAGAATAATATCCAGGGCGTGCCGACGGTGCTGTTGAACGGCAAGCCGTTCGCCACAGGCAAGATCGATACATCTGTGATTGTGAGCAAGCTTCTGGAAGCTTACCCGGGCATCAAGGACACCAAGCCAGGCCCACAGAATGCTTTGCCGCTTCAGGACGTTACCGTTGTGGGCGGTGGCCCCGCGGGTGTAAGCGCCGCCATCTATGCGGCACGCAAGGGTCTGAAGGTCACTATGATTGCCGAACGCTTCGGCGGTCAGGTCAAGGATACCATGGGCATCGAAAACCTGATTTCGGTTTCCAAGACCACCGGGCCCGAGCTTTCTGGCGCCCTGACGGCGCACCTGAATGACTATGACGTGACGCTGAAGGAGCACGTGCGGGTCGCGCAAGTTGATAAAGGCCCGGTCAAGACGCTGACCCTGACGTCTGGTGAGCAGATCCGGACACGGTCTTTGATTGTCGCAACCGGTGCCCAGTGGCGCAAGCTGGGCGTGCAGGGCGAAGACGAGAATGTAGGGCAGGGCGTGGCCTATTGTCCGCACTGTGACGGGCCTTTCTTCAAAGGCAAGGACGTGGCGGTGATTGGTGGCGGCAATTCGGGTATTGAGGCCGCACTGGATTTGGCGGGTATCGTGAAATCAGTCACGGTATTTGAGTTCCTGCCGGACCTGAAAGCTGACCAGGTGCTGGTGGACCAAGCCATGAAGCGAGATAATATCACCATCGTCAAGAACGCGGCGACCAAGGAAATCTCTGCCTCTGGCGGCAAGGTAACAGGGCTTCAGTATCAGGACCGGGCGTCCGGCGCGACAAAGCAATGGGACGGTGCCGGTGTGTTCATCCAGATTGGCCTTGTTCCCAACAGCGGCTTCCTCAAGGGTGTTGTTGACCTGTCGCCTTATGGCGAGGTGATTATCAACGAGAAGGGTGAAACATCCGAAGGCGGGATTTTTGCCTGTGGTGATGTGACGACGGTGCCTTACAAGCAGATTGTCGTCGCCATGGGCGAAGGCGCAAAGGCTTCACTTGCGGCTTTTGAATATCTGATGATGGGCCAGGATGAACAGCTGGCGGCATAGTTTTCTATCGGGCTTCAGGTGTGGCCTGGAGCCCAGGCGCTGATTCCGTGCGGGAATTTCGCCATAAATATGGTTAACCAAAGTAAAATTGCAATTTACTAAAATTTAAGGCAAAATCTTGGCTTCGTGGGGCGAATTGGAATAGTAATGGGAATGTTGGGAGATAACATGATGTTCAGTAAAGGCCGCTTGGCCGCTTTGGTTATTGGGGTTGCAGTTGGGTCGACAGGCGCATTCGCCGGTGACACTGCATCCGTTTCTTATGAAGGCACTTGCCTTGCACCGATCGCCGCTTACAAGGATGGCCTGCCAGCCATTGACGGCGCCGCAGAAATGTCCGCTGACCAGCAAATCGTTGCGACAACAGATATGTTCCGCACGGTTCTGGCGGCATTCGCTGAAGTTCAGGCCTGCCATCAGGGTCTGGTAGACAAAGACGGCGCTGACGAGAAGTTCGCTTCCCTTTATGCCGGCACGCGCGAAACCAGCCGTGTGTTCGAAAAGGTTCAGGGCGAATTTGAAGCCAAGATCGAGGAAATGTCTGCCTCTGCACTTTCAGGCGTGGCCCCGGCAGCTGGCGCAGACTCAGAAGCCGATCTGGCCGCGGAAGCACAAACTTTCAACACCATGGAGATCCTGATGGATTCCTACATGGTGCTGGAGCGCAGCCAGGAACTTGGCAAGAAGCTTCTGAAAGTATCTGGCTAGTCCCAGCGCTTTCACCGAAATCAGACAAAAGCCCGTCTTCTGGCGGGCTTTTTCATTCAAGCTTAATGGTATTGCTTCCGAAAGGAAGGACGGAACCAGGCAGAGGAAACAGTAGCCGCGTCAGAGTGTCAACGAGTTTCCATTTGCGAGAGGACCGTTAAGGCACGCTCGAAATCAGCCCGCTTGAACCCAATGCCCTTGAGGTTCGCAGCAATCTCGGACGCCACTTCAGCTTGGCCAAGATCTATATAGGCTTTCATTAGTGCAAACCGAACAGCGGGATGGACATTGTCTCTGTGTTTGCCATAGGCAGTGATAACTGCCTGATTGGCCTTACGGGCACGGCCTAGGTCCCCTTTTTCCTGGTGAAGGGCTGCGATCGTGGTGTGGTAGTGTGCCATCATCTTACGCCCTGCGATAGAGTTGAAGAACCTTTCTGGGCTGGACTCTAACGCCACAGTCACTTCATTGAGAAGCTTCTCGGCTTCTTCTGTGCGCTGGATGGCGAGATTTGTGGCTGCGAGGGAGATTTTTGAGCCAAACAGCCCGTTCAGATTGGCGACGCTTTTATCCAACTGGCCCATTAGCTTTTCCAAGCTCTTGCTGCTTGTACTGAATAATCGCAAAGCTGTTTCATACTCTTGGTTGATGAAGGCAGCCGTGCCCAGCAAATAGTCTGAAAATATTAGATGGGCAGCCCAGTGCCTATTGTCAGGGTACTTGGCCGTCAGGACACTTATGCCATTCTTCGCCAATGATATTTTCTTGATGGCTCCGTCAATTTGGCCTGCATTAATCATGGTTTCAGCCATCTCAAGAGCAAACTTGTGCCGGATGAATTCCACCAACACTTCATCGGGCTTGATTGTCATGTATCGTTCATAGAGCTCTTGAGATTGCTGGTGGGCATTGATAGAGGCTTCAAGCGTGTCCGCCATTTCATATCCCAACCCCAGGAATCTGTAGCCACCGGCCAAGGAGCCAATCCATTCTTCTATCTGATTGGCCATTTCCTGCCTGATTTCGAGGGCAGCGTTGAAGTCATGCACGGCGCTTTTGGGTTGCAGCTCGCAGTTCAACTTAAGGAAACCGCGGTCGACTAAGGCGTTCCCAAGGCTTGCGCGCATATAAAAGGCTGCATCATCTCTGGCGCGCATAGCGGTCCCGACAGAAAGCCTTTCCTCGGCAACCTGCTTCGCTTTTTCACACTCTCCGGCCATCGCGTATGAAGTGGCGAGTATTTGAAGGGCTTGCGCATGAGAATCGATCAGTGTCAGGTCGTCCGGAGATGCTTCTAACAATGACCGGGTTGTTTTCGCCGTTTCTTCCACAAGTGCGATCACCTTGACGTGTTGGCCATGTACCAGATTGGTCCGCAACAGCGATCGCATTGACCGGATTTTCCGTGCGGTTTCTTGTGGTCCCATGAATGGACCGTTTTGGCCTTCATAGTGGTCGATCATGCGCTCAGTGACACTTTTCGTCAAATCTGCTTCCCCGAGCCGCCAAAGTCGTCGATTGATGCTCTCCGAAATATATTGGATGAGGCTTTCGGTCTCGTCCTGTTCCTGTTGCGCAAGAAGAAGGGCGTCCTCGGCCCGTTTTGTCGCAAAATAGGTTTGAACGGCCAGGCTGGTGGTTAAGAGCATACCCGTGGCCGCCAGTGCAGTGACTCCCCATAGCCGCCATTGGCGACGCTGCAGGTCACGCCGTACCAAGCTGTCAAGGTTAACGCCCAGGATGCCTGCGACGACTTTCAGTAGCGCCATTTTCTTGCCGTCGCCTTTTGCGCGGGCGTCTGCTGCCAAAGGCACGCCATAGGATGTTGCCGTTTCCAGGTGGTGGTCCAGAAGGGCTTTTGGGAAACACTCAAGGTCTGGGTCGAGCCCTCGCGCTCGTGCATGGGGTTCGCCGTCCTTGATAATGTAGAAGATATGGTCATCGCCCCGCATTTTGCGGAATTGCTTGATCTCCTGGTTGACGCCCAAAGAATGGACAGCGTTGGGAGAGCATACAACAAGAAGTGTCTGGCTTTGTTCCAGGGCCTCTTGGATATTGGCATCCAGGTGTGCTCCGGCGGCCAATTCTTCGCGGTCCCGGAAGATGCGTGTCAGTTTGGCAGGGACCGTGCCGTTGCCGCCTTCTGTTCCCACCAAATGACGTGGCACACGATAGGTTTCAAGGGCGCTGAGCAGCCACTTGGTCCACTTATCATCCTTGTGGCTATAGGACACAAAGGCTGAATAGCATCTCTGCGTCATGACTTGCCCGCAGAGGCAATCTGATTTTGCGTGTGTTGATCCAGTTCTGCGATTGCATTCAGGAAGTCCGTACGCGCAAAGCCAATAGCCTTCAGGTTCTTGGCAATTTCCAAAGCGGCGGCCTGGTTTGCTGTTTTGATATAGGCTTTCATCAGCTCAAAACGCACCACTGGATGGCTCTGTCGCCATCTCTCTCCCAGTTTGTCGACCAGTTGCAACCGGAGCGAACGGGCCAACTCGGTGTTGCCCTGCATTGCGGCGATTTCAGCCTGTGCATTCATATGGATGGACAGCATCTTCCTGCCAAAAATTGATTGGAAAAAACGTTGCGGCAGTGAGTGGATGTCACCCTCAACCTGTACCAATGAGGTCTCGGCGTCCGCCAGGTTTCCCTGATTGGCCTGCGCCAGCGCATGCAGCGTTTCAGCGGTCATAAGCCAGTTTGTTGCGTCGAGCGTTTCCACCGAATTTTTATGTTGTGCATCTAATAGGTCCAAGGCTTTTGATAAAGCGGCCTGGGCCTTTTGCCATTCCCCTTCCACCATCAGGATTTGGCCGCGGATAAGGTCTGCCCGCCCCACCATGACCAGGTATCGATAATTTTCCGGGTCGTTTTCCAACAGTTTCTTGAGGTTGGTCTGGCCTTTATTCAAAAAATCCTTTGCCTCGGGTATGCGCCCGGCATGCAAAAGCAACTCGGCCATTTCATTGTGAAAGCGAAAGCGCAGCATCTGGTAAATCAGCTGGTTCGGCGAAAGCTGCTGCCGTTCCAGATAGGTGTCCAGGCATTTTTGTCGGGATGCGATCGACACGGCCAGCGGCTCTGTTATCTCCTGGATCGACGACAGGTGATGGTATCCACCAGCAACATTTTGGAGCCGATAGTAGCTATCGACATTTCTTGGCAGCAGGCCAACGGCAATTCTGATGGCCAGGCCTTTCTTGATCATCTCGTAAGCTTCGTCTGTACGCTGAAACGGGTGTGCGTAGACCCAAGCAAGATCAATCAAGGCATTGCCAATTTCCATTCTGTCATCGGGATGCCTTTCCGGCTCAAGGCTGTAAAGGCGTTCTGCTGTCGAGATCCGCTCTTCGATCAGGCTTCGGGCTTCTTCATACCGTCCGTCCGTCAGGCGAATGTCACTGAGCAGTTTCAATGTATTGAGGTGGGTTTGCAGCACAGTAGTATCGACAGGATGCTTTTGCATTACTTCAAGGGTTACGGTGCGAAGTTCGGCGATTCGGTCCCCCAGGACCGACGTATCGCCTTTAAAAAGTTGGGACCGGGCCAGCATGGCAAGCCCCCGCACCTTGCGCGCGATTTCTTTCGGGCCCATATCGGGGCTGTTCTGGCCGTCATAGTGATCCAGAATACGCGAAGACATGGCTTCCAGTATGTCCACATGGCCTCGACGCCATAGCTGTCTGCCCAGGTCATCAGCAATGTAGGAAATCAGGCTTTCAGCTTCATCTTGCTGTCTCTGGGCATGCTCCAGCGCTTCCTCTGCGGTCTTTGACGCCAGGTAAGCTTGGGTTGCCAGGGCTGTCGTTAGCATCATGCCAGCTGTAGCCGCCACCATAAATCCCCAAAGCCTTCGCTGCCGGCGTTGGAGGTCGCGCCGTACCAAGGTATCCAGATTGACTCCCAAGATGCCAGCGATGACCTTGAGCAGCGCCATTTTCTTGCCATCGCCCTTTGCACGCGCATCGGCGGCTAGCGGGACACCATAGGCTGTTGTTGTCTCCAAGCTGTGGTCAAGAAGGGCTTTGGGAAAGCACTCGAGATCAGGATCAAACCCTCGTGCCTCAGCATGTGGTTCACCGTCCTTGATGATATAGAAGATATGCTCGTCACCGCGCATCTGGCGGAAGAGTTCAATTTCCTGGTTGACACCATAGGAATGAACAGCGTTTGGAGAGCATACCACAAGAAGTGTCTGGCTTTGTTCTAGGGCCTCCTGGATCTTGGCGTCCAGATGTGCCCCTGCTGCCAATTCTTCGCGGTCCCGGAAGATGCGTGTCAGTTTTGCCGGAACCGTGCCGTTGCCGCCTTCTGTTCCAACCAGATGACGTGGCACACGATAGGCTTCAAGGGCTTTTAGGAGCCAGCGCGCCCATTTGTCATCCTTGTGGCTGTAGGACACAAAGGCTGTGTAAGTCGTATGTTCAGTCAAATTTCCGCTTCAAAAGCGTTGCCGCCTCGACCCCCCAGTCAAAATCAACGGATAATCTTTACGCTCTTGGGATCAATAATCCGGTAAAGCATCGCGGGCCTATGGGCGCCGCGAGAAAATTTCTTACCTGTTTCCTCAATCAGGTTGAGAGACAGAATCCATTTTCTGAAATTCCGTTTATCAAGTTCGCGACCAATTGCCTGCTCATAAACCGTCTGCAGCTGCGACAAGGTGAATTCGTCCGGCATGAACTGCAGGCCAATGGTGGAATATTCCATTTTGGCAGATAGTCGGCCCTGTGCCACCTGGATGATTTCCTGGTGGTCAAACGCCAGGGACGGCAGTTCATCAATGGGGAACCACTGCGCTTCTTCGGCATCTGTGCCAGCGGCAAGTTCCATGCCTTCCGACTGCGTCAGGGTATAGTAGGCGACGCTGATAACGCGCTCCCTTGGATCGCGATCAGGCTTGCCGAACGTGCAAAGCTGTTCAAGATAAACATCGGACAAGCCGGCTTCTTCCTCAAGTTCCCGTTTGGCACATTCGTCCAGACTTTCATCCATACGGACAAAACCGCCGGGCAGGGCCCACGATCCCTTGAACGGATCCATTCCCCGTTTGATCAACAGGAGGTTCAGTTTGGCGTCCCGTACAGTGAAGATGACAATGTCAGTCGTCACCGCCGGATGGGGATATTCATAGGTGTAAGTCATTCTTGTTCGTGTTCCTAAAACACATTAATTTTTATGGGCTTACTCAAAAACTCTGATTCTTGGTTAACAAAAAAACCACGATGTCACTAGTATCAGATTTTCACCCTAGGGATATATATTTTGTCACACGGGCATATATTTTCCCATAGCGTTATGTATTTTGTTTTCACGCGCCGGAGTTTCCACTAAAGGTCTCAGGGCAGCCCGACAGCGATGTTGGGCATTTGCCAAAATTCCATGATGGTACTTGACCCGCCTGCCGATTTGGGTTGGTATCGCAATAACGTAATTTCTTAAGGGTTTAAACGGAGGGGTAGTATGTCGCTAATGCAGCTTGAAACCATTACGGGGCTGTTTCGCGGGAAAGAGTTGAGCGAAGCCGATAAAAAAGAGGCAATTCGGGAAGCTCTGTTCATGACCCTGTCGCGCGCTACCGCTGCTGACAGCAACGTCGCCGGTCTTGAAGTTTCCACTGTCCAGCGCATCCTGAAGGATGCTGTTGGTGAAGAAGTGAGCGAGAAAGATATCCGCGTTGCTGCCAACTCGGCGCTTTATAAGGAAGGGTCGCTTGAAAAAGTGCTTTCCAAGCTCGCTGGCAAGGTTGACGCGGCTGAGCGTTGTTCGATTGTAACGGCGCTCGCTGAGGTTCTGAAGGCTGACGGTAAGGTTAGCCCGTTTGAAGTTGAGTTTTTCAACGGCGTTGTCAAGGCGCTGGGGCTCAGCCACGCAGACGTTGCAGGTCTCGAGTAGGTCAAAAGAATTTGGCGCTTCGGTGCCAGGAGAAAGGCGGGCTTTTGCCCGCCTTTTTTGTGTCCAGCGCTCAGGAGCCTGCCGCCATGACGGCATCTATGCCAGCTTTGGTGATCTCAACAATGTCGTCAACATCGCCGCGAGCAAGCGTCAGAGGGGGTGACAGAGCCAGTGAATTCATGGTCGGCAAAGGACGGATCACCAGACCGCGTCGGTAGCATTCCTCCGAAATTTTGGCGGCCAGCTTCCGGGTGGGGTCCAGGAATGTTTTGCTGTCCGCGTCCGCCATCAGTTGGATTGCGGCTACAAGCCCTGCGCCCCGTATTTCGCCTACATGGGCGTGGCCTTTAAAGGCCTCCCGCAGTTGCTGATGGAAATAGGCGCCTGTGGTAGCTGCGTTCTCGACCAGCTGTTCGCGCTTCATGATTTCAAGCACCTTGAGCGCGACGGCAGCGCCCACAGGGTGCCCGCTATAAGTATAGCCGTGGGAAAAGCCGCCTAGTTCGCGTGAAGCGGTGCGCATGACATCATGGATTTCCTGGCTGATGAAAGCCGCAGACATGGGGAAAATGCCGGCTGTCAGGCCTTTGGCTGTGGCCATCATGTCGGGCTTGATGCCGTAAAGGTCCGAGCCGAAATTGTGCCCAGTGCGCCCGTACCCGCACACCACCTCGTCGGCGATGATCAAGATATCGTTGCGGCGGCAGATGTCCTGTATGCCTTGCCAGTAGCCTTCAGGTGGTGTCACCACGCCGCCGGCGCCCATGATGGGTTCGCCAATGAAGGCGGCGATGGTATCCGCGCCTTCCTCTTCTATCAGTTGCTCCAGGCGGGACAGCAGGCGGGCAGAGAAGGCGGTTTCGTCTTCACCGTCCTCAGCTTGGCTGTAGAAGTGCGGGAAGTCCGTATGCTTGACGAAGTCAAGCGGCAGACCAAACGCCTTGTGGAAGCTTTTCAGCCCCGTCAGGCTTGCGGTGGAGATCGACGTGCCGTGATAGGCTTGCCAGCGGGAGATGATCTTGCGCTTTTCCGGTTTGCCTCGCATGGCGTTATATTGCCAGGCGATTTTCACCAGCGTGTCGTTAGCGTCAGATCCAGAGCAGCCGAAGAACACATGGCTCAGGCCTTCCGGTGCCATCGCGATCAGTTCATCTGCCAGGGCTTCCTGCATATCGTTGGTGTGGCCCCCGAATGTATGGAAATAATCCAGCTTCAGGGCCGCATCCCGCATGGCGTCGGCAATTTCCGCGCGACCGTGGCCAACGTTGGCACACCAAAGTCCGGCGATACCGTCTATGGCTTTATGGCCGTCGGCGTCGGTTACATGAATACCTTGTGCATCTGCAATTTTGCGGGGACCATCGGCCTCCAGGGCGGATATTGATGTCGCAGGGTGAAGAATCTTCTGCTTATGAATCTTTTGCTGGCTTTGCCTGGCAATGTCGTGCATTTTGCTCACCATATATTGAATTTCTTGGCTCCATGGAACCATAGGCACGCCAGAATGAAATAGGGAACTTCGGGGTTGCGGCCCCATTAATTGCGGAAATCGGGGCAGGGGCCGCATGAACTGCGGAAGATGCAAAGGCCCACCCAGCACGGGAGAAAACGCAGCATGAAGCTTGATCGGATCAACCTGAATATTTTGGCCTGCCTGCAGGAAAACGGCCGCATCACCAATCAGGAACTTGCCGATAAGGTTGCCCTGTCCCCAAGCGCGTGCCTCACCCGCACCCGCCGTCTTGAAGAAGAAGGCTATGTCACCAGTTACCGGGCTGATGTGGCGCTGGATAAAATCGGGCCCGTGCTTTCCGCCTTCATGGAAGTCACGCTGGAGAGCCACTTTCCTGACGATTTCAAGAAATTCGACGCCTACATCGCGTCAAAGGAAGAGATCGTGTCCGCCTATATGCTGGGGGCCACGTTCGATTATCTGCTGCGCGTCGTGATCCGCGATATGGCACAGCTCAGGAACCTGTCGGATGAGATTTTGAGTGCCGAGATCGGCGTGGTGAAGCTCAATACGCTGCCAGTGCTTGAAGAATGCAAAAGCTTCGCGGGCTATCCGGTGCGCCAGCTGGTGGCCGACGCACCCTAATGTAGCGGCTATTCTTCACCCACCATCGGGGTAGGGGAATAGATCACATAGATCTTGGTGTACCCTTTGGTATCCCAGGTTCCGCGCCATTCCTTACCGATGGTGACAGCGTCTCCGGCCTTTATTTCGGTGACGGTTCCATCGTCGGATGTCAGCGTCACACCACCTTCCAGAAAATACATGAATTCGTCCACGCCGTAGGGCTCCAGCGTCATGCGAACGGGGCCAGACCGGTACATGCCGCTATCAAACTTCTTGTCGGTCGAGAGAAATGTTTCAACGTCTTCGGTTTGGTAGGGGCCCTCTTCGCCTTCATGCGTCATGACGACGAGGCGCTTGTCCTTGAAAATCTCGCCTGCGATTTCCGCCTTTGACATCTTTTGTGGATGCTTGGTCATATCATCGCCAGCAAATGTTGGCGCGCTAAGGCAGGCTCCTGCCAGAAATGCGATCACAAAACGAGACATTTATTTCCTCCCTCAATGTCTGATGGGGAAATATATATCATCAACGTTGTAAAATGTGATCACAAAATTGCAACTTTGTCCCGACGTCAGTGGATGATCATGGTGTCCGCCATTCTCAGTTCCGCTGGCTTTATGAGCTCCAGCGACGCCACGCGCACGCTGTGCAGTTTGCCGTCCAGGTTCTTTTCCCAGAAATCGAGGAATTTCCTAAGCACCGGGAAGCGGGGTGCGATGTCCAGCTCCTGCCAGACATATTCCTGCAGCAGCCGCTCAAAGTCTGGCCGGTAATAATAGATGTGCGCCGTGGTCAGGCGGTAGTCCTTCATCTGTTTTTCGAAGTCGTTCACGTTACGTCTCCTAAGTTGGGCACCTGTACCCAGTATGAGAAACGAAAGTTGACGGACTATTAATGCAATTCTTTCAATTGCTTACGAAATATTTACCGGTCGATGCTATAGAGAGACCTTCCTTAGCCGAAGCGCATTGGTGATCACCGAGACAGAACTTAGGCTCATGGCCGCTGCTGCAAACATGGGTGAGATCAGGATGCCCAGGAACGGATACAGCACGCCGGCTGCGATCGGCACCCCCGCCGCGTTATAGACAAGCGCAAAGAACAGATTCTGTTTGATGTTTCGCATTGTGGCCACCGCCAGTTTGCGCGCCTTTACAATGCCAAGGAGGTCGCCTTTCACCAGGGTGAAGCCTGCGCTTTCGATCGCCACATCGGCGCCTGTACCCATGGCAATGCCCACATCTGCCTGTGCAAGCGCCGGTGCGTCATTGACGCCGTCCCCGGCCATGGCTACGCGGTGGCCTTTTTCCTGAAGCTCTTTCACCAGGGCCGCCTTATTTTCTGGCAGCACATCGGCACGGATGTCGTCGATACCCAGGCGTGCGGCCACGGCCTTTGCCGTGCGGGCGTTGTCGCCGGTGGCCATGATTACCTTCAGCCCAACCTTATGAAGTGCCTTTAGCGCCTCTGCCGTTGTTTCCTTGACCGGGTCTGCAACGCAGACAAGCCCGGCGGCCTTGCCGTCAACCACAACGAACATCACAGTTTCGCCGTTGTCACGACGACTGTCTGCGTCGGCCGACAGCGCCCCCGCGTTCACGCCCATATCGTCCATCAGCTTGGCGTTCCCGAGTGCCACATCCTTGCCGGCCACTTTGCCGCGCACGCCCTTGCCGGTAATGGCTTCGAAGTCTACCGCGTCTTCCAGTGTTGCGTTGCGGGCCTTTGCGGCGTTCACAATGGCGTCCGCTAGCGGATGCTCTGACCCGCGCTCAAGGCTTGCCGCCAGCATCAACACGCTGTCCTCGTCAAAGCCGTCAGCTGGTAAAACAGCTGTCAGCTCTGGTTTCCCGACAGTGAGGGTGCCTGTCTTGTCGACAATCAGCATGTCTACTTTGGCAAATCGTTCCAGCGCTTCCGCATTCTTGATCAGCACCCCCGCCATTGCGCCGCGTCCGGTCGCGGTCATGATCGACATGGGCGTGGCAAGGCCAAGCGCACAAGGACAAGCGATGATCAGCACTGCAACGGCAGCAATCAGCGCATAGGAAAAGGCGGGTGAGGGGCCCCAGGCAGCCCAACCGATGAAAGCGGCGATGGCAACGGCAATCACCGCAGGCACGAATTTGCCTGCCACCGCATCAGCCAACTTCTGGATTGGGGCCCGGCTTCTTTGGGCGTTCGCCACCATCTCAACGATCTGAGACAGCATGGTATCCTTGCCGACCCGTTCCGCTTTCATGATCAGGCTGCCGTTTCCGTTGATAGTGGCACCAGTGAGCGTGTCACCTTCGGATTTTTCAACGGGTACTGGCTCGCCGGAGATCATGGATTCGTCCACAGATGAACGTCCTTCGAGCACACTGCCGTCCACCGGTACCTTTTCGCCGGGGCGGACACGCAGGCGGTCACCTACCGCCACATCTTCAAGTGGGATTTCTTCTTCCGAGCCGTCGTCGCGGATGACGCGCGCGGTCTTGGCTGCCATGTCGAGGAGAGCCCGAATTGCGGCACCTGTTCGGTTGCGGGCGCCCAGTTCCATCAGTTGCCCAAGCAGCACCAGGACCACAATCACAGCACCAGCCTCGAAATAGACATGCACCTGACCGTCCTCGCCCCGGAAACCGGCGGGGAAAATGCCGGGGGCAAACACGGCTACAGTGCTGAAGGCATAGGCTGCCCCTGTGCCGGTGGCGATCAGAGTGAACATATTCAGGCTTTTGTTGATGACCGACTGCACACCGCGCTCAAAAAACGGCCAGCCGCTCCACAGCACCACGGGGGTCGCGAGGAAGAATTCGATCCAGGCAGCCGTGCGCTCACCAATTGCTTCACGAATGGCGCCAAGGCCAAAGAAGGGGGCCATGGCCAAGATGAATAGCGGCACCGTGAAAACTGTACCGATCCAGAAGCGCCGACGGAAGTCGATATATTCCGGGTCAGGGCCCGTATCGCCGGTCGGGACACCCATAGGCTCCAGCGCCATGCCGCATTTGGGGCAGCTGCCGGGACCTTCCTGAACGATTTCCGGGTGCATAGGGCAGGTATAGAGCGTGCCTTCAGGCATTGGCTCAGGCTCGGGCGCGCCTTCCATGTATGCTTCAGGGTCTGCGTCGAACTTCTTCTTGCAGTGGCCGCTGCAGAAGAAATAGTCCTCGCCCTCATGGCTGCTCTTGTGTGCTGTCGTGCCCGGGTCGACGGTCATGCCGCAGACGGGGTCATGCGCCGTATGGTTTTCATGTGTCTCGTGGCTATCGTGCGCGTGGCAACTGGTCATGGTTGTATCCTTGAACTTGCTTTCGCGCCCTATGGTAGGGTTTGAGCAGGGTCCAAGGTCAAGCCATAAAATTTTGCCTGCCTAGTCGGTGTTGGCGATCACATCCTTGGCGATAATCAGCTGCTGGATTTGGCTTGTGCCCTCGTAAATCCGGAACAGGCGCGCATCGCGGTAGAGCTGTTCGATGCCGTAGTCGGCGATATAACCCGCGCCGCCATACATTTGCACGGCGCGGTCTGCCACGCGGCCCACCATCTCGGACGCGAAAAGTTTGGCGCAGGAGGCCTTGCGCTTGGTGTTTTCGCCCCGGTCGCGAGCAGCGGCCGCGTCGCGGATCATGGATTTGGCGGCGTAAATTTCAGTTTCGCTGTCGGCAATCATGGCCTGAATCAGCTGGAAGTCTGCGATGGCGCTGCCGAATTGGGTGCGTTCCTTGGTGTAGCGCACAGCGTCCGCGAGCATCCGCGATGCGAGCCCCGCACACACAGCAGAGATATGCAGGCGGCCCTTGTCCAGGACCTTCATGGCGGTCTTGAAACCCATGTTCTCCACCCCGCCGATGATATTCTCTGCGGGCACGCGGCAATTATCGAAAATAACGTCGGCAACCGGCGCGCCTTGCTGGCCCATTTTCTTCTCGGGTGCACCAACGGTCAGGCCGGGTGTGCCCTTTTCAACCAGAAAGGCCGAGACACCGCGGGCGTCTTTGCTATTCGCGTCCGTGCGCGCCATTACAGTGAACAGGCCAGCGTAGGGCGCGTTGGTGATGAAACGTTTGGTGCCGTTGAGGACGAAATGGTCGCCGTCCCGAACGGCGCTGGTGCGCAGACTTCCGGCATCCGACCCGGCTTCGGGTTCCGTCAGGCAGAAGGAACCCACAAGATCGCCACTCGCGAGCTTCGGTAGGTATTTCTCTTTCTGCTCAGGCGTGCCGTCCAGTACGATGGCCTGACTGCCGATACCCACATTCGTGCCGAACAGGGACCGGAAGGCAGGCGCGGCCTCGCCGATCACCATGGCGACCTCTATTTCCTCGCACATATTCAGCGCCAGCCCGCCATATTCTTCAGGAATCGTGAGCGCGAACAAGCCAAGCTCTTTGATTTCGGCTACAATTTCGTCCGGGATGCGGTCAGTGTCAGCCACCTGGCGCTCAAGGGGGATCAGACGCTCGAGTACGAACCGGCGCAGAGTTTCCAGCAGTTGGTCGAGTGTTTCCTGGTCGAGTGCCATTTTTGGTCCTTCCCCTCGTCGAATGCAGTCTTTGATCTATAATTAATACGGCCGATTAAAAAGGCAATGAAGCGCGGACAAAATGAACCGCAATTGACGCTGGTAATTTGAATTGCAGGATTTACTTTAGGTCTTAAATAATTTTTCGATCAGTTTTTGGGCGGAGGGCTACAGATGAAAACGGCTTATATTTGTGACGGTATCAGGACCCCTATCGGGCGTTATGGCGGTGGGCTGTCGTCCGTGCGGGCGGATGATCTGGCGGCACACCCCATCAAGGCGCTGATGGCACGGAACGATGGCGTTGACTGGTCCCGCGTGGATGATCTTTATTTCGGCTGCGCCAACCAGGCGGGGGAAGACAACCGCAATGTCGGCCGTATGGCGGCGCTGTTGGCCGGGCTGCCGCAGGATGTGCCCGCTGCCACCGTGAACAGGCTGTGTGGCTCAGGGCTGGAGGCCACGGGGCTTGCTGCCCGGGCCGTGATGGCCGGTGAGGCCGATCTGGCGATCGCGGGCGGCGTGGAAAGCATGTCCCGCGCGCCTTTCGTGATGGCCAAGGCCACCAGCGCGTTTGACCGCAACGCAGAGATTTACGACACCACCATTGGCTGGCGGTTTGTCAACAAGGCCCTGAAGGCCGCATACGGCACCGACAGCATGCCTGAAACCGCAGAAAACCTGGCTGAAGACATGGGGATCAGCCGCGAGGACCAGGACGCCTTCGCCTACCGCTCGCAAATGCGCGCCAAGGCCGCGCAGGAAAGTGGCCGGTTCGAGCGCGAGATTGCCCCGGTTTCTATCCCACAGCGCAAGGGTGATCCGCTGGTTGTGGCGCACGACGAGCACCCGCGCGGCAATACCACCATGGAAGCGCTGGCGGGCCTGCGCGCGCCGTTCCGGGAAGGGGGCACTGTGACGGCAGGCAATGCATCCGGCACCAATGACGGCGCGGCTGCCCTGCTGATTGCCGGTGAAGAGGCGGTGAAAACCTATGGCCTGACACCCATGGCACGGGTGGTTGGTATGTGCAGCGCAGGCGTGCCGCCACGTACCATGGGCTATGGGCCCGTGCCCGCCACACAGAAATTATTGTCACGTTTGGGCTTGGCACTCAGTGATATCGACATAATTGAGCTTAACGAAGCGTTCGCCGCCCAATCGCTGGCATGCCTGCGCGGGCTTGGCCTTGCTGACGATGCAGCACACGTGAACCCGAATGGGGGTGCGATTGCGCTGGGCCACCCGCTGGGAATGTCCGGCGCCCGACTTGCGCTGACGCTCGCGCATGAAATGGCGGAGCAAAAGGCGCGTTACGGCCTTGCCACCATGTGTATCGGCGTGGGGCAGGGCATCGCGATGGTGCTGGAACGCACATAAGAATTTGAGGATTTGAAGGGGAAAAGCAATGACGACAGTTTCCAAAGCAATGCATGGCCGCGTGGCGGTGCTGACGGTGGACAATCCGCCGGTGAACGCCCTGTCGCACAGTGTGCGCGAGGGGCTGGCAAACCAGATGACGGCACTTGCCGGAGACGACGGCGTTGATGCCATCGTCATTGCCTGTGCAGGCCGCACCTTCATTGCTGGCGCAGACATTCGCGAATTTGGCGCGCCACCCAAGGAGCCCCACCTGCCTGATGTGGTGAACCAGATTGAAGCCATGGAAAAGCCCGTTGTTGCTGCTATCCATGGCACCGCACTGGGTGGTGGCCTTGAGGTGGCACTGAGTTGTCATTACCGCGTGGCCGTGGAAAGTGCCAAGATCGGTCTGCCGGAAGTGCATCTGGGTATCCTGCCGGGCGCGGGGGGCACCCAGCGCCTACCGCGCATCGCTGGCCCTGCAAACGCCATTGATGCGATCCTCAGCGGTCGCCATGTGAAGGCGCGCGAGGCACTGAAGTGGGGCGTGATTGATGAGATAACAGACGGTGACTTGGTTGAGGCCGCGATCGCCACCGCAGAAAAAGCCGTTGGAAAACCGCCACGCCGCACCGGCGAGATTGAAATCGATGGGGACGCCTTCGGGCCTGAGTTTTTTGCTGGCGTCCGCAAGTCTGTCGCCAAGCAAACCCGCGGCTATTTCGCGCCAGAGCGCTGCATCCAGTGTGTGGAAGTAGCCGTGTCCCTGCCGCTGGCGGAAGGGCTGAAGCGCGAGCGTGAACTGTTCCAGGAATGCGCGAAAAATCCGCAGGCCAAGGCCCTGCAGCATATGTTCTTTGCCGACCGCCAGGTCAGCCGCATTCCGGGCATTACCAAGGAAACCCCGCGCCGCGACATCAAGCGTGTAGGCATCATCGGTGCCGGTACCATGGGTGGCGGCATTGCCATGAATTTCGCCAATGTGGGCATTCCTGTGACGATCCTTGAGGTGCAGCAGGAGGCACTGGACCGTGGCCTGGGCGTTGTGCGCAAGAATTACGAGCGTTCGGCCGCCAAGGGCAAGCTGACAGCCGAGCAAGTGGAAGGCCTGATGGGCCAATTCACTGGTACGCTCAGCTATGATGACTTGTCGGATTGCGACCTCATTATTGAGGCCGTGTTCGAGACAATGGAGATCAAGAAGAAGGTGTTCGGCGAACTGGACCGTGTGGCCAAGCCTGGCGCGATCCTGGCATCGAACACCTCCTATCTTGATATCGACGAAATCGCTGCCTCCACCAGCCGTCCTGCTGATGTGCTCGGGCTGCACTTCTTCTCCCCCGCCAATGTGATGCGGCTTCTTGAAATCGTTCGGGCTGAGAAAACGGCTGACGATGTGCTGGCCACCTGTGTGGATTTGGCGAAGGCCATCCGCAAGGTGGGTGTGGTTGCGGGCGTGTGCCACGGTTTCATTGGCAACCGCATGCTGTCGCCGTACGGTCGCGAGGCGTCGCTGGCGGTAATCGAGGGCGCGAAGCCTGAAGAAGTGGATGCGGCACTCTATAATTTCGGCATGCCAATGGGGCCGATGACCATGTCCGACATGGCGGGCGTTGATATTGGCTACCTGAACCGCCAAGGCATGGGGCGCGAGAATTACGAGACCAAGGCCTATGACTGGGTCGACCGGCTGGTTGAGCAGGGTCGTAAAGGCCTGAAGGTTGGCAAGGGCATCTACAGGTATGCCGAAGGCGACCGCACCCCACAGCCTGATCCTGAGGTCATGAAGGTTATCGAAGAAGAAAGCGCCAAACTGGGTATCGAGCGCAAGCCAATCCCGGCTGAGGATATTGTGGAGCGTTGCATGATGGCGCTGATCAATGAAGGTGCGAAAATTCTGGGCGAAGGCAAGGCTTACCGCGCCAGCGACATCGATGTGGTCTATGTGAACGGCTATGGCTTCCCGCGCTACCGTGGCGGACCAATGCATTATGCCGACACAATCGGCCTGAAGAATGTCTACGCCAAAATTATGGAATTCCAGGAGAAATTCGGCCCGCGCTGGTGGCAGCCTGCGCCGCTTCTGAAAGAACTTGCCGAAGCCGGTAAAAGCTTCGCCGATTATGACCGCGAAAACGCGGGTTAAGGGAGAGTATGATGAGCAATGATTATCTGAACGGTCTTTTCAGCCTTGAAGGCCAGGTGGCCCTGGTGGCTGGCGCGTCTTCCGGCATTGGTGCTGAGTTTGCCCAGGCGCTGGCGCGGGCCGGTGCTGACGTGGTGCTGTGCGCCCGCCGGGTTGACCGCATCGAAGAATTGGCCAAGGAGATCGCCAAGGAAACCGGTCGCAAGACGCTTGCCCTGTCGATGGACGTAAAAGACGCGGCGAGTGTCGAAGCCGCATTCACCGACGCGGCCGAACAACTTGGCACGCCCACAGTTGTGTGCGCGAACGCAGGTGTTGGGCACATGGTGCCAGCGCTTGAGGAAACCGAAGAGCAGTGGGACCACATGCTGGACACCAACCTCAAGGGCATGTGGCGCGTGGGCAAAACTGCTGCCAAGCATATGATCAGCGCTGGCCTGAAGGGCAGCATTATCAACACCGCGTCCATCCTGGGACTCGGGGTCTCCAACCAGCATCTGAGCTATGCGACCAGTAAGGCAGGCGTGGTGCAGATGACCCGCGCGATGGCGCTTGAGTGGCAACGTTACGGCATTCGTGTGAACGCCTTGTGCCCAGGCTTCTTTGTTACAGAGATCAACGAGGAAGGCCTGAATACGGAGCGTGGCCTGCAGATGCTGAAGGCCACGCCGGCCCGGCGTGCGGGCGAGCTTGCGGAACTGGTGCCTCCGATGCTGATGCTGGCTAGCCCCGCTTCAAGCTTCACAACAGGTGTGGCGCTACCGGTTGATGGAGCCCATTCGGTAAAGCTTGTGCCATAACGCAGGCACCATTCTGGAATGCAAAAGCCCGGCCTAGCGCCGGGTTTTTTTTATGGGCAAAAGAAAACGGGGGCGAAAGGCCCCCGTTCCCAAACGATTGAATTTTGACTTGCCTACCAGCGAGTGGAAAGACCGATACCGAACACGCGCGGTGCGTTCACAAAGCCCGTGTTGTTGTTGAAGTCGATCACACCCTTGAGGTTCGTTTCATTGGTGATGTTGCGGCCGAAGATGGAAACTTCGTGCTGCAGCTCTTCACCGAAGCGGTAACCCATGCGGGCACCCAGTTCGAACGTGCCGCTGGTGGAGAACTCAGCTGTATCATAGAGCAGCATGTTGGTGTCGCCCTGAAGCGCATAGTCAGCGAAGATGAAGAATTCGCCGTCACCCATCATGCGATGATAGTCAGCCGTGAAGTTCACAGTCCAGTCTGGTGCCTGTGGCAGCGGATTGCCGTCAACAATCGCGAAACCGTCGTCATCGATCGGGTCAAGCGGCGTACACTGGCCGGAACCACAAGTTGGTACGCGCAGGCCGGTATCGTTGATCTGGGTGTTGGCATAACCAAGGCCTGCCGTGATAGTCAGGTTCTCGGATGCCAGCCACTCGATGTCAGTCTCAAAGCCGTAGCCGATTACTTCGTCAACGCTTACGAGTTGCACGCTGTTGGTAGCACCACCAACCGCAGTTACCTGCAGGTCGGATACGTCATAGTAGAAGACAGCACCATTCCAGCGCAGGCGGTTCTCAGCGAGAGTCGCCTTGAAGCCTGCCTCGTAGGACATGATGGTTTCTTCCTTGGCGGTGGTTGGTACGCCGAAGAAGGCTACGTCACGGCCCTGAATGGTTGGCGCGCGGAAACCGGAGGCTACGCGGGCATAGATGGATACATCGTCATTCAGCACGTGGTTGACAGCTGCATCCCAGCTTACGCGGTCGCCTTCAAGCTCAACAGTGTCAAGCTGTGCGCCGAATGCGCCAGAATAAGCATCAGCTGTCTTTTCGTCGTCGGTGTAACGCATACCCACGGTGATTGTGGTGTCTGCTGTTACGTCATAGCTGACCTGACCAAAGAGCGCCCAAGTGGTGTTCTGGTGACGAACAGTCGAATCCGGCACGAAGAACGGCGTAGTGCGCACAGTGAAGTCGCTATCGAAGAAGAAGAAGCCAACCTGATAGAAGAGCTGATCGCTTGCTTGCTGGGACAGGCGCAGTTCCTGCGTGATCTGGTCCAGGTCATCGATATGGTCTTGGGTCGTGCTTTGGAACGGAATGAAGCCTGGGCCATCCGGGTTACCGCCGTCGATATCGCCAAGGCTGGAGCCGTTGGTGGTCTCATAAGCAGTGATGGAGGTCAGGGTCATTTCATTGTCGAAGTCTTTGACCATCTTCAGAGATGCACCCCAGCTGTCATATTCCTGTGGGTTGCCATGGTCATCACCGAAGTAAACTTCATCACGGTCAAAGTTGCCGTTGATGTCGTTGCTGCCAGTTGTCAGGATGTTCGCGCGGAACAGCGAGCTTGTGCCCGTCAGGCTACGGAAATGGATATTCCCCAGAGCGCTGAAGGTGTCAGTTGGCTCAAACAAGACCTGTGCACGGCCGGCGAATTCTTCAAAGCCGCCAAGGGCATCGTCTTCGCCAAGGTAAGCATTGTCGATATGGTCATCACGGCGGCTGTAAAGCATGGATACGCGGGCAGACAGTTTGTCGCTGATGCCGCCACCCTGTGCGAATTCAAACGAGCCTGTGCCGTACGAGCCGTAGCTTGCAGACAGGTAGCCTTCAGCTTCCTGGGTTGGCTTGCGTGTGTCGAACTTGATGATGCCTGCTGGCGTGTTGCGACCAAACAGAGTGCCTTGTGGGCCACGCAGTACTTCAACGCGCTCCACGTCGAAAAGCGGGAAGCTTTTCAGGATTACGTTTTCCTGCACAACTTCGTCGACAACAACAGATACCGGCTGGGAAGCTGCGAGGTCGAAGTCAGTGTTGCCGAGACCGCGGATGTAGAAGCGTGGCGCTACACGACCGTTGGATGATTCAGCGTTCAGGCCAGGTACGCGGCTTGAGAGCAGGCGAATGTCTTCGCCGCCAGCGGCGAACGTGTTGATCTTGTCGCCGCTCAGCGCGGAGATAGAGATCGGAACGTCTTGGAGGCTCTGTTCCCGCTTTTGGGCGGTCACGACGATTTCTTCGAGCACGAAGTCGCTCGATGCGCTCTGGGCATTGGCGCCAACGGAGAGCGCCAGCGCAGAACAGCCCGCGATCAGGCATGCGCTATGGTTGAACCAAGTGTTTTTCATGGTGAATTTCCTCATTCGAAGTACGCAGCTTCTTTTTTATAAGCAACTTTGGGAAACGCGTGATGCCATCGGTGCCGGGCATCTGATTTGGATAATGCGTCCAAAGCCTTAGTTTGCATACGCTGGACCTGATGAGAATGATTTTTCATCAGTCGCTTCACAACAATACTGACCAAGAAGTCAAAGTGTTGCAGATAAGCAACCAAATGGGCGTGGCATTTATGCAAATCGATATAAAAAATGATGCTGAGTACCCTCCCTGTTTTCCTCGTTTGACGGATTACTCATAACTTTGTCGGGATATTCAATATCATATTGTCGACAATTTAACATCACTTTCATCAACTATTCTGTGACAGGCCGGGGATGCGTGACATATTGGTGTGAAAATACAGTGGCGCTTGATTGCGCTTATAGGACTGGATAGGGTGCTGGCATGATTTTCGAGAATGCTTTGACAGAAGGCCGCCTGATCAAGCGCTACAAGCGTTTCCTGGCGGACGTGGAGTTGCCGGACGGCAGCGTGGTGGTCGCGCACTGCGCCAACTCGGGCTCAATGCTGGGGTGCAAGGAGCCCGGCAGCCGGGTTTACCTGTCCCCCAACACCAACCCCAAGGCCAAGTTGGACTGGCGCTGGGAAATGGTGGAGGTGGACGGCCATCTGGTGGGTATCAACACCAGCCACCCCAACAAGCTGGCGGAAGAAGCCATCCTGGGTGGTGTGATACCGGAACTTTCGGGCTATGCCAGCCTCAGGCGCGAAGTGAAATACGGCCAGAACAGCCGGATCGATATACTGCTGGAGGAGTCAGAAAAGACAGGTGCAGCAAACCAGTGTTTTGTCGAAGTGAAGAATGTGACATTGCGCGTTGGGAATGATGCCCAATTCCCCGATGCGGTGACCGCGCGAGGCACAAAGCACCTTCGTGAGCTGATGGATATGGTGGCGGAAGGCCACCGGGCCGTGATGCTATACCTTGTACAGCGCGGTGATTGCTTGTCTTTTGCGCCTGCGACGGATATTGATCCCACCTATGCGGCGACGCTTAAGGAAGCCATTGAGGCGGGCGTTGAAACTTTGTGTTATGTTTGTGATCTGTCGACTGACGGCATCCGGGTGGACCGCCCGATGTCCCTTGGCTTCTAAGTCAGGACAGTGATCGAAGCGGGAATTTGACAATGAATTATGTAGATGCGGTTGATGTGCCCGAAGCACGCACCGGTGCAATCAAGATCCACGGCCCTGAGGCCTTTGAGGGCATGCGTGCGGCCGGCAAGCTGGCAGCCGGGACGCTGGATTATATAACGCCACACGTGAAAGCGGGCATCACCACGGAAGAGCTGGACCGACTGTGCCACGAATTCATTCTGGACAATAACGCCATTCCGGCGCCGCTGAATTATCGCGGTTTTCCGAAATCAATCTGCACCTCGATCAACCACGTCATCTGCCACGGCATTCCGGGGCCGAAAAAGCTGAAGGAAGGCGACAGCCTGAACATCGACGTAACGGTGATTCTGGACGGCTGGTTCGGCGACACAAGCCGCATGTTTTTTGTGGGTAAGCCAAAACTGCTGCCTCAACGCCTGTGTCAGGTGACGTTCGAAGCGCTGTGGAAGGGTATCGAGGCCGTGAAACCAGGTGCGCGCCTGGGCGATATTGGTCATGCAATTCAGACGCACGTTGAGGCCCACCGCTACAGTGTGGTGCGGGATTTCTGCGGCCACGGTATCGGCCGGGTGTTCCATGACGAACCCAGCGTGATGCATTTCGGCAAGCCGGGCACGGGCCCTGAGCTGCGCCCTGGCATGTTCTTCACCATTGAACCCATGGTCAATGCTGGCAAGCCGGGCTCCAAGATTTTGGCGGACGGTTGGACCGCGGTAACCCGCGACAAAACGCTGTCGATGCAGTTCGAGCACACACTGGCCGTCACAGATGATGGCTATGAAGTCTTCACCAAGTCGCCAAAAGGCTGGTTTTGCCCGCCTTATGATGGCGTGGATTAGACAGGGGCCGGATGGGGGAAACGGACAACAGGGATCACGTCAAGGGCCACAGGGCCAGGCTTCGGGAACGCTTCCTGAGGGGCGGACCTGACGCGCTTGCGGACTATGAGCTTCTTGAGCTGATCCTGTTTCTGGGTATTCCCCGACGCGATGTTAAACCTCTGGCCAAAGACCTGATCGCCCGTTTCGGAAGTTACGCAGCTGTGCTGAGTGCCGATGTGGACAAGCTGCGTACCATGAAGGGGCTGGGGGAGACCGCGATTGCTGCCATTAAAGCTGTGCAGGCTTCCGCGCTTCACCTGACCCGGGCTGAGGCCACAGGCAAGCCTGTGATGAGCAACTGGGCGGCGGTGCAGGGGTACTTGCAGGGTGCCATGGGCAATATCCCGCGTGAACAGTTCCGCCTCATGTTCCTGGACCGCAAGAATGCGTTGATTGCTGATGAGGTCTTGAGCGACGGTACCATCGACCGCACGGCCGTTTATACGCGGGAAGTTGTCCGTCGTGGCCTTGAACTTGAAGCCGGCGCCCTTATACTTGTTCATAACCATCCGTCGGGCGACCCGGCACCCAGCCACGCGGATGTTCAGATGACGAAGGAAATTTCAGACGCCTGCAGGCGCGTTGGCATCAAGGTTCACGACCATATCATTGTCGGGAAAACAGGGCAGGCAAGTTTTAAGGATTTGGGGTTATTGTAGGCGCCGGCACGACGAGAATGGCCGGAAAGCCCCCGTTTAAGGAAGTTTGATGTATTGGGAACAAGTACAGTCCACTCGCAAGGAATTAGAGGACGACCTGCCGGTTTCGGCAAAGGTAGTCCTTATGTCCGCGAACGGCAAGGCGCTGGTAATGCGCAAGTCCAGCGGCCTCTTTGACCTGCCTGGCGGCAAGGTGGAAACCGGAGAAGACCTTTTCAAAGCGCTGAAGCGTGAGGTGAAGGAAGAGGCCGGTCTGAAGGCCAAGACCTTCGAATTTGTTTCCAGTTGGGTCAAGCATCATCCAACGCTTGGCGACCGGCTTGTGCTGGTATTCACGGCCCAGTTGCCGGACAAAGCCAAGGATATTGAAATCACGCTGTCGGACGAGCACAGATGGGCTAAATTCAAAGGTCCCAAGGGCATTGCGAAAATCGCCGATATTCCACCAGGATATGCCAATGCCCTGCATATCTGTTTCCTGCGGGCGGGCAAGATCAAACCGTGATTGAGATCGAGCGTAAATTTCTGGTGCGGCCCGGTATTCTGGACCTCAAGGACGGGAAAGAGATTGCCCAGTGGTACATTATGCGTGGGGAAGGGCGATCCTTGCGCGTGCGCCGCTATGAGGGCGGCTATGTGATGACGGTCAAGATCGGCAAAGGCATTGCCCGTCAGGAGATCGAGCGAAAGCTTTCGAACGCCGAAGCTCTGAGCATGATCGACAATGCGCTTGAGGAACCGGTGCGGAAAACCCGCCACAGCATCAAGTCAGGCAAGCATATATGGTCGGTTGATGTGTTCAAGGGCCCGAACGAGGGCCTATGGCTGGCAGAGATTGAACTGCAGGCGAAGGACGAGTATTTCGAGCGCCCGGCCTGGATCGGCAAGGAAGTTTCGGGCGATGCCTGCTTCCAGAATGCAAACCTGGCCCGAAACCCCATTTCAAAGTGGCGCAGTGACTTTATCGCGGTCCTGAACGGCGATTAGTTGCCGTGGCGCGCTGCGATCTCCTTTAGCCGCGCGTCAATCTCATCCCTGCTGTACCAGCGGCCTGCGGCCATCACACCTGCCTGCTTGGTGATATTCATGATGTCTGCGCGTGGGTCTGCGTCCAGCAGGATCAGATCAGCGCGGGCGCCTGCCTTGATCACACCGAACGTGTCTTTGTCTTTCAGATAGTCCCCAGCGGCTTTGGTGCCGACGTGGAGAATCTGTTCGGCGCTCATGCCACCTGCGACCATCTCTTCAATTTCCCGCCATACGGAAAAGCCAGGCACAGAGAAGGTCTGGGGCGCGTCGCTGCCCATGGCTACATGGGCGCCCGCATCCGCAAAGGCTTTCAAGAGCTTCCGGCGATTTTCCACCACCATGGCACTGCGGCGCACTGACCGGGCGGTCTGTTCCCACCGCGCGAGCATGGCCTTGTCCACATAGGCGGTCTCGGGACGGGCAAGCAGGGCGCTGACCTCATCTTCTGGCAGGGTCGGGTCTTCATCCGCACCTGCATAAAAGGTGTTGAACAGGGCCTGTGTGGGCACGACCCAGGCGCCGGAGGCGAGTGTTTTGTCCACTGCCTTCTGGATATCTTCCGCCGTCAGTGGGCGCTCATAGCCGCCAAGCCACTGCAGGTAGCCGTCCATATGGTCGATGGAGATCTGGCCGGCATCCAAACTGTGCTCGATCCCCACGTCGGCGGACACATGGCCGCCGAACGGGTAGCCAAGGGCATTCGCAGTGGCGGCGATGGCATCATATTCTTCAAGGGAAAGGCCACCATGCAGCTTTTGCAGGTCCCATCCCGCGGCGGCATATTGTTTGGTCTTCTGGATGGCTTCCTCAACTGATGTGACGCTGCGGCCATTCAGGCTGGGCGCCGCCAGATAAAGTGTTGGGCCAGCAATTTCGCCGAGTTCAATTTTCTGGCGCAGGTCAAACTGCACAGGGTCCCCCAGCATGCCGCGTACGGTGGTGACACCGCCCGCCAGATAGAGGAACAGCGTGTCTTCCGTGCGGTCCTTGTCCCAGCCCGAGGCGGGCAGGTGGCCATGCATTTCCGCGAGGCCAGGGATAAGGAATTTGCCTGTGCCATCTATGATGCGTGGCGCGCCATGCAGGGAAGGGGCTTTGTCAGCGGTCCCAATATGCCTGATGCGGTCGTCGACAATGGTAACGACAACACCCTCTTGGGCCGTCGGGTGATCCATAGAGATCACTGTGACATTTTCAATTCGGATATTTTCCGCCGATGAATTGGTGGCAAAACCAAGAATGCAGAATATGGCTGTTATGAAACGCATCTAACCCTCCCCAATAATGCGGTGGAGCTATGCTCCGTGTGCATGGCCCAAGTGTCAAGGAAACTTGCGATAAGCCGTGCTTTCTGATAGGTGACCGGCAGATTTTGTTTTAGCCCATTGCCCGTGAGGAGCGCGCCCCATGATCCCTCGTTATTCCCGCAAGCAAATGACCGACATTTGGGAAGCGGAAAACCGGTTCCGTATCTGGTTCGAGATCGAAGCCCACGCCTGTGATGCCAACGCCAAGCTTGGCCGTATTCCTGAAGCTGCCGCCAAGGCTGTGTGGGAGCGCGGCAAGTTCGAGGTTGCGCGTATCGATGAGATCGAGCGCGAAGTGAAGCACGACGTGATCGCCTTCCTGACGAACCTTGCAGAACATGTGGGCGACGAAGCGCGTTTCGTGCACCAGGGCATGACCTCATCCGACGTTCTCGACACGTGCCTCAGCGTTCAGCTGGTACAGGCTGCCGATATCATCATCGATGATCTTGAAAAGCTGCTGGTTGTCCTCAAGCGCCGCGCCGAAGAGCACAAATACACTGTGTGTATCGGCCGTAGCCACGGCATTCACGCCGAGCCGGTCACCTTCGGCCTGAAGATGGCACAAGCTTACGCCGAGTTTGACCGCTGTCTTGAGCGCATGAAAATGGCGCGCAAGGAAGTGGCGACCTGTGCGATCTCCGGTGCTGTGGGTACGTTTGCCAACATCGACCCGTTCGTTGAAGAATATGTGGCTGAGAAGATGGGCCTTGAGGTCGAGCCCGTTTCCACGCAGGTGATCCCGCGTGACCGCCACGCCATGTATTTCGCGGTGCTCGGCGTTGTCGCCAGCTGTATCGAACGCTTGGCTGTTGAAGTGCGCCACCTGCAGCGCACCGAAGTCCTGGAAGCCCAGGAGTATTTCTCCAAGGGCCAGAAGGGCTCGTCGGCCATGCCGCACAAGAAGAACCCGATCCTGACCGAGAACCTCACGGGCCAGGCGCGCTATATTCGCGCGATGGCGATCCCGGCGATGGAAAATGTGGCACTGTGGCATGAGCGGGATATCTCCCACTCCTCCGTTGAGCGTTATATCGGCCCGGACGCGACTGTCGCGCTCGATTTCTCCCTCGCGCGCCTGACGAACGTGATGGACCAGCTGTTGGTTTACCCAGAGAATATGCTGGATAACATGAACAAGATGGGCGGTCTGCCGAACAGCCAGCGCGTGCTTCTTGAGCTGACGCAGGCTGGTGTAAGCCGTGAGGATGCCTACCGTCTGGTGCAGGCGAATGCCATGAAGGTTTGGGACAGCCGCGGCGAACTGCAGCTTCTTGACCTTCTGAAGGCTGATGAGACCGTGACAAGCAAGGTTTCTGAAGCCGAGCTGGATGAGCTCTTCAACATGGACTACCACACCAAGCATGTTGACACGATCTTTAAGCGCGTGTTTGGCGAATAGCTGCTAAAACACTGAAAGTAATGCGAAAAGGCGCCTCTTTGTGGAGGCGCTTTTTTTGTGTTTGGGGAGATTTTAGGTATGGGAAATTGCCGTAAAATCGTTGCCTGCGGGCGCCTTTCATGTCAGCTTTGAGGCGGGAAGAAAATGAGGTGGGGCTATATGTTGTCAATGGCTGACTTGAATGCGACAGGGCTTGAAGGGGTGATCCTGACGCAATTGTCTGAGCCTCAATCACAGTTTACCCGGGAACTCTTCGACCTTTGGAAGGAGCTCAAGGGCGAGCAGGAAATGCCGTCCAAAAGCGATTTCAAGCCGGAGCGGATGAAGGCCTACCTGCCCAATCTCTATATTGTCGACATCATCGACGGCGGTGCCGATTATCGGTTGCGGCTGATTGGGACGGCGCTGACGCAGATGGTGGGGCGCGACATGACGGGCCACCTGATCAGCGCAGTACCGGAAACTCAGTGGCGCGGGCGCATCTACGACACGGTGGTGCGTGAACGGGCGCCGGTTGGGTATTTGTCCCAACTGGGGCGGCCTGGCGGGCCTGCGGTCACCACAGAAAATATCGTCCTTCCGGCACTCGATATGGAGGGCGAGTTTTCGGAACTTGTCTGCGCCTCTGTTTTGGTGAAAGGGCCATGAGCAAGCAACCGGACATAAGCGGGAATTTCCCCTTCGGGGAGGTTGGTCAGCCGACAGAGGAGCTGAGCGAGCCGCGCCTTAAGTCTGCCAAGGAAATCCATGATCTATGGCTGTCGAAGCTGGACGGTCGGGACATGCCGCGGAAGTCCGATATACGACCACCTGAAATGAAATCTTTCCTGACAAATGTGTATATCGTGGATGTGCTGGACAGTGGCAAGGATTTCAGAATTCGTCTGTTCGGCACTGGTGTTTCAGACATGCTCAAGCAGGATTTCACCGGTGTAACCTTGTCAGAAACCCCACCTGAACTGCATTGGCGCGGCGATGTTTATCGGCTGGCATATGAGCGCCGGGCGCCGGTTTTCTATCTTTTCGAGCTGATCCCGTTCGGCCGGGAGCATGTGATTACGGAGAATGTGCTGCTGCCGCTCGCGAACGAGCAGGGCGAATTCGCCCACCTCCTGTGCCTGTCCGTTGAAGCAGCGCGTCGCAGACACCCGTAGGCGCTACTCGTTCAGGCCCTTCAGGAAAATCCGCAGCGCCATCATGTAAAACTCCTCATTGTCGCCCATGGTGGCGTGCCCGGCACCGGGAACGATCACCGCTTTGGCGTTGGGGATCATCCCGGCAAACTTGCGGCAGCTTTTCGGGGCTGCCTCATCATATTCGCCACAAATCATCAATGTAGGCACATCCACTTTGGTTAGCTGTGGGCTGATGTCATAGTCCTTCAGTGTGCCGGGCGCGAAAAATTCGGTCGGCCCCCACATGGTTTCATACATGACTGGGTTCCAATCCGGGCCGTCCACACGGTAGCGGCTGTTGCGGCAGCCCTCGGTGCGGCACATGTGGCGGGCATAAAAGGCGGCTTCCGCGGCGCGGTAATCTGGATGGTTGGTAGTGCCCTCAGCCTCATGCTTGCGGATGGTTGCTGCCGTCTCAGGCGGTAACTGGTCAATCCACTCCTGATTGTCTGCGATCCATTGGCGTGTGGAAATCAGCGGGCTCGACAGGATCGCGGCTTTCAGGCCTTCTGGGTTCCTGACAGCATATTCCGCCGCCAATGTGCCGCCCCAGCTGTGGCCCGCGATAATCACGTCATCAAGGCCGAGCGCCGCGCGGATATGGTCGATCTCCGCCACGAACCGCTCCACGCGCCAGTTTTCCGGGTTGTTCGGGCGTTCGGAATTGCCGGTTCCCAGCTGGTCATACAGGATCACCGGGTATTCGTCCGCCAGCGCTACATAGGGCATATTGCCCCGGTGCGTACCGCCCGGCCCACCGTGCATGACAATGATCGCCGGTCGCTTGCCCAGATGCTCGTGCCCATTCAGCCGGTACCAGATCTTGCCGCCGTCCACCTGAATATAGCCCGCGATTTCCGGGTCCTGGTGGGCCTGGGCAGGCAGGGTGAGGGCGGATACGGCGATTAGGGCGGCGAGAGCGAGGCGAAGCATGATGATGTCCTACCTGAGGGCGTCAGCGTGATGACGCAGATGGTCTTCAATGAAGGTCGAGATGAAGAAATAGCTGTGGTCATAGCCTTCGTGGCGCCTGAGCGTCAGCTTCTGGCCCACTTTTTCACAGGCAGCTTCCAACAACTCGGGCTTCAACTGGCCCTCCAGGAAATTGTCCGCAAGGCCTTGATCAATCAGGATATTTACGTCCGCAGCGCCATCGCGTTCCAGTAGTGCACAGGCGTCATACTCTGCCCATGCCGCGCGGTCAGAACCGATATAGCCCGTCAGTGCCTTTTCGCCCCACGGGCAGTTCATCGGTGAGACGATCGGCGCGAAGGCGGAGACCGATCGGAAGGTCTCGCGGTTCTTGAGGAAGATCGTCAGCGCGCCATGCCCGCCCATGGAATGGCCGGTGATGCCCTGGCGGCTCATGTCTGTCATGCCGACAGACGCCACGAATTCGGCAAGCTCCTTCGTGATGTAATCAGACATGCGAAAGTTCTTGGCCCACGGGTCTTCTGTCGCGTTCACATAAAAGCCTGCGCCCTTGCCAAAATCATAGGCGTCATCATCCGGAACATGATCACCGCGAGGGCTGGTGTCAGGGCAAATCACCATAAGGCCGAGTTCCGAAGCAACCCGCTGGAAGCCTGCCTTCACGGTCGCATTCTCTTCCGTGCATGTCAGGCCGGACAGGTACCAGAGGACTGGTACCTTCCCGTGTGCCGCTGCAGGTGGCGTGTAGACACTGAACTGCATGTCGCAGTCCAGAATCTCTGATGCATGCTTGTAGGTGCCCTGGATGCCGCTAAAGCAGCCCGTTTCACTGATGATTTCCATCTGTCACCCTTTTTAAGATTTCTTCCTTTAGGCCTTCAATATTGAGCGATTCCTGCAGTGAATTGGTGAACTCGAGCAGCTCTTTGTTTTGGCTTTCGTTCATGCAGTTCTCGAACCATGAAGTAGAGACATGTTGCCCTACACTGGAGAGAATAAGGCTGTATTGCGCATCATGATCCCACCCACTTTCGCATTGAAATTCCTGAACGGTTCCCGTCGGCCATTTTGTTTTAATGGCTTTTGATAGGCTGGCAAAAATGCCGTGTTCAGCTTGGTATTCAAACGATACTCCTTGTAGATCGTCAGCGTACACATGAGATTTAACTTTCATCAAATCGGTCGGATACAATCTGATTTCATAGAACAGTATATCGACAGGTCGATCCGAGTAGTAGGCGTAGGAAAATTGAAGCCAATCTCTGGTTGCCTCCGACTCTTCAGCTCTGGAATCCATATGCGCATTGGTGATGCATACCAGCGCGCACAGCGCCTTTTGCCAGAAATTCAATTCTTAAAACTCCACCACGCTGCGGATGGATTTGCCTTCGTGCATCAGGTCAAAGGCCGTATTGATTTCATCCAGCGGCATCTTGTGGGTAATCAGGTCATCGATGTTGATCTTGCCGTCCATGTACCAGTCCACAATCTTGGGCACATCGGTGCGGCCGCGCGCGCCGCCGAAGGCCGTACCGCGCCACACGCGGCCTGTCACCAGCTGGAACGGGCGGGTGGAGATTTCCTGGCCCGCGCCGGCCACACCGATGATGATGCTTTCGCCCCAGCCCTTGTGGCAGCACTCCAGCGCCTGACGCATGGTGTTGACGTTACCGATGCACTCGAACGAATAGTCCGCGCCGCCGTTTGTGAGGTCCATGATGGCTTCCATCACGTCACATTCCTTCGGGTTGACGAAGTCTGTCATGCCGAACTGGCGGCCCATGGCTTCGCGCGCCGGGTTGATATCCACGCCGACAATCTTGTTGGCGCCAACCATGCGCGCGCCCTGGATGACATTGAGGCCGATACCGCCAAGGCCGAATACGACGACGTTCGAACCGGGCTCTACCTTCGCGTCGAACGCCACCGCGCCCACACCGGTGGTCACGCCGCAGCCGATGTAGCAGATTTTGTCGAACGGCGCGTCTTCGCGCACTTTCGCGAGCGCGATTTCTGGCAGCACCGTGTGGTTCGAGAAGGTCGAGCAGCCCATATAGTGCAGGATCGGCTTGCCATCGATGGAGAAGCGGCTGGTGCCGTCTGGCATCACGCCCTTGCCCTGTGTTTCGCGAATGCTCTGGCACAGGTTGGTCTTGGGGTGCAGGCAATAATCACACTCGCGGCACTCGGGCGTATAGAGGGGGATCACATGATCGCCCGGCTTCAGGCTTTTCACACCTTCGCCCACCTCGAGGACCACACCTGCGCCTTCGTGGCCCAAAATGGCAGGAAAAGCGCCTTCAGGATCATCGCCAGACAGCGTGAAGGCATCGGTGTGGCACACGCCTGTGGCCTTGATTTCCACCAGAACCTCGCCCGCCTTTGGGCCCTCAAGATCAACTTCTTCAACAGAAAGCGGTTTCCCGGCTCCCCAGGCTACTGCTGCACGTGTTTTCATGGTCTTCCCTCTTTTTTCAGTACTCTAATGAGGCGGTTTCCGTCTCATATGGTTCAATCGGTTGTGATTTTTCTGACCCAGCCAGGCTCAAATCCGGCCTTGTCTCCGAGTGCCAGAAGCGCGTTTTCAATCCTGATCAGTCTGCGTTCATGTTGGATCGCCAGCCCACCCAGCAGCTTTGTCACATCCATAAGGTCCATCACCTTGGATGCGTCCTCAAGGCTGATATAGGGCGGTAGTGGTTTGTTGAATATTTCGGCCCCGCCAAAGAAAGCTTGCGATAGCCGCTTGTTTTCGTCAGCGAAATAGCCACGGATCTCTTGCTGCAGGTCTGGCGACAGCAGGGTGCGCCTTTCAGCTGTCGCATGCTGCTGCAATTGGGACTGGTTGCGGACGACCTGGTCTGAGAAGGACTTGTTCGGGTCCATTTTGTTTAGCTCAAGAAACATGGGAACCAGGAAATAGGGCAGGCTGATATTGATCTTTTTGGGCGGCCGCTCGAGGTTGTCTGGCTCAAGGCCCATGATTTCACACATGGCGGCGATGACATCCTCTGCGCCATAGTCCCTGACCTTCAGGTTTTCAGCACCCACTGTATCGGACAGGCTGCTCAGGAAAGCGTGGTACTTCAAGTGACGGGCTTTAGGGTATCGGTCGCGGATATACGGTTCGGGTAGGCTGGTAATGTGGCGCCGCTTTACTTGCTGGATATAGAGAGATTCCATATAGGATGCCTGCTCCCGCACAAACGCAATAACCTGCAGCTGCATGCCATGCTCATGGCAGATGGATTTCAGGGTTTGGAAAGCGTCCACTGGCAAGTCGCAGAAAATCTCACTGGACAGCAATATGCCATGGGATTTGGCACTAACTAGCGTTTCGCCAAACCAGGCAAGTTGCTCTCCCCGGTTTTCAGCGGGCGCCCCTTGCTTGAGGGCTAAGGCAAGGGATGAACCGTTGCCGGATGTGATCAGCCCCCTTCTCGCATTGGAAACAGATGCAGACTGCGGGTATATAAGCCCCTGATCCTTCAGTTTTGCGGCGTTTCGGGCAAAAAATACCTGCAGCGCCGAAGACCCTGTCTTGAAGATGCCGATGTGCAGGTAAACCGTACCCATGATTAAAGCGTATCCATGATAGAAATTGTGCCCCGATTCCATCTGATCAAAACTAGGATCAGAAGAAGGTGTTTGCCTTTTTCTAAATATGAATGTTGACGGTTGCAATGATCATCGTCTTAATCAGGTCCGATTGGGCTTAGAGTACGGAAAAGAACATGGCGAACAGTGACGGCGATATCAGCGCAGCGCTCCTTATCATCGGTGACGAGATTCTCTCTGGCCGTACCAAGGATGCGAACCTGTCATACTTGGCGGTGTGGCTGAATGAAGTGGGTATCCAGCTTTCGGAAGTGCGCGTTGTGCCGGATATTGAAGAAGAGATCGCGGCTGCGGTGAATGCGCTCAGGTCAAAGTTCGACTATCTGTTTACTACCGGTGGTATTGGCCCAACCCATGACGATATTACCGTCGACAGCGTGGCTGCGGCCTTTGGTGTGCCTGTGGTGGTACACCCCGAAGCCTACCGGCGCATGGCGGAATATTATGGCGAAGAAAACTTCACCGAAGCCCGCAAGCGCATGACCCGCGTGCCCGAAGGCGGCGAGCTGATCGACAACCCTGTGTCCATCGCACCGGGGATTCGTATTGAGAATGTCTTCATCATGGCCGGCGTGCCCAAGATCATGCAGTCGATGCTGGAAGGCATCCGCGCGCACCTGCGTACCGGTCGCAAGGTCTGGGCCCAGTCACTCACG
Source organism: Kordiimonas sp. UBA4487 (assembly GCF_002389025.1). NCBI lineage: Bacteria > Pseudomonadati > Pseudomonadota > Alphaproteobacteria > Kordiimonadales > Kordiimonadaceae > Kordiimonas > Kordiimonas sp. UBA4487. The sequence continues at coordinate 143,985 of NZ_DGNR01000003.1, forward strand.
GTGCATGCGGCGGAAAGCAAGATCGCTGAAGGGCTTGGGAAAATTCAGGAAGAACACCCAGACACCAGTATCGGCAGCTATCCTTTCTATGGCCAGGGCTACGGCGCCAACATCGTGATCCGCAGCGCCGACAAGGACGCCATCGACGCCGCCATGGGTGCGGTGATGAACCTGTGCGACGCCATGGGCTTCGATATGGATCATCCCACCGCCATCGACTGATTACCTGAAATTTGACCGCCTAAGGCTTGAACACCACCGTTTTGGTGCCATTCAGCAGTACCCGATGCTCCAGGTGCAGTTTCAGGGCCTCGGCGAGCGTGACACGCTCCACATCGCGGCCGGTGGCCACAAGGTCCGAGGCCTCCATGGCGTGATTCACCCGGGCCACATTCTGTTCAATGATCGGGCCTTCATCCAGGTCCGCCGTCACATAGTGCGCGGTGGCGCCAATCAGCTTCACACCCTTTTCATGCGCCTGCTGGTAGGGGGCTGCGCCCTTGAAAGAAGGCAGGAAGCTGTGGTGGATGTTGATCACCCTGCCTGCCAGGCGTTCGCACGCCTTGTTCGACAGCACCTGCATATAGCGCGCCAGCACAATCAGGTCGATTTGCTCGTCATCGATCAGCTTCAGAAGCTTCTGTTCCTGCTCGGCCTTTGTCTCCGGCGTGACCGGCCAGTGGTGATAGGCGATGTTGTAGGAAGCCGTCAGCTGGTAGGCGTCCTTGTGGTTCGAGACCACGGCGGGCACTTCCATATGCAGTGCGCCGCGTTCCATGCGGTACAGGATGTCCATCAGGCAATGGTCGAATTTTGAGACCATGATCAGCACGCGCTGGGGTTTTGAAGCGTCGTGGATGGCCCAGTCCATGCCGAATTTGTCGGCCACTGGGGCAAATCGCGCCCGCAAGTCATCGCAGCTGACAGGCTCGCTCAGTGGGCGGATGGCCACGCGCATGAAAAACTGGCCGGTGGCCGTGTCTGCATACTGGTTGCTTGACGTGATGTTGCAGCCTGCCGTGGCAATCAGGCCGGAAACTTCGGCAACGATGCCGGGTTCGTCAGGGCAGGACAGGGTAAGGATAAATTTTTCGGTCATGGCAACCTCTGGAACACGTAACATTACTCGTTGAGGCCGCACCAGAGCAGGGCTTCCGGGGCTTGGCAACAGTTTTTATTGAAACATAACGAAATAAGCCGTTGTTTTGGGAAGGATGAATGATTAATAACCGAAGACCAGCCTCATGTGCCCGCATGGTGGAATTGGTAGACACACAAGACTTAAAATCTTGAGACCGTATGGTCGTACCGGTTCGAGTCCGGTTGCGGGTACCATTTTCTCCTGACCTTCAATTAATTCGTGAGCCTGCATTGACATGCGCGGCCATCCGGTTTGATATGCCCACGATTGAGAAAAATGGGGGGCGGGGTCCGGGACCAACCGCCAGAATTTGAGTGAGCGAGAGCAAGACATGAATGCACGACAGCAAGTTCTTGAGCATATGCCCAAGAATGCGGTGTGCGCGGAAGTGGGCGTCCACCTGGGCGATTATTCGGCGAAGATCATCAATAAAGCCAACCCGAAAAAGATGTATCTGATCGACCCCTGGCAGGTGGTTGAAGACGAAAAATATGCCAAATCCTGGTTCGGCAAAAAGGTGGCGCAGCGGGAAATGGATCAACGCTTCAAAAGCGTGCAGAAGCGCTTTGCCAATAATCCGGCGGTGGAAATCCTGCGCGATTTTTCAAAAGACGCGGTCACGCACATCCCGGACGGCAGCCTGGATTTCGTCTATCTGGACGGCGACCACAGCTATGAAGGTGTGTGCCTGGACTTCGACCTGTTCTATGACAAGGTCAAGCCCAAAGGGTTGATCTACGGGGACGACTATACCGACCAGTTCTGGTGGGGCACCGGTGTGATCGATGCGCTGCACAAGAACCTGCATGAAAAGGACTTGCGTCTGGTGTTCCTGAACGGCACGCAGTTCTGCTGCCGCAAAATGGGCTGACCCACGAATAGCCTGCAATATTATCCGGGAAGAACGCTACCGATCTTGGTGGCGTTTTTTATGCGACAATTGCGGATATTTCTTGACCGAATATATTCGGATGATTTATATCCGGAATCATGAAGATGAGCGAAGGCATAGAATGGGCGATCCACTGCTGCACCCTGTTGGCAGCGCTGCCCGATGGGACGGCCCTGCCGGTGGGCAGGCTGTCTGAATTTCATGATGTCCCAAGGGACTATCTGGCGAAACACCTGCAGAGCCTGTCACGGGCGGGCATCGTGCAGACTACACGCGGCCCTGGGGGCGGTTACCGGCTGGGGCGCCCGGCTGAGCGGATCACGCTTCTGGATGTGGTGGAAGCCATCGACGGCAAGGACCCATGCTTCCAGTGCACCGAAATCAGGCGGAGGGGCCCATCGGCCGTAGGCGCTGCGGCCTATAAGAAGCCTTGCGGCATTGCCCGCGCCATGTGGAGCGCCGAGGCCGCCTGGCGACGGGAATTGAAGAAGGTAACCATCGCTGCACTTGTGGCGCAGGCAGCGGAAGAGGTTGACCCAAAACAAATGGAAAAATCAATAAGTTGGCTCGAGCGTACGACAGGAGGATGACAATGACCGACATCAAGGACATTCAGGATAGCGGCGCCGAGAATCCGCACGCAACCAAGCATGTGGTTGTTGTCGGCGGTGGTATGGCCGGGCTGATCGCGGCCCTTTACGCCGCAAAGGACGGCGCCAGGGTGACGGTGCTTGAAGGAGCGCGTCAGTTTGGCGGCAGGGCCCAAACCACCAATGAAGGCGGTTTCTCGGTCAATATGGGCGCGCACGCTCTTTACAAGGACGGTGCCGCCAAGCAGGCGCTGGATGATCTGGGCCTGACTGTTGCCGGCGGTACGCCGCTCCTTGAAGGCCAGACCGCCACACGGCAGGGCAAGTCTTATCTGTTGCCTTTCAGTCTGACGTCATTTTGGCGGACGGGACTGTTCTCGCTCATGGACAGGTGGGCGACGACGCGATTCTACGCCAAATTACCCAAAATGAATTCGGCAGACTATGTGGGCATGACACTTGAGGACACGCTCAAGGCGCTTCTGCCTGCGCCAGGTGCCCGCGCCTATATGCATGCCGTGATGCGGCTCAGCACCTATGCCAACGCGCCCAGCCAGATGTGTGGCGGCGCGGCAATCGAACAGCTGAAGATGGCGCTTGGGGGCGTGCTTTATCTGGACGGCGGTTGGCAACAGATGGTGGACACGCTGGTTGACGCCGCCAAGACAAGTGGCGTTGACCTGCAGGCAGGCCAGAAGGTCAGTGATGTCGAGCGTACTGGTGCTGGCTTTACCGTGATCACGTCCAAGGAGCGGGTCAGTGCGGATGCTGTAGTGCTGGCCCTGGCGCCGAAACAGGCGGCGTCGGTTGCGGCAGGCCTCGCACCCGAGTTAACAGGCTATGCCGAGCAGGCGGTGCCGGTCCGGGGGGCGTGCCTGGATGTGTGTCTCTCGAAGGTGCCTGTTGAGGCCACCAGCTTCGCACTGGGGATCGATGACCCTGTCTATCTTTCCGTCCATTCCTGTGTGGCCAAGTTGGCGCCAGAGGGTGGCGGCTTGCTGCATACCGTAAAATACCTGGACCCGTTGAGAGCAGAGAAAGCCAGCGCGCTGGAACAAGAGGTCGAGAGCTATACCGATCAGTTACAGCCGGGCTGGAAGCAGCATGTCGTCTCGCGGTATTTCCGCCCCGGTATGGTGATCGCCAATTCGCTTCCGCTTGCAGAGCATGGCGGCATGGCGGGGCGTCCGGCGGTGGAGACGTCAGTGCCTGGCCTTTGTCTGGCTGGCGACTGGGTTGGGCCGAAGGGCTTTCTGTCTGACGCGTCTGCGGCAAGTGGCCGGGCTGCGGGGCGTCTCGCAGCTGGTGCAGCTGCCCAGCCGCAGCATGCCCAGGCAGCAGAATAGCTGACACCTGACGCACAGCGCTATATGAGGGCGGGGCGGTATTCGTCGCCCGGCCCCTAGCTTCCGACTTCAGCTGTCAAGGCTGCCGATTACCAGCAGTACCCGCAACACCTGCTCGCGTGGAAGTCGAATTTCGTGCGCAGGATTATACTGTTTCAAAACCAGCTCCTGACCATCCCATTTGACAAATTGCTTGATGAAACCTGTGTGCTCTGCGGTTTCCACCAGCACGAAACGCCCCCGGCGTGGTGGCTTCGTTGGGTGGACATAGGCCAGGTCCTGGTTTTTATATTTGGGCACCATCGAATCGCCGGTAACAAAAACAGCAAAGGCGTCCTTTACCCCCTGCAGGTCTGCGGGCCGGAACGTCCAGTCGATGGCGCTGTCTTCCATCACAATACTGCCGTCCTTCCCGCCTTGCGCCCGCCCCAGCACAGGTAGGTCCCGCATTGGGCCAAAGGCTTGCACGCGGCCACTGCCTCCAGCGCGTCCGTGTTTGCGCGGCCACTTTCGGGACAGGGAGTTATGCCCCAATATCGGGGCTTGCCCTTCTTCAAATTGAGCCTTGGTCTCGCCGGTTATGTTGCTCAGGTATCCAGTGGCTGTCGGGTCAGGTATATCGCTTGTGGTCATTATGTTCTCCTTTTGTTCTTATTATGCAGATCAGCCGCGTCAAATAAAGCGCAAAGTTGTAGTGACTAAATTTTAATGATGTTGGGTCCATACTGTCCCTGTTGGCGCTTTTGGTTCCGGGTGTGTGGCCAATTGACGTGTGGGTGAGGGGCGCCTGCAACGATCGCTTTGGATAGGTGGCATGGACGACAATCGGTCGATCGATCTCCATAGATTCGCGGGGCTTTATCAGTCGCTGGCTGGTGCAGTAATGGAGCTGGCACCTGATGACAGGGTCATCTACGCATCGGGCAACCTGGACCGCCTGCTGGGGTGCGGCAGCGGCGGCCTGATGGGCCAATGTTTCACTGCCTACATTCATTCCAAGGATTTTGCGATCTGGCGCCTGGTGCGTCACAAGCTGATGAAGTCCGGCCATGTCGGGCCCGTGCCGCTTCGCATGCTGCGGGCTGACGGCGTGCCGGGTGCGATTGAACTGCACGCTGTACGCACGCCAGGGGCGGAACCCGGCACAATCCAGCTTTCAATCAGCCCCTATTGGGGGCAACTCTCCATCGGCGAGAACAAGCGTGCACCCAGCAGTTCGCCGCGCCAGTTCGACAAGCAGCATTTCGCCAAGCTGGCACAGCGCCTGACAGAATATGCAGCGGGGACAGATCATAGTGTTCCTGAAGCGTTGATGAAGCTGGCGGGGCTGGATGAACAGGCGGGGCAGGGCAAGGCAGAGGTCAGCCTGTGGGCGCTTCACCGCTTGCTGGGCGATGCGGCGGCCGAAGGGGCCGCAGCAGATTTGTCGGAGACCAAGCGTGAAGCGCACAGACCGGAGGGTGTGGCCTGTCCTGACGAACGGCAGCAGGTCTCCAACGCTATGCGCGGTGCCTTCAAGCAGGGTCGGGACGAAGCCAATTATGTGACAGTGGCCGGCGAAGACGGTATTTCCGAATCCGACGCGGTGAAAGCTGCCGTTTATGCCATGAAGCGCGCGGCATCCAAGGAAAATGCCAAGACCATCCAGGCCCTGACAGGCGGGTACGAACGGCGGTTGGAGAAGGTGAAGGCGCAATTGAAGGCTTTCAAGCAGATTGTTTTGCAGGAGCGTTTCGATGTAGCCCTGCAGCCGATTGTCGATATCCACGACGGCACACTGCATCATTTCGAAGCGCTGGCGCGGTTCGACCAGAATATATTTGCGGGTTCGCCTTTCGAGTTCATGTGTTTCGCAGAAGATATCGGGGTGATCCACGAATTTGACCTGGCCATGACCATGAAGGTGGTGTCGCTGATCAAGCGAATGCGGCGCATCGGCTATAACGTGGCTGCAGCGGTGAATATTTCCGGCCATTCCATCCAGTCACAGGGCTTCCTGCGCCATTTCTTCAATATTCTGGAAGATTGCGGTGACATCCGTGAAAACCTGATGTTCGAACTAACGGAATCGAGCCAGATCGACGATCTGGAAACCACCAACCGCATCCTCCGCCGTATCCGCGATTTTGGTCATAAGGTCAGCCTAGATGATTTTGGCGCTGGCGCTGCAGGGCTGCAGTATCTGCGTGTCCTTAAGGTAGACTGCGTCAAGATCGACGGCATCTATATTCGCAAAGGCCTCGAGGACGCTGAGAACCGCTCCTTCCTGCGGTCAATGGCTGACCTTTGTAAGGGGCTGGGCATTGAAACGGTGGGTGAATGCGTCGAAAATGAAGAACAGCGTCGCTTCCTTGAGGAAATAGGCGTGAACTATGCGCAGGGTTGGCTATACGGCAAGCCGATGCCGCCTGACGAGGCGCTTCAGTTCCTGCAGGGGTGACCTGCGCCCCGTACTCCTTTCTCCAGAATTGGCACACTCCTTGCTCCTTATCTTGGCGAGCGGCAAAGCGTTTCCAGCGCTGCGTCCCTTCGAGAGATAAAGGATTGGTGTGCTAACTATATGTTTTTACGTCGAAAATATGCAGTAATGAGAGATTTCTCCCGTCAGCTTACGGATCAGCCAACGGCCAAGTTTGCCGCGAGTGTTCCGATGGCGGTGGCATATTTTGCCCGGCCAGCCACCAGTGCAAAACCTGCAGCGGGGGAGATGATCCATGTCGATTAACGGAATTATCAATACTTCGCTGAGCGGCCTGTTCACGAACCAGGCTGCGATCCAGGCAACGTCAAACAACATCGCGAACGTCAACACCGAAGGCTATGCCCGTGTGGTCGTTGAAACGGAAGCCAATATCCTGCAGGGGCAGTCTTCCGGGGTCAGTATCTCAGACATCAAGCGCGTTGTAGACAAATTCCTTGAAAGTGCTCTCCAGACTTCCACTTCCAATCTGTCTGAGGTCACAGTGCAGCGCGAGTTCCATGACCGGCTGCAGGGTATTCTTGGCGACCCGGCGTCAGATAGTTCACTCGCGGCACGTATGGACCAGATCTATCAGGCAATGGCTGACCTGGCCCTTAACCCGGCCGATGTATTGCGTCGCCAGCAGATGCTGTCCGAAATCGGCAGCTTTACCGATCAGATCAACCTGTATCATGATCAGATCCAGTCGCTGCGCAGCGAAGCCAGTACCCAAATGGCCGAGACGGTTAATGCGATCAATACCACGCTGCAGCGGATCGATGAGCTGAACCCGCTTCTGGTTCGCGCCAGTGCGCTGGGTGAAGAATCGGGAGGCCTGGAAGGGCAGCTGTCGCTTGCGCTGAACGAACTGGCGTCGTTGATTGACATCAAGATTGAACGGACGGCCGCGGGCGGCGTCAAGATCGCTACCGGCGACGGGTACCCGCTTCTGGATACATCGCTGTTCCAGTTGGAATATGATGCGCCGGGTATTGTTGAAGCCGGCACCACGTTCCCGACAATTGACGTATACCGGGTGAATGACGACGGTGAGCAGATTTCCTCCACCGTCGACCTGACACCTCACATTCGCTCAGGCAAACTCAAGGGCCTGATGGAAATGCGCGACAACCAGTTGGTGGACCTCAGTGTCACGCTGGGTGAATTGTCTGCGCGTGCCATGGATGAGTTCAATGCCATCCAGAACAAGTATTCGGCTGTGCCAGCCCCTAACAGCATGGAAGGCAAGCAGACCTTTGTCGACGGCGCACATCAGACGGGTTTCACTGGTCAGACCACGTTTGCTGTTGTTGATGCCAATAACCAGCTGGTCAATTCCGTAACTGTCGATTTCAGCGATACTGGGACCTATCCCGATTTTGATGCTGTTGTGACGGCGGTGAATGCGGCCCTGGGTGCGGACGGCACTTTGGCCCTGAACAACGGTGTGATGTCCTTCACAGCGACCAACTCAGCGAACGGTGTTGTTATTGCTGACGATGAGGCGGACCCAAGCGACCGTGCTGGTCGTGGCTTCTCGCATTTCTTTGGTATGAATGACCTCCTGTCCGCAGATCGGGCCGGCATTTATGAAACGGGCCTCGACGGCACGGAAGACCATAACATGGGTGCGGCCGAAACCATCGAATTTGAAGTGCTGGACTCTCTGGGGCGCAGTCTGGCGACAATTTCCGTTGGCACCACAGGCACGACCTTCGACGACATGATCACTGAACTGAATAACGTTGGTGGTCTGGGGGCGTATTTCTCCTTCACGCTCGAAAGCGACGGCCAGCTTACGTACGAGGAAACAGCTTCCTACGACGGCATCAACCTGAAGGTTATCAACGACACCACGGATATCGGCGGCACCGGTGTGACCTTTACCGGCGCCTTTGGTATTGGCGACAAGCACCGGGTTGAAGCGGCACGGGACGTTACCATTAACGAAGACATCACATCAGACCCTAACCGCCTTTCGCTGGCGGTCTTTGATGCGACAGGCGCGGTGGGTGATGTGGTGCTGACAGACGGTGACCAGCGCGGGGCGCTGGCATTCCAAAGCCTGGAGACGTCCCTTGTGGGGTTCGACAGTGCAGGTGAATTGAAGGCGAGCAATGTCACACTCAGCCAGTATGTTGCCCGTTTCCTTGGAAACGCAGGCCTGCAGGCTCGCCGAGTGTCGGACCTGGAAGCAGACAATATCGCGCTGCAACAGGAAGTGCAGGCGCGGAACTCAGCGGTGTCCGGTGTGAATATGGACGAAGAATTGTCAAACCTCATTGTCTACCAGAATGCCTATGGGGCCGCGGCGCGTGTCCTCTCAAGCGTGCAGGATCTCTATGACGACCTGCTGTCGATAGTGTAAGGAGCTTAGTATGGTTCGGGTATCATCATTCGGTCAGCAAACGCTGCTTATCCGTTCTATCATGGAAAACCAGCAGAAGGTTTTCGATGGCCAACGCCAGATTTCCACTGGCAAGAAAACTGATGAGTTTCGGGGTCTTGCTGGACAGGCCAGTACAATCCTGGGCTCGCGCTCCTTCAAAACACGCATTGAGACATACCAGCAGACCATCGACACCATTCGCGGCAAGCTGGACGCCAACGACGTCCAGATCGAAGGTATGTTGGGCGCGATGGAAAAGCTCAAGGAAACCCTCCAGGTCACACTTGCGAACGGTCAGGCTGAAGGCTTCAGTGAGATGCTGGATCAGACGTTCAAGTTTGTCTCGAACGCCCTTAACACCAACTTTGACGGCACGTATCTGTTCTCCGGTGCGAAAACCGGGTCAGAGCCCGTCAATATTACATCGCTGGCGGATCTGGACGCGCTGGCATCCGTGAGTGACGCGTTCGATAACGGTGATGTGGCCTTTGAAGCCCGCATTGCAGACGGTGTAGACATTGAGTTCGGTATTCTTGCCAGTGACTTGGGTGAAGGAGTGTTCCAGGAAATGCTGGACCTGTATCAATTTGATCAGGGCGGCAGCGGTCCGCTTCAGGGCGAGTTGGATGCCACCCAGTTCAGTTTCCTGCAGGGTCAGCTTCAATCCCTTGATACCGCTATCGATAATATGCGGCAGATCCATGTGGCCAACGGCCTCGCGTACGAGCGCCTTGATGTGGTGGACGACCAGCACACAGACACATCCGTATTCCTGGAAAAATTCATTGCCGATGTGGAAGATGTGGACATTGCAGAAGCTGTTACCAGGCTAAACAACGACCAGGTGGCGCTTGAGGCGTCCTATCAATCGATCAGCTCCTTGTCCCAACTGACGCTGTTGCGCTTCCTCTGAAAACCATTCCGGTAATCTGCTCCGGTAGTCCCGCTCTGGCCGATTGTCGTTGCATTTGGTCTGTCGCTGGCTAGATTGAGCGTCGGAACAAATGAGGACGACAATGGCTATTTCAAAAGACCAGTTCAAGCAGGGCATGCGCCGCTTGGGGGGCGCGGTCAATATCGTGACCGCGGCAGATGGCGAGGTTTGGGCTGGGCTGACAGCAACAGCTGTCACCTCCTTGTCGGCTGAGCCGCCGCGTCTGCTGGCCTGCATCAACCGGCAGGGTGTTACCTATGACATTGTCTCGAAGGGGCGCACGCTGGGCGTTAACGTGCTGGGCACAGCTCACAAGGCGCTTGCCATGCGGTTCGCTGGTATGGACGGCGAAGGCGAAACCGAGCGTTTCGATGGCGGCAGCTGGTTTACGGCCAAGTCTGGTGCGCCGCTGTTGACCGGTGCGCTGGTCTCTTTCGACTGCACAGTCGAAAGCATTCTGGATGCCGGCAGCCATGCTATTGTCATTGGCAACATCGAGGCGGTGAAAGTGGGTGCGGGCGATACGCTGGACCCTTTGTGCTACCTGGATGGAGAATGGGGCACCTTTCAGCCCCTGGTCTGAGGCTCTTTCCCTTAAGTGATTTGCAACAAATTTCGAATATCTTGTGCCTGAGCTGATTTTTGCAGGACATTTTCGCAACATGTGCGAAAAAAAATCGCTCACCCGAATCGCTATATCTTGACTCTGCGAATCAATATGATTCGATATATGGTGTTTGAGGCGTGATTTGGACCGATCCGGGAGAGGGCCATTTTCCTAAGGTGTTGATTCTTCTCTCTGAATCTATATCCTAAAACGCGCTAGGGGTGTGTTGCACCTTGAAATCATGAGAAGCGCCCGTGTTGTTTTGAGCATTTTACGGGGGCGGAGGCGTCAGGTGGTAAGTAAAGAGCTGCAGGAATTGTTGTTGCTGGCGAAGACCAAGTCTTCGGATGCCCGGTCGCGCCTTGTGGAGAACATTACGGACCTGTTTTTATCCGATGGTGGCCGGCTCAGCGAGCATGAGCGCGCCCTGATGTCGGACATTCTTGGCAAGCTCGTGAGCCAGGTTGAAACAGACATCAGGAAAGAGCTGTCCCAGGCTTTGGCAGCATCGGGGGTTGATTTGCCTGATATCGTCAAAATGCTTGCGAATGACGAGATCGAGATCGCGCGTCCGCTTCTGGAAAAGAGTGCGCTTCTCAAGGATCCAGATCTTATAGAAATTATACGGATGCGGACGGACGAACATCGCATCGCCATCGCCATGCGCGAAGATGTGTCCGAAAGTGTCAGCAATGCGCTGGTTGAATACGGTAGCGAAGACGTGGTTGAGACGCTTCTCAATAACCATGACACGCAGTTGTCGTCCCGCGCGATGGAATATCTTGTGGCTGAGTCCCGCCGGGTGGACCGGTTTCAGGAGCCGCTTTTGCAGCGGTCCGATCTGCCCGGCGACTTGGCTTACCGCATGTATTGGTGGGTGTCAGCTGCGCTCAGGAAGCGCATTCTTGAAGACTATCAGGTTGATCCGATCGTGTTCGAGCAGGCTGTGCGCCGCGCTGCTAATTCCGTCATGGTGGACAAGGGCGGGGAACAAAGCGCCTATGTCCGTGCCCAGCGCCTCGTGCGCCGCATGATGGAAAACGGCGAGCTGACGATCCAGTTCCTGCAGAATGCCCTCAGACAGCAGCGCGTGGCCGTGTTTGTGGCTGGCCTGGCAGAGCTGGCAGGCATCAATTTCCGTACAGCCTGGCGCATCTTTTCAGACAAGGGCGGTGAAAGCTTCGCCATTTTGGCAAAAGCCGTTGGTGTTGAGCGGAACCAGTTTACCAGCATCTACCTTCTGGTGGTGCAGGCCCGTGAGGGTGGCGGTGTGAAATCGCCTGGGGTGCTGAAAGGCATATTGGAGTTGTTTGATGCCACGAGCGAAGAGAATGCCCGTGGGGCGCTGCAAGTGTGGCAGCGCGACAGTGCGTACCAAGAAGCAATAGAAGAATTGGAAAAGGTGGGGTAGTGCCGGCTGATCGGGAGCTCAGCCAGACACAGTAAGCCCGGGGAGGACCTCAATGACTTTGGAAAAGCCGAAAGACAACAATGTTGTCGACCTGGCGGGGCGCCGTGGTGACGGGGCTGACGCGATGGAGCCGGCGTTTGGCGCGAGCGTTGGCCGACAGGCAGGTGCAGGGATGCCGGCGAACGAGCAGGTGCTGGGCCTTGTCTCGCGTATCCTTGTAGATGAAAGCCTGCCTTTCTATGTGTGCGCGCTCGACGGTACAGTCATTCACTTCAATGACCATTACCAGAATCTTGATCGGGCCCTTGGCGACGTCACGTTGGCGCCGGGCGAAGGCAAATATGCCGGGCGGTATCAGGTGCCAACCCTGAAGCCTGTGATCGAGGATGTGTTGGCCAGTGAAACAACTGTCCGGGCTGAAGAAATTGTGGCCATCAGTGGCAGGGACCGTGTGTTCCTGGGGCGTCATACGCCTGTGCGGAACGAAAAGGGCGACATTGTTGCCGTTGCCGGGACCTATGAAGATGTGACCGTGCAGGTGCGTGGGATCGAGGAAGCGAACAAGACGCAGGCCCGGTTCCAGGATTTTGCCCGCGCGAGCTCTGACTGGTTCTTTGAATGTGACGCCGATATGCGTATCCGCTCTCTGTCTGAGCGCTTTACCGCCATTGTTGGCCAGCCTGCCTCGCTGTTTATTGGATCGAAATTCGAGCAGTTTGGCCGCCTTGAGGAAAATCTGGAAAAACGCATGGAGGGCCCGCAGGCCATCCGCATGCGTAAACCGTTCCGCGAGCAGCTTTTCGTAATTACCGAGCCATCAGGGGCGGACCTCAAATTCCACCTGTCTGCTGTGCCTGTGTTTGAGCGCCAGAGCGGCGACTTCCGCGGTTACCGTGGGGTCGGCATGGATGTGACAGCGCGCTACAAGCAGGCCGCTGAGGCGGATGATATCCGCCGTAATCTGGAAACGCTGCTGCAGGAATTGACGCGCAAGAATATGGCGCTCGATGAAGCGACAGAGCAGGCCACCAGCGCCCTGCGTGCTAAAAATGAGTTCCTTGCGGCCATGAGCCATGAGCTCCGTACACCGCTGAATGCCATCATTGGCTTCGCCGAAGCGTTCGAGGGTGAAACCTTCGGTGCGCTTGAGCGTGCCTATGTGGATTATGCGTCTGACATCAGGAAGTCCGGCCAGCACCTTCTGGGCTTGATCAACGATATTCTTGACGTTGCCGTGATTGAAAGCGGTGGGTTGTCCCTCAATATCGATGAGCAGGAGCTGGATCAGCTGCTGACAAAAGCCGTGCATATGAACATTGATGCCGCCCGCAACAAAGGGCTGAATGTTGACGGGCTGGACAAAACCACCGGCTTGTGTGTGAAAGTCGATGACCGCCGCACCACGCAGATTCTGGTGAACCTGTTGTCGAACGCCATCAAGTTCACGCCTGAAGGTGGTGCCATCGGGATTGACGTTACCTCAGATGAGGCGGCCCAGCAGGTTGCCATCACCGTTTGGGATACCGGGATCGGGATTTCCGACGATCATGCTGAAAATGTATTCGAAAAATTCCATCAGGTGACAGAGCATATTTATAGCCGGAGCCAGGAAGGCACGGGCCTGGGCCTGCACATCAGTCGCGAGCTTGCGCGCAAGATGAACGGCAATATTACGCTTGAAAGCAAGGTGGGCGAGGGCAGTCGCTTTACGGTGACACTGCCACTGTCGGACGGCGACAACACAGACGCTGGCTATATCTAAGAGATAAAAACCCTGATAAGGGACGGGAGATGGGGCGCAGGCGGATAACCGCCGCGCCCCATTTTTATTTTACTCGCCCTGGATGAAAGTACGAATGTCCTTCACCAGTTGCTCGATGGACGGCTGGTGCACATACATCATGTGACCGGCTTCATAATAGGTGAACCACACCCGGCTGGTGTCGATGCCATTGGCGTTGAAGGTGTTTTCCGACGCGAAGAAGGGGGTTGCCAGGTCATAGTAGCCATTGGCTACCATGGTGCGCAGGTCCTTGTTTTCGCGCATGGCCGTGCCGACGTATGGCGCCACATTGGGGTAGCCTTCGCTGTAGCCACGCTTGCGGGGCTCGGCCCAGTGCCGACCCGGTGTGCCGGACAGCACTTCATAGCGGCGCTCGATATCAACGCCCAGGTCGTTCTGCATATACTGGTAGATACCGGCCGTGTAAGCGGCGTCGATGCCGTACCCAGACGGATCATTGTCGAACGTGTCGCCAGTGCCTTCATAGTCTTCACCAACGAAGCGGCTGTCCAGGCGACCAACAGTTTTGCCCTCATTGCGCAGCAGTTCTTTCATGAAGCGCATGTTGTTGACGCGCAGGTTGGCATTTTTGACATATTGTTCGCTCAGGCCCGTGTAGGCAGCCAGTTTGGCGGCGACAGCGTTGAACTCAGTCTCGCCCAGGCGGTTGCCCTGCAGCAGCGCACTGGCATAGTCGCCCAGCGTGAAGGCACGAACTTCGTCAATAAATCCTTCAAGTGTGCGGCCCGCCTTGTCCACCTTGCCGTGATACCAGGCGGTGGCGGCCATTGTCGGCAGGTAGGAAATATAGGGCGTGTCGTTGCCAGGCTGATAGCGCGCTGTCTGGAAATCCAGGATGGAGGAGATGAACACAACACCGTTGATCGCAATATCGGACCAGCCGCCCTGAAGCTCATGCAGGAGTGCCGCTGCACGCGTGGTGCCATAGCTTTCGCCCGACAAATACTTGGGCGAATTCCAGCGCTTGTGCTTCACCAGCCAAAGGCGGATGAATTCAGCGATCGACTGGGCATCATTTTCAATGCCCCAGAAATCCTTGCCGTCGCCCTTGCCGATGGCGCGGCTATAGCCGGTGCCGACGGGGTCGATGAAGACCATATCGGCCATGTCCAAAATCGACAGCGGGTTGTCTTCCAGCCGGTAAGGCGCGGCACCATCATCTTCGGCGTCGGACGGCAGGACCACCCGCTTGGGCCCGTAAACACCCAGGTGCAGCCATAGGCTGGCAGAGCCCGGACCACCGTTGAAGATGAAGAAAACCGGGCGCTCGGCGTTTGATTTCAAATCTGTCCGCAGGTAGGTGGTGGAAAAGATCGAGGCTGTGGCTTCGCCCTTATCGTTCTTCAGGTGCGTTTCACCGGCAATGGCCTTGTATTTGACCTTCTCGCCGCCGAAAGTACCCGTCTTTTCAACTTCATAGACTTTTGGTGCTTCGACAGGTACTGCGGTCTCGTCCTTCGTCTCGGCCGCGACCGCAGGCAGCGTCATGGACGCCGCAAGCAGCATGCCGACGCATGATTTTGCTAGCTTGAACATGGATATCCCCTGATTGTTGACTTTGGGGCTCTCTTAGCCCTTTGGTTTAGCCCTGTCGCGAGCTTCGCGATGAGCTGAGCCCTTTAGTAGGCGAACTGTTCGGTGAAGATGCGCTCGGCCAGCGTGTGCTCGCTGTCGAACAGCAGCGTCAGCGACACGTCGCGGGCTTCTTCGATCAGAACATGGCGCACATCCCGCACTTCATGCATGTCCGCAACAGCGGAAACTGGCCGTTTTTGCGGCTGGTTGATGGTAAGCGCCACAGTCACATGATGCGGCAACAGGGCGCCGCCCCAACGGCGGGGGCGGAAGGCAGAAAGCGGTGTCAGCGCAAGAAGGTCGGCGCCCAGTGGGATGATCGGGCCATGGGCAGACAGGTTATAGGCCGTGCTGCCGGCAGGGGTTGCCACCAAGACGCCGTCGCCGACCAGTTCAGGCAGCCGCACTTTACCGTCAATCGCCACGCGGATGTTGGCAGCCTGGCGGGTTTCCCGCAGGAGCGACACTTCATTGATGGCCAGATGTTCGACAACCTCGCCATCACAGCGGGTGGCGCGCATACGCAGAGGATGCAGCGTGAAGCTGTCTGCCTTGCCGATACGTTCAATCAGGTCATCATCGTTGGATTCATTCATCAGGAAGCCAACGGTGCCCTTGTTCATGCCGAAAATTGGCACATTGCGGCCCATATAGGCATGCAGGGTCTGCAGCATGAATCCGTCGCCACCAAGCGCAATAATGACGTCTGCATCACTGGTGCTGACTGCCTTATAACGGTTCCGTAATAACTGTGCGGCTTTGCTGGCTTCACCAAACTCGCTGGCAATGATGGCTATCTTCATATGCTTGTTCCCTCTTGGGTGCGAGTATAGGGAAAAATTGGCTGAGAGCGAGCGGGAATTTTTCCGCAGGAGGTCTCGGTCGGCTGATCAGCCGCCGGTCTGGCTCATGTGGCGACCAACGGTGCCGACCATACGGTCGTCCTGCATGGCAAAATCGTGGCCTTTGGGCTTCTCCAGCATGGCTTTCCCAAGGGCGGCTTCAAGCTCGGCTTCCGGGTCGTCAGACCTGAGGGCTGCGCGCAGGTCCACATGGTCATCCTGGCCCAGACACATATAGATGCGCCCTGTGCAGGTTACGCGTACGCGGTTGCAGCCGTCGCAGAAGTTGCCGGTGAGCGGCGTGATGAGCCCCAGGCGGTTGGCGTGGCCTTCAATGGCGAAATATCTGGCAGGGCCGCCTGTGCGGTGGCCGCTCGGCGTGAGCGTCCAGCGGTCCTTGAGGGTCGGCAAAAGTGCGGTCAGCGGCAGATACCGGTCTTCGCGGGCGTCGTCGATCTCGCCCAGGGGCATGGTCTCAATCAGCGTAAGATCAAGGCCTTCAGCCAGACACCAGGCCATCAGGTCCGGGATTTCACCGTCGTTCATGCCCTTGAGCGCGACGGTGTTGATCTTGACCTCAAGGCCGGCGGCCTTGGCCGCGCGAATACCGTCAAGGACCTGCGCCAGCTTGTTGCGGCGGGAGATTTCCTCGAACAGGTCTGGCTTCAGTGTATCCAGTGACACATTGATGCGCCTTACGCCTGCCTTATAGAGGTCAGCCGCCATATGTGGCAGTTGCGTGCCATTGGTGGTGAGGGTCACCTCATCCAACAGGCCGTGATCTACATCATCCCCCAGCCGTTCAATCAGCGACAGGATGCCTTTTCTGACCAAGGGTTCGCCGCCTGTCAGGCGGATGCGGCGCACACCGCGGTCCATGAAAGCCTTAGACAGGTCATAAAGCTCCTCAAGCGTCAGCACGTCGGCTTTGGGCAGGAACACCATGTCCTCGGCCATGCAGTAGCGGCACCGAAGGTCGCAGCGGTCCGTGACAGACAGGCGCAGATAGTTGATCTGCCGCCCGAACGTGTCGGTCAGTGCTTTGGTCTGTGGCATATGGTCATGGCTATCAGGCATAGCTGCAATGTCGTGCCCAAGGCGCCTATCGTCAAGTCATTAGGGCGTGATAATGGCGTTAGATAAACTTCTGTTGGTTAGCTATCTTCGTCGAAGAAGGACCCTAGGGCCTCGTCATACGCTTCATCCAGGCGCTTGAATACTGTGGCATTGGCTTTGAACGCATGCCCTTCGGCCTTCAGGTCCACCATATTCTGCAACAGGTCTGAATAACCGGGACCGGACGGGCTTGTGGAAGGGGACGTAAGGGCGGCGGTGTTCTGGCTTTGACCAGCATCGTCGTCCAGGCTGAAGGATGAAGCCTCACTGGTTTTCTTCAGGATCTCAGCTGCCAGGTCGGTGGCGCGGCTTTCCGACTGCAGCAGGCCTTGTGTCGCGATGTTGAGCGCCTTGATCATGAAATCGTGATATCCCTCTAAAGTCCGCGGTCACTATACACCTGAGGCGGTGAATTGGAAGTAAAGATTTAGATACAATTGTCGATATCCCGTGCGGTGCTATGTTGTGGTGTGAACGATGAACGGAGGCTTTTGTGGAACTTGATCTTGTTATCGATGTGGTGTGCCCCTGGTGTTATGTGGGTAAACGCCAGCTGGACAAGGCGCTGGAAATGCGCCCGGGCAGCCTGTCCGTGGTGCGCTACAGGCCATATCAGCTCGCGCCCGACACACCGATAGAAGGCGTGGACCGCAAAAGCTATTACCGGAAGAAATTCGGCGACGGGCCACAACTTGAGGCCATGCGGGAGCACCTTAAGGTACAGGCAGCGGGCCTTGGGATCGCATTCGATTTCGACAGTGACTGCACCATCGCCAACAGCCTGGATGCGCACCGCCTGATCCGCTGGGCCATGACGCCCGGAAAGCAGGCGGAAGTGGCGGACGGCATCATGAAAGCCTATTTCGAAGACTGCGCCTTCATTGGCGATCATGCCCTGCTGACAGAGATCGCCGGGCAGGCGGGCATGGACACTACGCTGGTGGCTGAACTGCTGGCCTCCAACCAGGACACAGACCTCATTCGCACGGAAGTGCAACACGCGCAGGAAGCCGGTATTCGCGGCGTACCCATGTATATCTTTGGCGGCAAATATGCGGTTTCGGGTGCGCAGGGACCGGAAGCGCTCGTGCAGGTGATTGATAAGGTAACAGCCGAGGCAACCGCGTAAAAAAACAGGCGCCCTTCTGGGAAAAGGACGCCTGCTACTCATAACAATTGATACTCGGAACAAAAGGCCAGGGAAAGCCAAGGAATAATCAGGGTAGAAGGGTCTGGACATTTGAAGTTCCCTGAGGGAGCGGGCCCCACTGAACGGAGAGGAAATCAGCAGGGCCCACGAGGGAGACCGTTAGAAGCGGGCGATCAGGCCTGCTTTGGTTGTCCAGGCGTTTTTGTCGTCGCCGTAGGTCGTATAGTCGGCGCCGACACGAA
Source organism: Kordiimonas sp. UBA4487 (assembly GCF_002389025.1). Lineage (NCBI taxonomy): Bacteria > Pseudomonadati > Pseudomonadota > Alphaproteobacteria > Kordiimonadales > Kordiimonadaceae > Kordiimonas > Kordiimonas sp. UBA4487. Next base: position 162,485 of record NZ_DGNR01000003.1, read on the forward strand.
GGCTGAGGCTTTCGCCAAGAGCCCGCTCATAACCGCCACCAAAGCGCCAGCCGTTGTCGTTGAAGGCATCACCGTCTGCGCTGGTTGGGTCGAACCGGGTGCGAACATAACCAGCTTTACCGTAAATCAGGTTCGCGCCGTCTGAACCAAATGCCTGACCAAGCGTCAGGGACGCGCTCCATTCATATTCGCTTTTCATGCCAGTGGCGTTGTTGTTATAGCCGGTGTCGCCGAAGGTGCCTTCAAGGCCATAGACCATGTTGTTGTCCATCTGACGGCGGAAGCCGATCACACCACCATAATAGAGGCTGCGGTCGCGCTTGACGTCGCCAGCCAGTTTGGTCCAGTCAACGCCTGCCTCAATACCGGCATAGGCGCCATCAAATTTGCGCTCACCGTCGGCGGCGCTTGCGCCTGCAGTCAGAAGAGTTGAAGCCGCTACCACACCCACAATTGTTTTCGAGAATTTCATGACTGTCCTCCGTGTCGTTTCTCAAAGGGCCGAGCCATTCTTCTGTGCTCGGCTGATGAGGTGAATGTGGAGGGGCTTTGGGGCGCGTCTATGGGCGATCCGTGGCGGATTTAAGAAACATTGTGACGCATTGCGGCACTCAGCTTAACATCTGTTCAGAAAAGGGGGCAAAAGCTGGTTTTGCCCCCTAAATCGAGTTTTTCAGGCGCTGGCTGGTTTGGCGCGCGACAATACCGCCCAACCGATGAGGGCAGAAATGAGACTCGCTGCCAGCACCCCAATCCGTACGTCGGCCTGAAGCTCAATAGAGCTGTATGCCAGACTGCCGATAAATAGGCTCATGGTGAAACCAATACCTGCCAGGTGCCCTGCGCCCCAGACGTGGGCCATGGTTAACTTCCCGGGCAGCTTGGCGCGGAAGATATAGATGGCAATCAGGGCGCCTGCGATCACGCCAAGCGGCTTGCCCAGGGCAAGACCCGCAAGAATGCCCGCACTAACCGGGGCCATGAGCGAGTCAAACGACAGGCCTGCAAGGGAAACACCCGCGTTGGCAAAGGCAAACAGCGGCAGAACCATCAGGGCCACAGGCGCGTGCAGGTTATGCTCCAGGTCCTCGAGTGGTGAATGGCCTTCATCATCCTTCGTGGCGGGAATAGCGAGCCCCACTGCAACGCCAGCGAGGGTGGCGTGAACGCCCGACTTCAGCACAGCAATCCAGACGAGCGCGCCAATGAACAAATAGGCGGAGGTGTTTCGCACGCCGGCGCGGTTCAGCACAAAGAGCCCCACACAGCCTGCCAGCGCCAATGTAAGCGAGATGACCGAAAGATCAGCAGTATAGAAGGCTGCAATGATCACCACCGCACCCAGGTCATCAAGGATCGCAAGCGTCAGCAGGAACAGCTTCAGTTCCGCGGGAATGCGGCTGCCCATCATGGCAAGGATGCCGATGGCGAAAGCAATGTCTGTGGCTGTCGGGATCGCCCAGCCACTCATGGCTTGGGCCTCACCACCAGTGGCAAACCAAAAGAGAAGGGCAGGGACAGCCATGCCGCCGACAGCTGCCATGCCGGGCAGGGCAAGGCTTTTGAGGCTCGACAGTTCGCCCGTCACCACTTCTCGCTTGATCTCAAGCCCCACCAGAAGGAAGAAGATGGCCATGAGGCCTTCGTTGATCCACAAAAGGATGGGTTTGGACAGGCCATACTCGCCAAGGGCAATGGTGCCTTTGGTTTTCAGAAGCGCATCATAGATTGGCGCCAGGCTCGAATTGTCCAAAATGATGGCGAATGCTGCTGCTGCGATCAGCAGGAGCCCCCCGAGCGCGTCGGGTGACATGGATAATTTCATTACAATCTCCCTGATATCCCACCACCATATTGGGGATGGGGTATGGAGATGCAATATTAAATCGACCGATTTGATCCGATTTCAGCGATGGCCGAAAAAGGCAAATCCTAAATCAGGAAAAGGTAAGCAACGAAACCGCTTACAGCAATCAGGTTGAGCGCAGCGCCCCATCCTGAGAATTCGCTATATTGGCTGTTTTTCATCATTCTATCCTCTAGCTATCCTTTGTGTTGGCTGCAGGTTTTCCTGTCTTTCCAACATATGTCTGTCGTGTCCCTGGCGGTAGATCGGCCTTTGCCAACCCGGTGTCGCCTAATCTGCAACGTCATCTTTTACGGCTTATCAGGTGCCCGATGATCTTTCTGTGCTGCGGATCACAGCGAGATATAAGCGGTCCCGCGCCAATAACAATCTATAAAAATGTTAGGGCAGCTATGCGTTTGACGCTAAGCGATTGAGGTAATGAGTGAAATTGCGGCGCACAAAATATGCCGAGGCGCCCGGATGCGGAACATTCGGCCGATTTGGTCGCTCTATCCCGTTAAATTAGAAAGAGATAGGTTACAAAGGCGCTGACACCCAAAAGGTTCAGACCGGCAATCAAGCCAGAAAGGGCAGGGGTGGGCTTCATGGCACGTCCCCGGAATTGTCCTGTTGGCCTGAACAACGGGAGGAGGTGTATCTCAGGCGGCTGCCTTTTGCCGCCGGTTAAGACTTATAACACCCATAGGGTACCAGCTGCCGATTAACGATTTCTGATCAAACGAGGTTAATAAAAGGTAGGATTCAGCTGGCGGCCTTGTTTGCTACAGCAGCCAGACGTTTAGCCACGGCATTCACAGCCTTCAGGCGTGCGCCGATCTTTTCCATCCGTGCATAGTAGGTCAATTTGTGGTCGGGCCGCAGCTTGGCTGACGCGCCGGTGCCAGAAATGAACTCTACAAGGCCCGCAGGGTTGGCGAACTGGTCGTTGCGGAAGCTGATGGTCATGCCCTTCGGCCCAGCATCCAGCTTGTCGATGCCCGCGCGCTTGCAGGACCCTTTGATGATCATGATGGCCGCCAGCTGTTTCACGGCCCCGGGCAGCGGCCCGAAACGGTCAATCAGCTCAGCGCAGAAGGCGTCTACGTCCTCGCGCGTTTCAAGGTCTGCCAGGCGGCGATAGAGCGCCATGCGCTGGGTCAGGTCCGGCACATATTTTTCCGGGATCATCACGGTTGCACCCAGATTCAGCTGTGGCGACCAGTCAGTTTCCTCGAATTCGTCGTCGCCCGCGCCCGCGCGTGCTTCCGCCACGGCCTCTTCGAGCATCTTCTGATAGAGTTCCACGCCCACTTCCTTGACGTGACCGGATTGCTCGTCGCCCAGCAAGTTGCCGGCGCCGCGAATATCCATGTCGTGGCTGGCGATGGTGAAGCCAGCCCCAAGCGTATCCAGTGCCTGCAGCACCTGAAGCCGCTTGTCAGCATTCTCGCTCAGCATCCGGTTCGCGGGGGTCGTCAGGTAGGCATAGGCTCGGGTTTTCGACCGGCCCACCCGGCCGCGAAGCTGGTAAAGCTGCGCCAGGCCGAAACGGTCCGCCCGGTGCACCACCATGGTGTTGGCGTTTGAAATGTCGATGCCGCTTTCAACGATGGTTGTCGACAGCAGCACGTCATACCGGCCTTCATAGAAGGCGGTCATGACATCCTCGATGGTTTTGGGTGTCATCTGGCCGTGGCCGATGATGAACTTCACCTCCGGCACATGTTCCTTCAGGAAAGTGGCGGCTTCTTCAAGGTCTGCAATGCGCGGCACCACATAAAAGCTCTGGCCGCCGCGATAGTGCTCGCGCAACAGCGCCTCGCGCACCACGACAGGGTCGAACGGCAGCACAAAAGTGCGCACCGCCAGCCGGTCCACCGGTGGGGTGGCGATAATGGAAAGGTCGCGAATACCGGACATAGCCATCTGCAGCGTCCGCGGGATCGGTGTGGCTGTCAGCGTCAGCACATGCACATCGGCCTTCAGTTCCTTCAGCTTTTCCTTGTGGGCAACGCCGAAATGCTGCTCCTCGTCCACAATTACCATGCCGAGATTCTTGAACTCGATGCCCTTGGCCAGCAGCGCGTGGGTGCCGATGACGATATCGCACGTGCCCTTGCGCATCTCTTCTTTGGTAGCCTTCTGGTCCTTAGCGGAAACCAGGCGCGACAGCTGGCCGATGCGCACCGGCAAGCCTTTGAAGCGCTCTGTGAAGTTCAGATAGTGCTGGCGCGAGAGCAGCGTGGTGGGGGCAACAATCGCAACCTGAAGCCCGGCCATGGTGGCCAGGAAGGCGGCGCGCAGTGCCACCTCTGTCTTGCCAAAGCCAACGTCACCGCATACCAGCCGGTCCATCGGCCGGCCGGATGACAGGTCCGCCGCCACTTGTTCGATGGCGCGCAACTGGTCCTCGGTTTCCGTGAAGGGGAAGCGGGCGGCGAATTCGTCATAGAGGCCTTCGGGGGTGGTCACCCGAGTGCCTTCCTTCAGCTCACGCTCAGCGGCCAGTTTGATCAGCTGGCCCGCCATCTCACGGATGCGTGCCTTGGCCTTGGCTTTCCGCGCCTGCCACGCCACACCGCCGAGCTTGTCCAGCTGGCCGCCAGCGTCCTCGCCGCCAAAGCGCGACAATACTTCGATATTCTCAACGGGCACATAAAGCTTGTCGCCGCCCAGATAGGTCAGCAGCAAACAGTCATGCGCCGCGCCCGTCACTGTAACGGTCTCGAGCCCCACGAATTTACCGATGCCATGGCTGGCATGCACCACAAGGTCACCGGGCGATAGCGCGCTGGCTTCCTTGAGGAAATTATCTGCCTTCTTGCTCCGCCGCGCCTTTCGCACCAGCCGGTCCCCCAGCACATCCTGTTCGGAAATGACAGCCAGGTCTTTGGTCTCGAAACCCCGCTCAAGCGGCAGTACGGTGACGGCAATCAGCGTCTTGTTTTCGCGCCGGATGTCTTCCCAGCTGTCCGCCACGGCAACCGGCATCAGGCCGTGGTCCTCGAGCACGCCCTTCAGGCGGTCGGCGGCACCAGCGGAATAGCTAGCGAACACCACACGCTTCTCTGATGCCCTGAGCGCCTTCACATGGTCGCGCACCGCGTCATAGACATTCAGGTCGCGGTTGTTGCGTTCGGGGCCAAAGTCGCGGCCCTGGCGCGCCTCAAAGCTCACCACATTCAGGGCAGGGGGCTCCTCAAAGGGCGTCAGGCGGATGGCGTTCAGCTCGTCCAGCCGGTCTTGCCACTCGGCTTCGCTGAGATACAGCTGCGCGCTGGGCACGGGCTTGTAAGGAGGCGCAGTGATGCTTTTCTCGTTTTTCGCAATGGTCCAGGCCTCGCGCCGCGCCTCGAAATAATCGTCCACAGCCTTGAAGCGCTCGCCTGCCGCGTCATCCACCTGATGATCGAAGGTAAAGAGTGGCGCGTCGAGATAGTCGAACAGCGTCGCCATCTTGTCGTGGAAGAAGGGCAGCCAATGCTCGGCGCCCTGATACTTGCGGCCTTCGCTGATGGCTTCATACAGAAGATCATCGCCCTTGGCTGGGCCGAAGGTATTCACATAATTGCGGCGGAAGCGCTCAATGCCTTCTTTCGACAACGAAAATTCGGACGCGGGTTTCAGATGCAGGCGGGGCGCCTTGCCTATTGTGCGCTGGTCCAGCGGGTCGAACCGGCGGATGGTATCCAGCTCATCGCCAAAGAAATCCAGCCGCAGCGGGCTGTCTTCACCGGGTGGGAAAATATCAATCAGGCCGCCGCGTACGGCAAATTCGCCCGGCTCCATGACCTGGCCGGACCGGGTGTAGCCATTTGACGCCAGGAAATCTGTCAGCGCCACCAGGTCCACCTCATCGCCCGGCTCGGCGTGGAAGGTGGCGTCCCGCACGGCTTCCGGCGCGGGCACTCGCTGCAGGGCTGCGTTAACGGTGGTGAGCACCAGCAGCGGCTTTGTCTGTTTGCCAGCCGTCAGGCGCGACAGGGTCGCCATGCGGCGCGCGACAATATCGCTTTGGGGGCTGACCCGGTCGTAGGGCAGGCAGTCCCACGCCGGGAACAGCAACAGTTCCATCTCCGGCGCGAAGAATTTCACCGCCGCGGCCATCGCCGCCAGCCGTCCGTCGTCGGATGCCACATAAAGGACCGGCCGCTTGGCATGCCGCCCGGCCAGATCAGCGAGAAGCATGGCGTCATAGCCGCCGGGCACGCCCGAGGCAATCAGCGGCATCTCCGCATCTATCAACTGGTCCAGTGGCATGGTGCTAAAATGTCCGGTTTACTTGGCTTTGAGGGTCATGAAGTCCAGCTTCTGCAGCCGGTCCATCATTTCGCCCTGGAATTTTTCAGGCACATCGATGCCTTTGGTGACCCAGCCGAGAATCTCGTGGTCCTGCTCTTCGAACAATATTTCGAACCACTCGCAGTCAGCATTGCTGAAGCCGTCTTTGTTGGCCTCGACAAAGTTGCCGAAAATCAGGTCCAGTTCCTTGATGCCGCGGTGCCATGCCCGAAACAACAGGCGGCGCCTGCGGTCTTCAAGGTTGATGTCCTTGTGCGGGTTGTAGCCCTGGTCGCTCATACTGGTCACCTTCCACTGGAAACTGGAAAAAACACATCACCACCTGCAGATTTTGATCTGTCTGTTTGATGGGCGGCACACCATAGGCTAAGGTCCGCTTTGGTTAAAGGGAAACTTTCATGATTTTCGGGGGAAAACCGCCCTATGCGGCCTGAAGCGTTGTTTGATTATTTCGCGGATATCGAGCGTCTGCCGGGCATCGGCAAGCGTAACAAGCAGGCAATTGAACGCCTCGCGGGCACGCGCACGCGCGACCTCCTCATGCATCTGCCCACGGGACTTGTGGACCGGCGCTATCGCCCGAAAGTCAGGGATGCCGCGCCTGGCAGCATCGCGACACTTGAGGTGGTGGTGGATGAACATTTGCCGCCGCACAACAAGCGCGCGCCCTACAAGGTGCGCTGCCATGACGACACAGCTGAGCTGACGCTGGTGTTTTTCCATGCCCGTGCGGACTATCTCAGGAAGCAGCTGCCCGAAGGCGAGACGCGCATTATCAGCGGAAAACTTGAGCATTTCCAAGGGGATGCGCAGATCACCCACCCGGATTATATGGTCTCCCCCGATAGCGCAGACGAGCTTCCGCTTCTTGAAACCGTCTATCCGCTGACGGCCGGGCTGTCGGGCAAGGTGCTAAGGAAAGCCATCCATGCGGCGCTGGAAACCGTGCCGTCGCTACCCGAATGGCAGCTGAAGGATATCGTCACGCGTGAACAGTGGCCTGATTTCCTGAGTGCGATCAAACATTTACACAACCCTTCCGGACCCGAAACATTAGCCCCCAAAAGCCCGGAAAGGCGGCGGCTGGCGGCGGACGAGCTGCTGGCGACCCAGCTTGCGCTGGCGATTGTGCGCGACCGCACGCAGAAGAAACGGGGCAGGGCACTCAAGGGCAATGGGCACATTAGGGGCACACTCTTAGGGAATCTTTCCTACAGCCTGACGGGCGACCAGGAAAAGGCGCTTCAGGAGATCATCACTGACCTCGAAAGTGGCCGCGCCATGCTGCGGCTGATGCAGGGCGATGTCGGCAGCGGCAAGACGGTCGTGGCCTTACTCGTGATGGCGGCGGCGGTGGAGGCGGGCGTGCAGGCGGCGCTGCTGGCACCCACGGAAATTCTGGCGAACCAGCATCTGGAAACCATCGCGCCGCTTGCCGAAAAAGCCGGCCTCAGGGTAGAGAAACTCACCGGACGCAACAAGGGCAAGCACCGCAAGGAAATCCTGGCGCGCCTCGCCGCGGGTGAGATCGATATCCTTGTCGGCACCCACGCCATCATCCAGGACGATGTACAGTTCAAGGACCTGGGCCTCGCGATCATTGATGAGCAGCACAGGTTCGGCGTGCAACAGCGTCTGGCGCTCGCGGGCAAGGCCACGGCGGGCATTGATGTGCTGGGCATGACTGCAACCCCCATTCCGCGCACGTTGACGCTCACGGCATACGGCGACATGGACGTCAGCCGCATTCAGGAAAAGCCACCCGGGCGGCAGCCGGTGGACACCCGCGTGGTATCGCTCGACCGGCTGGGCGAGGTGGCGCAGGGCATTGGCCGCGCGGTACAGGCAGGCCAGCGCGCCTACTGGGTTTGCCCGCTGGTGGAAGAAAGCGAAAAGCTGGACCTTGCGGCGGCAGAGGACCGCTACCGCGACTTCCAGCATATGCTGGGGCCGCGCGTGGGGCTGGTGCACGGCAAGATGAAGGGCGCGGACAAGGACGCGGTGATGGAAAAGTTCCAGACCGGCGAGATCAGCGTGCTGGTGTCCACCACCGTGATCGAAGTGGGCGTTAATGTGCCGGAAGCCACGATCATGGTGATCGAACACGCCGAGCGCTTCGGCTTGGCGCAACTGCACCAGCTCAGGGGCCGCGTGGGGCGCGGCGCGGACAAATCCACCTGTATCCTGTTGCGCGGTAACGAGATTGGTGAGGTCGCCCGCGCGCGCCTCAAGACCATGCGCGAAAGCGAAGACGGCTTCCTGATCGCGGAAGAAGACCTGAAGCTTCGGGGCGGCGGCGAAATATTGGGCACGCGCCAGAGCGGCCTGCCGGAATTCAAAATGGTCGATTTCCTCGAGCACGCAGACCTGATCGAGCTGGCGCGCGACGACGCCCGGCTGATCGTCAACAAGGACCCGGAGCTGAAGTCAGAGCGCGGGCAGGCGCTGAGGCATTTGCTGTATCTGTTCGAGCGCGACGAAGGCGTCCGCCTGATGCAGTCGGGGTAAATTAAATTGTCATTCGCTGACTTGATCAGCGACTCCCTGCATGGATGTGGACTCGCCGGTCGAGCCGGCGAGTGACGATGGTGTATGTTGCACTGCGCTCATTTGACTATCCCCCAACCACGCTATTTTACCCTTTAAACAAGGTTTTAAGGGACATATCCGTATGGCGTGGGAAAAAGAGTTAGCCGAGAAGAAGAAGCGCGAGGCGCTGGCCGAAAAGATGGGCGGCGAGGAGAAGCTGGCGCGCCAGCACGCGCGGGGCAAGCTGGACGTACGCCAGCGCTTGTCAAAAATGGCTGACCCCGGCTCCTTTCGCGAGATCGGCAAGCTGGCGGGCAAGGCCAGCTATGACGAGAATGGCGACCTGTTGGACGCATCGCCATCGAACTTCCTGTTCGGTCGGGCAGACGTGGACCGCCGCCCTGTGGTGCTGACCGGCGATGACTTCACCGTTAGGGGCGGGGCCGCAGACGCTGCCATCTGGCGCAAGGCGGTGTTGGCGGAGCAGATGGCGCATGAATATAAGCTGCCGCTGATCCGGCTTATTGACGGCACCGGCGGTGGCGGCAGTGTGAAGATGCTGGAGGACATGGGCCTGACCTACGTGCCTTACCTGCCGGGCTGGGACCGTGTGGTGAAGAATTTGGAGACGGTGCCCGTTGTGGCGCTGGCGCTTGGGTCCGTCGCGGGGCTTGGCGCCGCGCGCGTGGTGGCCAGCCACTATAGCGTGATGGTCAAGGGCATGTCGCACATGTTCACCGCCGGGCCTGCGGTGGTGGCGGCGATTGGCGAAAATCTGGACAAGGAAGTGCTCGGCGGCGCGGACATTCATGCGCGCAACGGCGCGGTGGACGAGCTGGTGGAGAGCGAAGAGGCGGCGTTCGAGGCCGCGAAACGCTTCCTGAGCTACCTGCCGTCGGCGGCGGGGCTGCCTGCGCCGCGCGGCGATACAAGTGACGGCGTGGAACGCCGCGACGAAAAGCTGCTGGACGCCGTGCCGGAGGACCGCCGCAAGGCCTATAGCATGCGCAAAATCCTCGAGAGCGTTATGGACCGGGGCAGCGTGTTCGAGATTGGCAAGCGTTGGGGCCAGTCGGCCATCACCGCACTGGCGCGGCTTGACGGCTGGCCCGTCGCGGTGATCGCCAGTGACCCCAGCTTTATGGGCGGTAGCTGGACGGCGGATGCGGCGCGGAAGATCGAACGCTTCGTGAAGCTCGCGAACACCTTCCGCCTGCCGGTGGTGCATTTTGTCGATAACCCCGGCTTCATGATTGGGCTTGAGGCCGAGAAGGCCGCCACCATCCGCTATGGGGTGGAGGCACTGAACGGCATCTACCGCTCGACCGTGCCGTGGGCCAGCGTGATTGTCCGCAAGGCGTACGGTGTGGCGGGTGCGGCCATGAGCGACCATACCAAATTCCAGTACCGTTTCGCCTGGCCGTCGGGCGACTGGGGCAGCCTGCCGCTCGAAGGCGGGATCGAGGTGGCCTATAAGACGGAGCTGGAGAAAGCCGAAGACCCACAGGCGGCGTTGGCGGAGATCAAGGCACGCCTCGATAAGGTGCGCAGCCCCTTCCGCACCGCCGAGGCCTTCATGGTCGAAGATGTCATCGACCCCCGCGAAACAAGGCCGCTTCTCTGCGAATTCGCCAACCTCGCCCAGGGCAAGTTGGCGGTGGAGGGGTAGATTAGGTATTAGCGTTGAGCCACCGTTGGGCCTCAGAGAGGATTTCCTGTTTGATGACTTCAGGAGGCCCAGGATTATAGGGGACTGGATGTTGCAGCGCTGCACGGGCGTGGCACATTTCATGTTCCAGGTAGACAAACTCTCTCATGCCTAATTCCTCGCTGAAGTTGGAAGCTGGGCCTTTTTGTGGGCTGCCCAGCGAGAAATGGTGGCAAAGAAATTGGCAACCTACTTCTGGGTCAACTTCTTGATCTGCGATTTGTTGAATGATAACGCGGGCAGCCGTGAATGCGGCGTCATGCGGCGAGAACTCTTGAACCTGTAATTCTTTGACCGCCTGCTTAAAAAGCTCGTGGGCTTGGGCAGGCAAGGTTTCGGGCGTGTCGTCTAATGCATCAAGGCCTCGCGAGTAATGACCATTGATGAGCATGTGGTTTGCCCATGCAATTAACTCGCTATTGTTTAGGATGCCCACCGCTTCCAGTGCTGCGGCTTCCCCAATGGTGGATATCTTGAGCTGAAAGCCTTGTCTCTGTATTAGAAAAGGGGGCATTACCCAATCGCTTTCTCATACACGCGGTAGGTCTTGTAAATTTCGCAGCCGATTTCCTCGAGAATGCTGATCATCCCTTCGTTATCCTCGAGAATCCAGCCCAACTCGCCAAAGTAAGCGCCGCGGTCCATCACGTTCTTCTGCGATACCTGGATCATCCACATGGCCATGGCGGCCCCGAGCGGGCCTTTCTGGAATTTCTTCCTGACACCCATCAGCGGCACGCGGCAGCGGTCTTCCTTACCGTTCATCATGCGCCAGGCCACTTTGGCCCAGCCAAACGGGAACAGCTTGCCGTCCAGGTCACGGATCTTGTGGTTCACGTCCGGGATGGTCAGCATGAAGGCGACGGGCTCGCCGTCATATTCGCAGATCATGGTGCGGTAGGGCTTCACCACCGGCTTCAGCGCCTTGGCGCCGTGCTCTACCTCATGCTTGGTGAAGGGCACATAGCCCCAGTTTTCGGACCATGCCTCGTTATAGATGTCCAGAACCGTGGCGACCTCTTCGTCGAAACGCTTCATGTCGACCTCGCGCATGGTGGTGCGCTTGTTCTTTTCCGCCATCTTGACGATACGTTTGGCGCGCTCAGGCACCGGCATGTTCAGGTCCAGCCGGAAGGCATGCATGTCTTTGGCCTTGTCGAAGCCCTGGCCCTTCAGCCAGCCGTCATACTCGGGCCTGCCGTGGGGCATCATGAACACAGGCGGTGTGTCGAAGCCCTTGATCAGCGTTCCGACCTCTTCGGCGGTATTCAACGACCATGGCCCCTGCATGCGCTTCATGCCGCGGGCCTTGAGCCAACCTTCGGCGGTGCTCAGCAGCTTGTCGACAACGTCCTTTGTTGTGGCTTCAAAGAAGCCGAAATGCCCCAGGTTCGGCCCCCACTTTTCCTGCGCCAGCTCATCAACCTGTGCGGTGATGCGGCCGACGGGCTTCCCGCCTTCGTACGCCACCCAGTGAGCGACTTCGGCATGCTCATAATAGGGGTTCTTGTCGCGGCGGATGGCGTCCATGCGCTCCATCATCAGGGGCTGGATCCAGTTGGGGTCATTCGCATACACCTGCCGGGTGGCGTTGACGAAGTCCTTCAGGCCCTTCACATCAGTGATTTCTTTGATGATGATGTCGCTCACGCGCTGCTCCCCGGGTAAATTCTATGTTTAGTGACTTAAGGCAGCAAGGCCGTCAAAGCAAGCGGGTGCCGTTCGGCACGGGCTTCGAGGGCGTGATCAACACGGTGCGGCCACTGTCTTCCATGGTTGCCAGCGTCAGCACCTCTGACTTCACGCCCGCGACGCGCTTTGATGGGAAGTTGGTGACAGCCAGCACCTGCATGCCCACAAGGTCTTCCTTGGTGTGTTCTTCGGTGATCTGGGCCGAGGTTGTCTTGACGCCGAAGTCCGGGCCGAAGTCTACCTCCAGCACATAGGCGGGCTTGCGCGCCTTTTCGTTATCGCGCGCGCTCAGGATCGTGCCGGCGCGGATATCTACCTTGAGGAAGTCGTCAAATGAGATTTCGTCAGCCATGTCAGGGTGCCAGTTTCTTCAGGGGTTTCAGTTTGCCGATGCGGCCCAGTGCGTTGGCGTCCTCGTGGTTGAGGCCATAGCGCACCAATATCATCACGGAGATCAGCAACCCGGCGACGGCGCCGAGGATGCCCACAGGCACCGGCCAGTGGTTGCTGGCGGGAATGAGCGACAGCATGATGCCGCTGGTGACAAGCGAGACGATCAGCGGGCGGATGGCGTGGCGGTCATAGGGCCACAGCCGGAAAATGAAATAGGTTTCAATCAGCCCCGCGATGGCCGTAACATTGAGGCCGGTCGCCGCCGCGACAGCAGCGCCCGTGACACCATAAAGCGGGATCAGCCAGTTGCCCAGAAGCAGCAGGGTAATAAGCCCCAGCACGCCATTGATGGCCGGCAGCGAGCGGTGCCCCAGCATTTCAATGATGGCGCTCGAAGGCCCGGTCGCGGCCTCAAGCACGCGGCCCGCGCACAGGATGGACATGGCCGCCGCCGCCGTCTGGAACTGGGGCTGCATGGTGGCCAGGATATCATTGCGCGCCAGCACAAGCGCTGCGCCGAACGGCAGCGCCAGCGTGACCGACAGGCGGGTGGCATAGGCGAACATGTCCTGTAGGGCCACATGGTCGCCGTGGCCGTCCTTTTCCGCAGCCAGCGGCGCCATGACATACTCGAATGTCATGCGCACGGCCTGCAGGGCGCTGGCGATCTTGCGGGCCACGGCATAATAGCCGCCTGCCGCTGCGCCCGCGGCACCGGGTAGCAGATAGTTCAGGAACATCACCGGGAATTCGCTGAACAGTTTCTTGATCAGGTTCGCTGGCATCACGGTGAAACCATACTGGCGCATGGCCCTGGGCATGGGGCCCGTCATGGGGGCGCGCAAAACCTTGCCAAAGTCATAGTGTTTGCCGACAAGGCGAAGGGCAAGGGCGGCTGAAAGCACCACGCTGACAAGGTGGGCAATGAAAAGCCCGTAGGTCATATAGTCCATCAGCGCGAAGCCGATGGCGGCGATCAGGCGCAGGCCCTGTTCGTAGAACACGCGCACCCGGATTTCCGGGCCGAATTTCCGGCGGGCGCGGATGGCGGCGGTGCCCACTTCAACCATGGTCCAAAACGGCAGCACCCAGACATAGATGCGGATCACATTGATCAGATGATCGGCATCATCTTCGGCGGCGCTGATGACACCCGCCAGGTCTGGCGCGAAATAGCAGGTGAGGGCGGCAATGGTGATGGCAATCAGGAAGCTGAATTTTATAGCGTATCCGACGGCCAGTTCCGGGTCGTTGCCATTGGCTTTGGGCACAAAGCGCTGCAGTGCCGTGGTCATGGCGGCGTCGGAAACGGCGGTGGAAACCTTCACATAGGACCACAAGACCGCAAACAGGCCAAAGGTGGCCGCGCCATAGTACCAGGTGAAGGCGATAACGGAGACGGCTTCAATCAGTGCACCCATGCGGCCAAGGAAGGCAAAGCCCGCACCGCCAGCGACCCGCGCGCGGTGCTCGTTTTGCTCAGGACGCTTTGGCCGCTCTGGCTTTTCCGGGCGGGAAGGGGGCTTGGTCTTGTCCATGTCACTCACCGGCGATGGGCTTTTCTTGGAGTGCCTTGCGTTTCTTGGGCAAGCTGCCTTCTTCCGAATTGAAAATCACGGCGTAGCCGACCACCAGGAACAGGAAGAAGGGCGCCCAGGCCGCAAGGAATGGCGGCGCCACGCCAAATTCGCCCATGGCCAGCATGAAGTTGTCTGCCACAAAGAAGCTGAAACCAAGCGCCATACCGAAGACGACACGCAACACCAGATTGCCCGCCCGGTGCACACCGAAGGCCGCCACAGCCGCCAGAAGCGGCATCAGTAGGGATGAGGCCGGGCCTGCCACCTTCTGCAGGAAGCTGGCCATCAGCCGGTCTGTGGGCAGGCCGTCTTTCTTAAGCTCCTGCATCGATTGCCAAAGCTTGGGGAAGGACACATGGTCGGGCTTCACCGTCAGCGCCTGGAAGCGTTCGGGCCTGGTCTCCAGGTCCCACGGCTGGCTGGGCTGGATCGTCATCTCATGGGTGCCAGCGTCAAAGCGGCGCACCTCATGAAGGGTCCACCTGCCGTCCTGATACCAGGCGAAATCGGCGTGGACCATGGCCTGAAGCTTGCCGCGCTCATCGCGTTCAAACAGCGAAACCTTATCCAGCACCACCTTGTTGCGGATCTGGCTGACGGCTTCTACCAGCACGATGGTCTTGTTTTCCTTGATCCACACACGCCCTGTTGGGCCGGCGCTCGGCGGCAGGTCGACCGCATAGTCATTGTCCTGCCAATACTCGAGGTCGGCATTCGCATTCACCACGACGGTTTCATTGAACAGGAAATGGCTGGCAGCGATGATGAAGGAGGCGATCCCGAGCGGCAGCAGGATACGGTGCGCCGAAAGCCCGCTGGCTTTCATCACCACCACTTCCGAATGCTGGTTGAGGGTCGCGAGTGTCAACAGTGTGGCGAGAAGGGCGGTGAAGGGTACGAACTGGCTGATCAGTTGCGGGGCCCGCATGCTGATATAGGACGCCAGCGAGACCCAGTTGGCACCTTCGGCTGCCATGATGTCATCGGCGGTGGCCAGCAGGTCCAGCATCTGCAATACGGCGGTAAGGCCAATCAGGATGCCGAAGAAGCGGCCAAGGTGCATCTTCACCATATAGCGCGCCAGCGTGCGCGAGGGCACAAACAGGCGGCGGAGTGTGCGGGAGGTAAACATCAGTCGCTAACCCCCATGACTTTCTTCGACAGGCGCTTGATCGGGCCGCTGATGAAAGCCCAGCTTTTGTCGATCCAGGCGAGCGGTTCACCGCCGACCTTGTGGGCCGCGATGTGGAACAGGGTAAAGCTGAGAAGGCCAAAAGCCACGAACAGTAACCATATCGTGCCATACGGCGAGGCGCCGCTTTGGACAGCGGTTTCCATGGCTTCCATAAATTCGTTATAAAGGATCAGGAGCGTCAGCCCCACGACGATACCGGTGCCCTTACCCGTTCGCTTGTTGGTCAGCCCCAGCGGGATCGCCAGGAACGGCAGGATCAGGAAGGTGATGGAATGCATCACACGCCAGTGGAAATTGCCATTGAAGGCCGCGCGTTCCTTGGCGTCCAGAACCGGATTGTCCTTCTCCACCCAGAGTTCAGGCAGGGTCATCTCCAATTCTTCGCCGCCGCGTTCACGGAAGGCCTCCTTGGCTGGCAGTTTCACCGTCAGGTCCTGTTGGTCAAATTTGAGGACGCGGGGTTTGTTCTGGCCTTCGTTAAGGTCAATCAGCACGCCATTGAAAAGCCGCAGCAGAATGGTGTTTTCATCGTCAGTGGCGAAGAAGCCGCCACGTTCCGCACTGACAGCCAGGCTGCGCCCGTCGCTGCGGCGTTCCATGAAGATGCCCAGAAGCTCGGCCCCCTGGTCGCGGGACTCTTCAATCATCAGGGTAATGTTGTCGCCGATATCGACAAATTCGCCGACCCGGATGCTGGCGCCAAGCGCCCCACTCCTGAGATCGAAGACGAGACTGCGGTAGGCGTAGCGGCCATAGGGCTGCACCCAACCAACCAGGATGGTGTTTACCAACACGAGCACCAGCGATAGAGCCAGCACAGGCCGCACCAGGCGGTTCAGGCCGATACCCGACGACGTGATCGCGTCATATTCACTGGAAAGTGAAATTTTCCGGAAGGCAAGCAGGGTCCCCAGCATCAGGCCGATCGGCAGCGCCAGGCCCATATAATGCGGCACCTGGTTGGCCAGCATCTGGAACACCACTTCTACCGGGCCACCCTGGTTCACGACAAAGTCAAAAAGCCGTAGCATCCGTTCAAGAATCAGCAACAAAGCTGCGATGCCAAGGGTCGTGAATAACGGTCCCAATATCTGCGTGAGAATATATCGGTCGATGCGAGTAAACATGCTTTGGCGCTACACCCCTATGAGCCTTGTTGCAAGAGCCTTTTCTCCTTTGAGCGGGGAAAGAAGGCAAAAGCTTGTTGAGTTATACCCAATTTGTCGTCATATGGGACATATTTTCGCCACCATCGACCGCCATTTGCAAACTAAGGCGGGGGCACCTGGAGAAGTTTATGTTGATAAAATCGACGAGTGTTTTGAGTAAGGTGGCGGTTGTGGGCCTGATGATGGGCTTTTGGGGAGTATCAGCCCATGCCGATGTCGACGATGATGCGGTGCTGGTAGACCATGATATGGGCCTGTGTGCAGCCCCGGAGGGCGGTAAGTCTTTCGTGCGGGTATCGGTCGAGGGCCTGAAGGACCTCGAAGGCAACATCCGCGTGCAGGTTTATGGCCCCACCGAGGAAGACTTCCTTGAGAAGGGCAAGAAGCTGGTGCGGATTGACGTGAAAACGGAATCTGACGGCCAGGAGATCTGCGTGCCGATGCCAGGCCTGGGCGATTTTACCCTGGTGGTGATGCACGACCGGAATGCCAACGGCAAGGCGGACTTCTTCACGGAAGGGTTCGGATTTTCCAATAACCCCAAGCTGGGCCTTGGCAAGCCGGATGTCGAAGACGTGGTCTTCACCGCGACAGAAGGCGTTACGGATATGCCGGTGAACCTGAAATATATTTTCGGTGCCGACGAGGAACAGAAAAAGAAGCGTCGCCAACTGCGTCGGCGCTAGGTTCTAGTGCGGCGTTAGGCCGCAACAATCCTCATGGCATTTGCGCCTACAGCATTTGCGTCTTGAGCCTTTTCAAGGTATGAAGGCGGCGAATGATTGATGGAAGCGTCCGAACCCTAGCGTTTAGACGGTTTGTGTTACAAGAGTTTGACACCATGCAATTGGAAAAAAGCAGTATCCAGTCAGGCGCGACTGTGCCTCTGATCGCCATTATTTCCAATCCGCTCAGCACCACAAACGCTGCGCGGATCGAGGCTATTCGCCGGGTTGTGGACGAAAGCGCGAACGTGGTGCATTTCGAGCTCAATGGCATTGAAAGCATTGATGAGGCCCTGGCCCTGTTTGCGCGTGCCAATCCTGCGATGCTGATTGTAAATGGTGGCGACGGCACGATTGGTGCTGTGTTGGCCTCAATCCTGGACCGTAGCCCGTTTGACGTGATCCCGCCGATTGCCTTCCTGCCCGGCGGCAAGACCAACATGACGGCGGCGGATCTCGGCTTCAAGGGGCGCCCTGAAAAGGTACTCAAGCGCCTGATTCAGATCGCGAAAGAAGGCGGCATCGCAGACCGGCTTGTCAGCATGAACCTGATCGAACTTGATCTGGGCGACGGCAAGCCGCCGCGCGTCGGTACCTTCTTTGGCACAGCCGGGATTGTGAAGGGTATTCACTGGTGCCGTGATCACGCCTATAATACGGGTATGCCCAACGGGATCGCCCACGTGGGGGCGATCTCCAAATTGCTGGCATCGGCCTTCGGCCTGAGCCGGGACAAACGCCTGATGGTATCTGATCCGATGACGGTAACCATCAAGGGTGGTGGTCGTTTCCATGGCGAATTCGCGGCTGTCATGGCCACGACGCTGGACCGCTTGCTTCTCGGGCTTCGGCCATATGGCAAGGAAGGCCGGGGTGGCCTGAAGTTTTCGGCGGTCGAAGCTGGCGGCGGCAATGTGTTCCGCGCCATGAAAGGCCTGATCACGGGTGGCTTCGGCAAAAAGACAATTAACGGCGTCCATACCCGCCGGGCTGATGAAATTCGCGTCGACGGTATTGAACCTGTAACACTTGATGGCGAAATATATTATCCAGTGCCGGGAAAAGAAATTATACTGCGTGGCAATAGGGCATTAACATTTGTGTCGCTAAAATAGGGACCACAATGACTAGTAAAGCTGACCAAGAACTGACTACTTTTATCCTCGACGAATGGAAGCGTCCGGTGCCGGATGCTGTCAAGCAGGCCGCACAGGCGGTTGCTGACAAGTTCGGCGATTGTGTTTCGGGTATCCTGTTCTATGGGTCTTGCCTGCGCACCGGCGACATCGAAGAAAAAGTTCTCGATTTCTACGTGATTGTGGACAGCTACAAGGAAGCGTACCAGAAGCGCTGGCTTGCGATTGCCAACCAGATTTGCCCGCCGAACGTCTTTTATCACGAGATGGACATCGCCGGCATGACCGTGCGTTGCAAATATGCTGTGCTGTCACGCTCCGATTTCGCTTTCCGGGTTCGCCCTGAATGCCTGAACGTGTCTGTATGGGCGCGCTTCTGCCAGCCGTGCATTCTGTTGCTGCCGAAGGACGACATGACCCGTCAGTCGATCGCTGGCGACGTGGCGCAGGCAATGAAAACCATGATCAGCAACCTTTTGGAGCTGATCCCGGGTGCCACCAATTCGCGTGACCTGTGGGTTGAAGCCTTCGAGCAGACCTATTCAGCTGAGCTGCGCTCAGAGCGCCGGGGCAAGGGCCTTGAGATTTACCTGCTGGACCAGGACCGCTATGACGCGCTGACGGCGCTTGCGGAAGAGGCCATGGGCATTGTGCCGGGCCCAATCCCACCGATCAAACAGCCACCCCGCACGGAACGCTTTGTGCCACGGCTCAAGTGGTTCGCGCGCCGCTGCAACGGCAAGTTTGTCAGTTTCATGCGGCTGGTGAAAGCTGCCATGACATTCGACGGCGGCATCGATTATCTGGCCTGGAAGATCAAGCGCCACTCAGGCGTCGAGATCACGGTCACAGACCGCATGCGCAGGCATCCGATCCTGTCGGGCATTTCCCTGTTCTGGGGCCTCAAGCGCAAGGGCGCGTTCAAATAGCTCTTTGAAATAGACAAAGAAAAAGGCGGCCAGTGAGCCGCCTTTGTTTTACCGGTTTGCTGTTCTGGCCTTAGGCCTTCAGCTCAAGCCCGACCTTGTCAGCCGTTGTCTTGAAGCGCTTGATGATCTCGTCGATCTGCTCGGTCGTGTGCTGGGCACAGACGCTGACGCGCATCAGGAACATGCCGGCGGGCGTGGCTGGTGGTGCCGCCATATTCACATACACGCCTTCCATGATCAGCTGTTCCCAGAATTTGGTGCCGATCATCACATCCGGAAAATGCACGGCGATGATAGGGCTTTCAGCCTTCTCGGTACACAGGTCGAAGCCCGCATCCTTGAGGCCTGCGTGCAGGCGCTTGGCGTTTTCCCACAGGTGCGCCCGGCGGTTGGAGCCGCGCTTGATTGCCTCAATCGACTTGATCGCTGATGCCACCACACTTGGTGGTGGGCTGGCGGTAAAGATGTAGGGCCGGCTCACGTACCGAAGCACATCGAATTTCGGGTGGTTCGAGACAGCAAAACCGCCCACTGTGCCCACGGACTTGGAGAAAGTGCCGACATAAAAGTCAACCAGGTGCTCCACGCCTTCCTGTTCGGCGATGCCGCGGCCATTTTCGCCGCAGAAGCCCATCGAGTGCGCTTCATCCACCAGCGTCATGCAGCCATATTTCTTGGCAACTTCAAGGAGTTCCTTCACTGGTGCCGCATCACCCAGCATGGAATAGATGCCTTCGATCACAACCAGCTTGCCTGCGTCTTCCGGCAGGCGCTTGAGGCGGCGTTCCATATTGTCCACGTCATTATGCTTGAAGCGCACGATGGTGGCGTTGCCCATGGAGCAGCCATCATAGATGGAGGCGTGGCTATCAGCATCGATGATGACGAAATCGTCCTTGCCGCCGAGGGCAGAGATCATCCCCAGATTGGCTTGATAGCCGGTGGAGAAGACCATGCAGTGTTCCATGCCGTAGAAATCGGCGATGGTTTCTTCAAGCTTCTTATGGCTCAGGTATGTGCCGTTCAGGGACCGGCTGCCCGTTGTTCCGGTACCGAAATCATCCAGGGCCTGCTTAGCGGCTTCGATGGCTTCCTCGTTGAAGGTCATGCCCATATAGTTGTTGGTGCCGGCAAGAATGGTGCGGCGGCCGCCGATCATGGCTTCGGTTTCCGAGATGATTTCTTCCATCACGACGGTGAAAGGGTCGGCCTTCTCGAACGGAAGGGACGCACGCAGTGCGGCAATTGAATCAAACTTATCCAGCAGGTCCACGGTATATCAGCCTTTTTTCAGGATTTTCTCTACGGCATCGGCAACGTGGGCGATGGTTTCCAGCTCAGGCAACAGGTTGAGTGGCAAAACAATGTCGAACTCGTCCTCGATGTCGGCCACAAGATCCATAACCGTCAGGGAATCAAGTTCAAGGTCAGACGCGAACGTAACATTCGGCGCGAGATCGATGCCCTTTTTATTGAGCGGTTCGATCAATTCGTAAATCTTTTCAATGGTTTCCGCTTTAGCCATCGTGTCTGCCTATCTAAAATAATTTTTGCGGGATTGCATAGCGTCCTTATATCGGGACGCGCGCCATCATAAAAGCCCGTTTTTTCGATACCAGTCGATCGTGCTCTTTAGGCCTGCTTTAAGGTCATATTGCGGCGCCCAGTTGGTCAGATGTGGGCGACGGGCGTTCCGGACGGTCCAGTCCTTGTGGCACAGGTATCGTGCGGTGGACATGGTCAGCATCACTGGACGTCGGATAATCGTGGCGATCAGGCCGTTGATGAAGCCGATCAGCCCCAGAATGGGGAAGGGGATCGGCAATATGAAGGGCGGCTTGTCGTGTTTGCCGCCAAGGGCCTCAGCGACATCCGCAAGCGTGTAGCCGCCTGACTTGCCGTCATCCAGTTCGAGCACAGCGCTTTTGTTCTTACCGTCAGACAGGGCGACCAGCGCCGACGCCATGTCGCGGCCATGGATCATGGCAAAACGGTTGTGGCGGCTGCCGGGGGCCGGGAGAAGGCGGTATTTGAGCGCCTTGAACAGCTTCAGGATTTCCTTGTCGCCTGGGCCATAGATGGCCGGTGGGCGAACAATGGTCCAGGTGAAGGGCCAGTTGCGGGCCGTCAACACCAGCTCGGACGCGCGTTTGCTGGCGCCATAATGGGACAGCATCGGCTCCCGCGCGGCCATGGAAGACACATGAACCACGTGGCCAACGCCGGCCCTGGCGGCGATGTCCATCAGGCGCTTGGTGCCGCCTACGTTCACGTCGAAAAAGATATCGCGGTTGAGCGCCTTGGTCAGGCCGGCGATATGGACCAGCACGTCTGTGCCGTCGCACAGGGTCTTGAGCGCCGTGTCGTCATCAAGATCACCGGAAACCCAGGTTACACCGTCGCGTGCGGCCTGATGGCGGCGGGTCAGCGCTTTCACCTTGTAGCCTGCCTCGAGATAGCAATCGACCGCATGGCCACCAAGAAACCCGGTGGCACCTGTGAGTGCGACTGTTTTCTGGTCACCCTTTGAGGCGGACGTCTTGGCCATATCTAGCTTGCGATGGCTTGAAGGTTGCCGGAGAGATATTCGTTGCGGGCTTTCACGCGGCTCAGCTTGCCCGACGATGTCCGGGGCAGGGAGCGCGGCGGCACCAGTTCGATCATGCAGTTGATGCCGGTCGAGGACTGGATGTGTTTTTTAAGGGCCGCTACGAACTTGATCCGATCATCGGTTTCCAGAATGCGACACTGCGCGAGAATGAGCGGTACTTCCTCGGCATTTTCGCCGGGAATGGAAATCGCCGCCACATCGCCGGTTTTCACGCCCGGAAGCTGCTCGGCGGCCCATTCGATGTCCTGTGGCCAATGGTTGCGGCCGTTGACAATGATCATATCCTTCGCGCGACCAACGATATAGATACAGCCGTCCTTCAGGTAGCCCATGTCACCGGTATCAAGCCAGCCATCGGGGCTAAGGACCGCGCGGGTCGTCTCAGGGTCATTGAAATATTCGCGCATCACGGAAACACCGCGCAGGAACACGCGGCCAACTGTGTGGTCCGGTACCACATTGCCGTCTTCGTCGCGCATTTCAACGTCATATTCCGGCAGTGGCTTGCCGCAGTTGACCACCTCGCGCATCCGCGGAGTTTCGCCCGAGCCGTTCACCAGCACATGTTTGTCGCCGGTCAGCTTGCTTTCTTCGATCAGGTCAACCTCGATGCCTTTGCCAACGGTGCCGAAGCTGACGCCCAGCGTACATTCGGCAAGGCCGTAGCTTGGCAGGAAGGCTTCCATCTTGAAGCCGATATCCTTGAAGGTCTCATAGAAGGCGCGCATCACTTCGGGGCGGATCATTTCCGCGCCACAACCGGCCACGCGTACGCTGGAGAGGTCAAGACCTTCCATGGCGCTGGAGCGCAGGGCCGCCCGGCGTGAACAGATATCGAAGCCGAAGGTCGGGCTGTAGGTGATGGTGCCTTTGTTGGCACTGAGCACGCGCAGCCACGAAAGCGGACGGCGGGCAAATTCTTCTGTCGGGATGAAATCAACCGACACCTGTGTTGTCAGCGTGGTCAGCAGTGTGCCCACGAGGCCCATGTCGTGATAGAAGGGCAGCCACGAGCAGCAGCGGTCGTCTTCGCCAATATGCACACCGTGATAGCCCATGCCGTGCGTGTTCGACAGCAGCGACCGGTGGGTTACCGACACACCGTGCGGGAAGCGCGTGGAGCCAGAGCTGTATTGCAGGTAAGCCAGATCATCAGGTGAGGGCAGGCGCACATCGCCTTCGCCTTCGGCATTCAGGTATTCCTGATAGGAGCCTGAGAAACGGAGTTCCAGGCCCTCGGTGGCTTCTGCCACGATCTCGTCCATGAAGCTTGGTGCCATCAGGCCGTTGGCCTGGCAGCTGTTCATCTGCAGCTGCAGTTGCGAAACATAGCCGTCCTTACCGCCAAATGATGTCGGGAGGGGCAGGGGAACCGGCAGGACGCTGGCATACTGGCAGCCTACAAAGAAACAGACAAAATCAGCGCTGGTTTCCGCGATCAGGGCGATCCGGTCGCCTTTCTCGAAACCCATGCCGACAAGTTTGCGGCCGATAACTTCGGCACGGTCGCGAACGTCTCGCCATGGAAGGGATTCAACAAGATCACCGCGGGCGTTGAAAAAATTCGGGCCGCGAAGCCCTTTGGCCGCGTACTCGATTGCATCAACAAGCGTGTCAAAATCCGAATAGCGCCGTGGAAGCGTTGGATCTTGTGTTGGTGTCACATCAGTCATTACGTCGGCTTCAACCATATTTGCCCCAAGATTTTACCTTGGCCGGACCTAACAAAACACAAAGCCTTCGGCGCGCCGAAACTTTATATAAATTACATATTTAGCACATAAATGCCTAGGCCAAAAAAGCGCTTGATTTTGACCTGCCATTACCTGTTCACTCAGAAACAGCCGTGTGCGTGAATATTACGGCTGAATTACAGTCTGTAACCAGACGGCGCAAGAGAATTCTGGACCCATGTACACACGCACCGCCCGAATAGAAGAGGATTGAGGCTAAAAAATGACACTGCTGTCATCCAGTTTCAGCAACGATCTGCTCCAGAAGGTGCGGGAGCAGACACCAGGCACAAACACCACACTTCATCTGGATAATTGCGGTTCCGCGCTGATGCCGGCGCCTGTTATCGACGCGATTGAGGCACACTTGGCGCAGGAAATTTACCACGGCGGCTATGTTGCTCAAGAGCAACAGTCTCAGGCCCTTGAAGGGGCGTATGAGGCCATCGCGGGCCTTCTGGGTGCCAATCGGAGCGAAATGGCGCTCACAGGCAGCGCGGTAGAGGCCTGGGCCAAGGCCTTCTATAGCGTACCCTTTGAGCGGGGTGACAATATCGTCACCGCCTTCAATGAATATTGCAGCAACTTTGTTTCCTTCCTGCAGCTCAGGGACCGCTTTGGCCTTGAAATTCGCGTGGCACGGGCTGACGCTGAGGGCAAGCTGGACGTTGATCACCTTGAAAGTCTGGTCGACAGCCGCACCAGGCTGATTGCCATTGCGATGGTGCCGTCATCCAGTGGGCAAGTGAACCCGGTGGCGGATGTTGGCCGCGTTGCCCGCGATCGCGATGTGCTTTATTTGCTGGACGCCTGCCAGGCGGTGGGGCAGATGCGCGTGGATGTGGGCGAGATTGGTTGTCACATGTTGACGGGCACTTCGCGCAAGTTCCTGCGTGGGCCGCGCGGTGTTGGGTTCCTGTATGTGCAGGCAGACACGCTCAAGCGGCTCGATCCGGCTTTCCTGTCGAACCAGGCGGCGATATGGGTATCAGAAGACAGCTATGACCTGCGGGCCGATGCCGGCGTTTTCGAGGACTGGGAGCGGTCCGTCGTCAACCAGTTGGGTTTCGGCGCGGCGGTGAAATACCTGCAGCAGCTTGGATCAGATATCTGTTTTGAGCGCACGCAGGCCATGGCCGCCTACTTGCGCGAAGGCCTTTACGGCATAAAGGGTGTGGTCGGCACCTGTCCGCCAGATGCTACAGCCGCCATTGTTACCTTCAACAAGACGGGTTTGCAGGCAGCAGACGTGAAAAAGCGGCTGGCAGCAGACGGCATCAACGTGCAGGTGGCGAATGTAATCCACACCCGTCTTGATCTGGGCGCGCGAGGAATTGAGACCACAGTGCGGGTATCGCCACATTATTATAACACGCGCGAAGAAGTTGACCGGTTCCTGAATGCCGTGGAGGCCTTGTGATCTCGGATAAGCCAGATAAAAGTGGCAAGCCTGATAAGGCGAAAGGCCGCAGGCAAGGCCCGCGCAAAGTCAGCGCAGGCTACCTGGAGCGCGCGGCCCTTCATTATCTGGGGCGTTTTTCCACCACTGAAGCCAATCTGCGTGCTGTGCTTGAACGCAAGATCCGTCGCCGGAATGAAGAAAACGCGCCGCCAACCGACGAACAGCTTGGTTGGGTGGATGCGGTGGTCGCCAAATGCGTCAGCTACGGCTACGTGGACGATGCGACCTATGCTCGCAGCCGGGTCGACACCCTGATCCGTAAAGGCAAGCCTACCCGCATGATCGCGCAGGACCTGCGTTACAAAGGCGTGCCAACGGAAATCGCCGACGTCACGATGCGGGCCATCAATGAAGATAATGAGCGTGACCCAGACCGGCAAGCGGCCGCAGCCTATGTGCGCAGGCGGCGGTTTGGCGCTTTCCGGCGTGCGGACCGGGATGTGGAAGGCAAGCTGGACAAAGAAAAGGCCGCCATGATGCGGGCCGGGTTTTCTTATGGGCTGGTGGCCGAAATGCTGTCGCTCAGCGAAGACGAAATTCTCGACCTGCTGCCTTGACAGGCCTAATCCGGCACCGCGCCAAACTGGGCCAATGCTTCTGGGGTGTCGAGGTCAATCAGGATGCCGTGGTCATCCACCGGCACTTCGCACACCAAGTTCTCATGATCATGGATCAGCTGCCGACCACCTTTGTCACCCTCAATTGTCAGTAGGGCTTCAACCATGTCCCGATGCCACAGCACAGGGTTGCCCCGCTTGCCGTTGAAAGTGGGGATAAACATCTTGAATTCAGACAAGCGGTTTCCGGCTTCGGCCAGCGCTTTGATGGTCTCCGGTTTAACAAACGGCATATCGCCCAGGCAGACACAGACGAATTCTGCAGTTTCAGGAAGGTGCGCCAGTCCCCGTTTCAGGCTGCCGGCCATGCCATCCTTGAAAGCACTATTATGTGCCCGGGTGTAATTGAGGCCTGAAAGAGCTTCGGCCACGGCCTCGCCTTCATGGCCGGTGACTAGAATGGGCGGGTTGAACCCTGTCTGGCTGACAGCAGCAAGGGTTTGGCGCACCACCGTGTGGCCGTTCATCCGCGACAACAGCTTGTTCTGGGCGCCCGAGCGGCTGGAGCGCCCTGCCGCCAGTATGATGGGTTGAATATTTGGCTGTGCCCCCTGGTGCAGAGGCGCGCGGGGCTCCGGCCTGAAGGGCGTTTCCTTCAGAAGGCCACCAACGCCCATGCCCGCAATGTCGTCGCGAGTGATGGGAAGGCGTGCGGCGAATCGCTCCAGAACCCAATCCAGTCCGTTCAGGGCAGGAGACCGCGCGCATCCAGGCAGGCCAATAACGGTAATGCCCTCAAGTTGGCCCAGCATCAACAGATTGCCTGGGTCAACAGGCATGCCAAGCGATGTGATGCTGCCGCCTGCGGCCTCAAGGGCCGCGGGGATCACATCTCGCCGGTCGCTGATGGCGGAAAGGCCCAAGACCAGCAGCAGGTCGGGCTTTCTGTCGGCGGCGGCCTGCAGCGCTTCAACAAGTGCCGGAACCGTATGGTCACACCCTTCATAGGCGGTAATAGCGCCCTCAAGCGCTGCAAGCCGGTTTTCTGTCAGCCGGTAGGCTTTGTCTGACAGGGCCTGTCCGGTTACGACCATATGAGCCGTGAAAGGCTGGAAGCGCGCAACGGTAAGCGCGCTCTTCAGTTGGGTGGCCTTGTCCAAACTGGCTTGTTTCACGCCATAGGGAATGATTTTGGCGGTAGCCACCAACTGCCCCGCTGCGACCGGGCTAAGGTGAGGCAGGGTGGACAAGGCAATCGCCTCATCGGCCCGGTTGACGGTGTTGAGGGCCTCCGGTGCCAGCAGAAGCCCTGCCGCCTCAGTGTGCAGGTTACAACGACCACGGGTGGAAATTCCGAGCCTGAGGCCGGAACCAGCCACTTGGCGGGCAATGCTTTCCGCGGCTTCATCTTCACCGACGTCGTCGGAGTCCAGGCGGAACGCGTATACCTGATCCACCCCAGCGCCGGTCAGCGCTTCGATGTGCGCTGGCGTCAATGTCAGGCCTTTCGGCAGCTTTCTGTTTCCAGCCCGCACACTGTGGGCCAGGGACCAGCCTTTGGCGTCAAGTGTATCAATTTCCCGAAATTCCATCAGCTACACCTGCGGACAAGTGTGACTTCCGCCAAAATGGCAATTGCAATTTCAGCCGGTGTCTTTGCACCGATATCCAGACCCACAGGCCCTCTGATCCGCTGCAGGTCTTCACCGCTGAAACCTTTTTCTACCAGGCGCTCCAGCCTGGCCGCATGGGTTTTCTTGCTGCCCAGGCTGCCAATGTAGAAAGCGGGGCTTTCAAGCGCAGGAATGAGGGCGGCGTCATCAATTTTGGGGTCATGGGTCAATGTGACCACGCCCGTGTGGGCATCTGGCCGCAGGCGTGCGAACAGCTCATCGGGCCAATCCTCCACCAAATGGGACTCGCCGAATGAACGGCTTTGGGTGAAGGCGGCGCGGGGGTCAATAACCGTGACATCATATCCCACGTCAATGGCCATGGGTGCCAGATGCTGCGCAATATGCACCGCGCCAACAATCATCAGCCGGTGTTTGGGGTGAAGCGGCAGCATCAGCTGGGTGTCATCAAACGCAAGGTCGCCAGGTGTTTCGGTTTGGTCAAAGGCGAGTGCCCCGGTATGCAGGTCAATGGAAATGCGCCCGGATTGTCGGTCTGCGATCGCCGTCAGAACGGACTGGCAATCCGCGCCAATATCACCGGAAAGGGCGACAATCAGAATGTCGATCTGACCGCCACAGGCGAGGCCGACTTCCCAGGCCTGTTCGCTGGAAACGGTGAAACTGAGAATTTTGCTGCCGCCCGTATGCGCCATCTGGTTGGCTTCGGCGATCACGGTTCCCTCAACGCAACCGCCGGAGACTGACCCTTCGAACCGGCCGTCACCTGCGATTGCCATCAGGCTTCCCGCGCCGCGCGGCGCCGACCCCCAGGTCTTGGTAACTACGGCGAGTGCCGTTTTTAGCCCGGCTTTGTGCCAGCCAGCGAGGGATTCAAATATTTTTTCCATGATTGTTTTGCCGCTCTCGCCCACTTGATCGTCATATTAACGGTAGTCAGCATGGTGGGCTTGCGCAAGACCAACCTTTGGTCGATCCGTCATGCGAGGTCTCAGGGTTTGGCTTGATTTGGGCTTCTGCGCGCAGTAAAAGCAAGCCCTGTAACTTTTGCCTGTAAAAATGGCTGAACAGTAATAAAGGGATAAATTATGGCGTCGCTTTTCGCGAACCCAGCGGGTAGGAACTTCCTGGGTAACTCAGCCGAATGGTACAAGTTTACCATTCTGGCGTTTCTGATCATCAACCCAATCCTGTTTTATTTGGTTGATCCGTATATTGCGGGTTGGGCACTGGTGCTTGAATTCATCTTTACCCTGGCGATGGCACTGAAGTGCTATCCCTTGCAGCCGGGTGGCCTGCTGGCATTCGAGGCTGTCGTTATCGGCATGACCTCGCCTGCGACGCTCGAGCACGAAATCGAGGCGAACCTTGAGGTTATCCTCCTGCTGGTCTTCATGGTTGCCGGTATCTACTTCATGAAGAACATGCTGTTGTTCGTTTTCACCAAGATCCTGGTGAAAGTGCGGAACAAGGTGCTTCTTTCCCTTATTTTCTGCTTCATGGCAGCTTTCTTGTCGGCATTCCTTGATGCCTTGACGGTGACCGCTGTTATCATTGCCATTTCGGTTGGTTTCTACTCGATCTACCACAAGGTGGCATCGGGCAAGGAATTCCACCACGATCACGACCATATGCATGACGGCGAGCTGGACAAGCTTAACCATGACGACCTTGAAGGTTTCCGGGCGTTCCTGCGCAGTCTGATGATGCACGCAGCTGTTGGTACGGCGCTTGGTGGTGTGATGACACTGGTGGGCGAGCCACAGAACATTCTGATCGGTACTCAGGCAAACTGGGAATTCGTGGAGTTCTTCTTCCGCATGCTGCCAGTAACGGCGCCTGTCCTGATTGCAGGCCTGACCACCTGTGTGGTTCTTGAATTGACGGGTGTCATGGGCTACGGCGCCAAAATCCCGCCGAAGGTGATGCATGTCATTGCAGACTATGACGCCTACCAAAGTGAGCGTCGTACCGCACGGGACAAGGCATCCCTCGCAATCCAGGGTATCGTTGGCGTGTGGCTGGTTGTGGCACTTCTGTTCCACTTCGCGGCTGTTGGTA
This sequence comes from Kordiimonas sp. UBA4487, assembly GCF_002389025.1. NCBI lineage: Bacteria > Pseudomonadati > Pseudomonadota > Alphaproteobacteria > Kordiimonadales > Kordiimonadaceae > Kordiimonas > Kordiimonas sp. UBA4487. The sequence continues at coordinate 191,750 of NZ_DGNR01000003.1, forward strand.
TCATCGGCCTGTCGGTTATCGTGCTGGCGTCCGCCTTCACAGGTATCACCGAAGAACACCAGATTGGTCATGCGTTTGAAGAGGCCCTGCCGTTCACAGCGCTCCTGGTGGTGTTCTTTGCTGTCGTGGGTGTGATCGCCGATAACGGCCTGTTTGCGCCGGTGACCAATTTCGTTCTTGGCCTTGATGGCCACGGCCAGATCACGGCCCTGTATATCGCAAATGGATTCTTGTCGGCGATTTCAGATAACGTCTTTGTGGCGACTGTTTACGTCAGTGAAATGGCGAAGGCGCTGGCTAACGACGTGATCACCCGTGACACGTTCGACCTGATGGCTGTTGCAATCAACACCGGTACCAACATTCCGTCTGTCGCAACGCCAAACGGGCAAGCAGCCTTCTTGTTCCTGCTGACATCTGCGCTGGCACCGCTTATTCGCCTGTCCTACATGACAATGGTGAAAATGGCGCTGCCATACACGATTGTGATGTCCGTTGTTGGCTACATCGGCGTGGCTAACTTCCTTGAACCAATGACGGAAAAGTTGTATGATAACCACTATATCGAGCATCATTCCGAGAAGGTTGGCGAGCCTAAAAAGGGCGGTCATCACTAAAAAATCGCCTGCTAAACAATAAGTTGCTTTACGGCGCCTGCGACAAAAGTGTTGCGGGCGCCGTTTTTTATGACTAGCATTGCCTGATATTGCTAATCTTTAGTGCCTGTGCAGGGTATTCCTAAGGGGGGAATGGTATGGACGGCCGTAGTACGATCTGTTCTGAGGAACGGCCCGATGAAGTGAGCCAGCTTGTGACTGGCAGGGTCAAGTGGTTTGACGCCGTGAAGGGGTATGGTTTTATCGTACCCGATGACGAAGACGGCGATGTGCTATTGCATTTTTCTGTTTTACGAGATGTCGGACGCCGCTCGGTGCCCGAAGGAACAACAGTTGTTTGTCAGGCCGTTGTGCGTGACAAAGGACGTCAGGCGACCGAAGTTCAGTCGCTGGATCTGTCCACGGCTGTTGCGCCGGAGGACCTGGGGCGCTCATCCTTCTCGCATCCTGGTATGGACATCGATGTATCTCCGGATTTTGAAGATGTCGTGGTGAAATGGTTCAACCGCACCAAGGGGTATGGCTTTGTATCCCGCGGTGAGGGCACGCAGGATATCTTCGTGCATATTGAAACGCTTCGCCGGGCAGGGTTGACTGACCTTGAACCCAGCCAGGAAGTGCGGGTTCGTATCGGTACCGGTGAACGGGGGCCGCTTGTGGCACAAATCGCGCTTCCGGGGGATGCGTGAGGCATCCGTCGGCTATGAAGCGCACTAAAACGAATATGCGACAAGGATGGGCGATCGGCGCTTTTTTCTTGTCGCTTTTTCTTATTGTGCTAAGCGCAAGCACCCATGCAGCAGCCGATATGGGTTCGGTCAAAGTGGAAAGCCAAAATGGCTCCCACGAATTTTCCGTGGAGCTGGCCCTGACACCGCCCGCGCAGGCGCGCGGCCTGATGTTCCGGGCAAAGCTTGATCCTGACAAAGGCATGCTGTTCATTTTTCCGGAAGCCGATATGCGCTCCTTCTGGATGAAAAACACGCTGATCCCGCTGGACATAATCTTCATCCGCGAGAATGGCACGATCATCAATATTGTTGAGAATGCCGAGCCTCGAACACTGACGCCTCGCAAGTCGCTGGCGCCAGCTGTTGCCGTGCTGGAGATTGCTGGCGGGCGGGCCCGTGCGCTGGGCATCAAACCAGGGGATACCGTGCGGCATGATTTCCTGGACAATCTGGGGTCCCGTTGATGGGGCCGGGGCCACGGCGTGCGACACCGGACATGGTGGCGGCAGCCAACCCGCCTGCCGGGTTCGAACCTATCCTGTCCAACAGTCCGTTTGGCTGGGAAAACGGGCCGATTTTCGAGAAGACAGACGATAGTGGCAAGGTGCGTGGGTTTCGCGTCGCCGACCGCCACATCAATGCGGGCGGCGCCTGCCACGGCGGCATGATCATGACGTTTGCAGATATCCTGCTGGCAACGGCTGTCTTTGCTGTCGCTGAGCCGCCGTTCGTGACCGTTCGCCTGACCACCGATTTTATCGGCCCGGCGTTTAAGGATGAATGGCTAGAGGGGCGGGCTTGCGTCACTGGTATTGATGACGGCCTTGTTGCTGTGACGGGCGAGATGCGTGCGGGCGACCGAGCGGTGGCAAGCGTGAGCGGGCTGTTCAAGACAATCCGCCCACGGGAAAGCCGCTAAAGCACGATCACCAGGTCGGTGATCTTGTCGATCCCGACCAAGAAAATGCTGTTGCCTTCGCCCAGTTCCAGCATCAGCCCTGTGACGCCATTTTGTGTGGCAAGGTGGGCTGAACCAACGATTTCTGCGATGCTGTCAAACCGATCGCTATAGCCCTCAAGCATCAGTGTGTCATCGCCCAGGCCGAAGTCCAGCACTGTGTCGGCACCACTGCCTTCCTTGAAATAGAAAGCATCACCACCAGTCCCGCCAGACAGGATATCGTCGCCGGTTCCGCCATAAAGAACATCGTGGCCACCATTGCCGGCGAGGCTGTCGTCGCCCGCACCACCAAAGAGCGTGTCATTGTCGGCACCGCCAGAAACCTCGTCATCACCGCCGGACGCGAAGACCACATCATTGCCTTCACCGGCGTCAATCACGTCATTGATGCCGGTGTCGGCCCCATCATTCTTGCCGCCATAAATGACGTCATGGCCGTCACCGCCGAAGATGATGTCATCACCTTGGCCGCCGCCAATGACATCATCGCCGCGCGCACCATACACCTTGTCGTTGCCTGTACCGCTATAGAGGACGTTCCTGGCGGTGGAGCCATAATCATACGGCTTGCCGCTGTCGTCGGTTTCGCCGTCCAGCAAGGGATTGCCGCCGTGGATTGTGTCATCGCCGGCGCCGCCGAAGATGGAATCCTCACCGTCCAGACGCTGTTCATAGGCCACAAAAACCAAATCGCGAATATCGCTGCTGCTCAGTTGACCACCAATGATCAGGTCGTTCCCGGCGCCGCCCCCGATGATGTCATCGCCGGCACCGCCAATCACTGTGTCGCTGCCTGTGTCACCGGCCCCCGCCCAACTGATGTCATTACCGTCTCCCAGGGTCAGGCTGTCGTCGCCGTCGCCGCCAATCACCGTGTCGTTCCCGGACCGGGCGGCTATCACGTTCGCGGCGGCGTCGCCAATCATCCTGTTGGCACCGCTGTCGCCACCATAAGGGTTGATGACAGTGAAACTACGGTCAGTAAGTGCAAGTGTCGCCCGGTTGTAGGCGGCATCATTGAGGGACAGGCGCTCAACGGTAAAATTGCCGGCAGGGAAAGTCCCATTGAAGGCGAAAGTGGCGGTGCCACCTGTGTTGTCGTCATTGAGAACCGCTGGGGCGTTCAGTTGGTAGAGGCCGCCTTTGTCGCTCCTGAGGGTCAGGGAGGCGCTGGTAACGCCTGTGTCGTCGAGGCCATTATCGGTGGCTTCAAACGCAAGCACCAGGCTGCCACCATCTGCACCGACGGTCACAGCTTGGGCAAGGGAGAAGCTTGAGACCGCCGGGGCTGACGAATCCTCAAGGGCCGCGCGCGCCGCCACGTTGATGATGGTCTCAAATCCCATTTCCTGCAGTTTGTCAGTACCCAGCAGGTGGGTGTTGCCCTGATCGTCGGAAATCCTGAGGCGGGTCAATATATAGTCGCCTGCCGGGGCTTCGGTGTTGAAGGTAGACAGGCCGATTTCACCGCCGGGAATGTCGCCGAACAGGCCCCATTCGCCGCCTGCGACTGCTGGGGAACCCTCGCCAATATCAAACTCAAATTCTATCAGGTTCAGGCCAGACGACGGGTCCGCTACATTCAGCGTGAAGCTGATCTCAACGGAATCGTCATCCCCCGTGGAAAAAGGATTGTCTGACGCGATAGTGAAACTGCGACTTGGCAGGTCCAGGCTGGTGATTTCCGGCGCTGCTCGGTCTTCGTCTGGCACATCCAGTGTCACGAACCGGGTCTCTGCCAGGCTTGAGATCGCATCAGCTTCAAAAACGTGGGACGCGGGCAGGTCAGGGTTGGCTTCTGTATCGAATGTCACCGTGACTTGTGCCAGTGCCCATTCCCCGCTCGGGTCATATTCGTCCAGCTCGATGGTCAGCAGCTGCAGGTTGTCACCGTCTGATTTGTCGGCTGAGGCTGAAGCGGTGCGCCCGGTTGGGGATACCAGCAGCACCGAAACGTCTGTGATGGCTGCCAGCATAGTGTCCACCAGGTCGACACTGACAGAAACGCTGGGTGCGTCGGCTTCACCGCCGCCAGGCACCGGTGTGCCGATTGCCACTGAATTGATGATTGCTTCACCGCTTTCAGGCAAAGCGCCAGGGTCCCGGCCAGCTGCTTGTGCGCCGCCTTCGCCCTTTGTGGCTCCACGCCACGATCCTTTGGTTTTGGTTGCCATGATCCCCCCAATCATATGCGACAGCCAATATCTTGGCCATCATCCACATACCATAATATGTGAAATTATGGCGGGAAAATGTTTTCTTATAGTTGCATTGAGGCGTGAGGAAGGACCGTCACTGGTTTTTGCGTGCGGGGCATGGTAGGGGAAGCGCCGTTTGTTTTACCACTGAATGCCAGGCAAATGCCGGGAAGGAATCCAATGACTGTCGAAAAAATCTATGCCGGATTTCTGGGTGAATGGCAGCTTGATGTCGCTGAATCGCATTATGGCCAGGGTGAAGCGCCTGTCTCGGGTGGCTATGCGATCAGTGAAAGCCAGGAAGGCCTGGTGTTCGTTATCAGTTGGCAGGACAGCGACGGAAAAGATCATTCCTTCAGCTTTTCCGGCATTCCAGACGGCGAAGCTCGGCCCTTTGCCGGTGATGACCTGATCGACTCCATGTCGGTTTCTGTGCCTCACCCCAATGAGTTGACCAGCAAGGCCTTCTTTAAGGGCAGGGAGCTGATGACAGCCAGGCGCGTGCTTGTGGAAGACGGTGCGGTGATGGAGATCACCCAGTCAGTGGTATTGCCGGATGGATCGCAGCCCGCAAACGTCGCGCGCTACAGGCGCAAACTGCATTCCTGAGGGCGCGGGAAAATATTTGGATTTTTTTTGAATTTTCCGCTTGCATTCAAAATCGCCAAACATTAGAAAGCGCGGGCGTCGGGGAGTGGCGCAGCCTGGTAGCGCACCTGTTTTGGGTACAGGGGGTCGCTAGTTCGAATCTAGTCTCCCCGACCATTTCTCTCCTTATCAGGAGGAGAGTAAGAGAGAGGCCTCTGCCGGTATCGGCGAGGCCTCTTTTTTCTTGGCATCAGGTGGCCGGGATAGCATATTTCGGTGTTCCCTTTCGCCACACTTTGGGATAGGGTGCGCAGCCGTCAGCCACGGTAGGCTGGCACGTGATTTGTTTGCCGCCCAAATGGGCGGTGTTGGTGAACCAATGGGGCTCTATGATGAAGGCACGCATTTACCAACCTGCTAAGAATGCCATGCAGTCTGGCACGGCGAATACGCACCAGTGGATTCTGGAGTTCGAGCCTGAGCTCGCGCGCAAGATCGATCCGCTTATGGGCTGGACCAGCTCTGCGGATATGCGCAGCCAGATCAGAATGAAGTTCGAAAGCCTTGAAGCCGCGCAAGCTTACGCTGAGCGCAACGGCGTTCCTTACGAGGTGAAGCCGGTTCACAAGAAGAAGCGCCACATTCAGGCCTACGCCGACAACTTCAAATAAGTTTCCAAGATAGCGGTCCCGTAGCTCAACTGGATAGAGCAGTTGACTTCTAATCAACAGGTTCGGGGTTCGAGTCCTCGCGGGATCGCCACTTTCCTTATATTTCAATGGCTTAGCTTGGCTAACTCCGACATATCTCGGCGGTAAGTCAGGCTAAGCCTTTGTTTTTATTTGTCATGTTGAATCCTACAACAACTTGTCGGCTACAAGAATTCGAAGGAAGTAAGATGCTGAGAATTTGGGGGATTCACATTCATGACTTTTGCGTTTAGTCTAGGTAACAAGAAAAAATGAATGGGGGGAAGCCATGTCCGTAGGAATGAGCGACGCAAGAATCAAGCTACATTTCAACGTTCACGAACCAATAGAGTTGGTAGAGTTAACATTGTCATTCCAGGCAATCGCCAAGGAATATCGCGCCCACTTAATCGAGCGCGTCAGAACTGCTGGCGGCAAGGTCAAGGATGCGGACGTCAAGCTCTATGTCACGAAGATCGAAAACAACTGTATTCTGGCGGAGCTTGGAAGCGCTACCGCCCTTCTTGGTCAATTCTTCTCCACGATGGACTACGCGAACATCTTTGTTGATTTCGTGAAAAATCTGAAGGGGGCGATTGATTACTTCGGTGGCGTCGCAAAGGCCGGTTCCGTCAATGCCGCAGAAGTGCCTTATACGAAACGACAGACCAACTCCATTGCGGACATATTGAAAACAGCGTCGAAAAACAAAAACGGAAGCCTAGGCCTATCAGTAATTGAGTATGAGGCCACCACAGGGGAAGCCTCCGAGAAACTGGCGGTTACATTCAGTCACGAAGATGCTTTGGACAGTCGCCGGGGAGCTCTGTTGGCAGCCCAAGCATTCGAGCAGACAGGCGAAGCCGACTACAAAAATGTTCTGATGTATTTTCATCAGGCGAATATTGATGAACCCAAGTCTGAAGGGCGCACGGGTTATCGCGCGATTATCAAATCGATCAGCAATCAGGACTTGGCAGTTCACTTTGTGTCCGAACTTGATCGGGAGCGGGTCAGCGATCTTGTCCAAGACCCTCAATTGAATCCATTCAAAGCATCGTACAGAGTGGATGTAAATGTTGAAACAGATCGGAATGACAAGCCACGTTTCTACCGTGTGGTAGCGTTACACGAAATCATTCCTGACGAGGGCGACGAGTAGAAATTGGCAGGGAAAAAGGTTAGTCAAAATTCGAAATTCATAAATGAATTCAATGAGCGAAATTCGTAGGTTAGTCAATGTAAGTCATTGACATTAAAGAATTTCATCGCTCCTCGCGGGATCGCCAGTCTTGCCCATTGTCAGTCTTGCCCATTGTCAGTCTTGCCCGAAGCCCTCGCGTTTGCGGGGGCTTTTTATTGGGCTTCATTCCTGAGGGTGGCGAGGTAAGCGATCAGGTCTGCCCGGTCGATCGGCCCGCGCAGGGTCTTGAAGGCGCGGTGGGTGCCTTGTTTGAACTCTTTTTTGGCCAGCAGGAAGCGGTCCAGGCGTTCCGGCGTCCAGGCGCCCTCTACCTTGACAAGATTTCCAGCATAATCAAATCCGTCCGCACTGGCGATGGGGCGCCCCATAACGCCAAAGAGATTGGGGCCGATTTCGTGTGGGGCATCGGCCTCATGGGAATGGCAGGCCTTGCATGTGCGGAAAAGCCGCTTGCCGATCGTTGCATTGCCGCTGTCTGCACCCGTTAGGGGCCTGTCTACATCCGCGGACAGGTTGGCGTTAGCTGATGCATCAATCAGCCAGTCCAGCAGGTCTGCGCGCTCATGTGGGCTCATCAGGCCCGAATAGGGCATATCATTGTCAGGCACTGCAAGGTGTGGTTTGGCGATGAATGCATTCAGCGATTTCCGGGTCCAGGCACCGCCTTCAGCCAACAGGGCAGGGCTATACTGAAAGTCGGGCGCCCCGGCGATACCCCGGTCCATCAAGCCATGCAGGTTTGGCCCGAAGCGATGCTCGCCGTCTTTGCTGATGGTGTGGCATCGAACGCAGGTCTGGAACAGTTGCTGGCCGCGCGTCACGTCAGGGGAGGCCGCTGATACGTTGCTCGTGAAGGGCGAAGCCAACACAAAAAACGCCAGAATGCACCACAGACTATACCTCGAGATCACCATTATTGGTCCATATCCTATTGCTTCAACGTATCCTTAAAGGATGCGGGCTATTTTCGCTGTGATGCGACTTGAAGGGCAAGTTGAAAATTAGGATAGCGGTTTTCCCCTGGGGGTGGCGTCAACTCTATACCAACAGGCCAGAGGCGGAGTTGGGCGGAAGACAAGCGGAAATGCGCAGGTGCCGGCAATAGGTTCAATTGAGCGCAACACTGTTTTTGTCTGGGGCATGGTGGTATAACTGGCCCCCTTCCCAGGGGCGAAGAGCGGAGTGAATTGAGTGACCGATATTGCAAATGACCTGACGACGACAGCCTCTGTGGATGAGGGCGAAGAGTTCGAGGGAACGATCGAGTCCGTCGGCGACGAGGATTGGATTGCTGTCACGCTGACTGCGGGAGTGACGTACGGTTTCAACCTGCGGGGCCTTTTGTCAAACAACGGGACGCTTGAGGACCCTTTTATCAAGGGCATCTACGATTCTAACGGCAATTCGCTCGGGCTTGAGGATGACGACAGTGGTGACGGTCGGGAAAGCCTGCTGGTGTACACGCCAGAGGCAAGTGGCACTTACTATATCTCCGTAGGCAGTTGGGACGGACCGTTTGACGGCTATGACCCTTCCGGCACCTATACCTTCAGCTATGGCGTGTATGAAGGGTCTGTTTCCACGCCTTTTTCCGAAGCTTTCGCTGACCAAACAGAGGCAAGTGGAGTCACCGAAGTTGATGCACTTCTGTCACTGTGGCGCTACAAGAACCTTGAAGGCGGCGAGCCGACTGAAGTTACATACAGCTACCCTACCTCTGGCAGCCTTTATTCCCAGGACCCGGATTTCGGGTATGGCCCGGAATCGCCGGATGCAGAGCCCTGGGCGGGGATCAGTTATCTGACAAATGCGGAAAAAGCCTTGTTTGATGATGCGCTTGCCCAAATTTCCGGCTTTGCCAATATTGTCTTCACCGAAGTGCCGGATAATGCTGAAAGCGCTGGCGTGATCCGCCCTGCCTGGACAGACCTGGCGGACGAAGATGCCGCAGCCTGGGCTTACCTGCCATTCTCTTCCTCTCAGGCGGGAGACATCTGGTTCCTGACCCAAAATCAGGATACAGGCGGCAGCGGTTCCTATTTCCATACCGTGCTGCTGCATGAGCTAGGCCACGCAGTCGGCCTGAAGCATACATTCGATACCGATGGGTCGGGCGCTGTGATGCCAGCTGAATATGACGGCCTTGAATATACCGTGATGTCCTATAACTCGTCGGTCGACACGGACATCTTTTCTCTGGATTTCTACCCGACGACTTACATGTACTATGACATATTGGCGTTGCAGCACCTGTATGGCGCGGTTGAGAGCAATAACGGCAACACCACCTACACCTTCGAGCGTGGTACCCAATATTATGAAACCATCTGGGATACTGGTGGCATCGATACCTATGATGCATCCAGCCAGATCAAGGCACTCCACTTGGACTTGACGCCTGGGTCATGGAGTAACGTTGGGACCACGGTTCGGATGTTCGGCGGCGCCGACACCAAAAACAAGATTGATACAGTTTTCACGCCCCCGGAAATTACCATCGAGCGTGCACTTGGCGGATCGGGTGACGATACCCTGACGGGGAACGATGCCGACAATCTGCTGGCCGGGAACGCAGGGAATGACAAGCTGACAGGCGGCCTGGGCAACGACACGCTTCGTGGCAATGACGGTGATGATACGCTGATGGGCGGCCTTGGCGCAGATGCCCTTTGGGCAGGCGCGGGGGATACTGGCGCGGACCGGATGTTTGGCGGTGGCGGCAACGACACCATCGGCGGTGGGGCGGGCAATGACCTGCTTGATGGCGGGACAGGTGCGGATGTGGTGTTCGGCGGTGCCGGCGATGATACAATCGCGGGCGGCGGCTGGACAAACGGCTCTGCCGATACCAGCGAGACATCGAAGGCCCAGTTGTGGGCAGGCAGCGGCAATGACTTTGTCTTTGGCGCGGCGGGCAATGATGAGCTCGGCGGCGGTGATGATGACGACAATATCTCGGGCTTTGGCGGCGACGATGTGATCTATGCCGGGAAAACCGGCGCCGACACGCTTGATGGCGGTGATGGCGATGATGTCATCTTCGGCGGTTCTGAAAACGATGTGGTCACCGGTGGCAGCGGCAACGACGAAATCTATGGCGGTGGCGGCAATGATATGGTTACCGGTGGCAGCGGCGGTGACACGCTTTATGGTGGCGCTGGCGATGATACACTCACAGGCGGTGGCGGTGACGACACCCTGCGTGGCGGTGACGGTGCTGATGTCTTCATCTTTTCCGGTAGCGGCGGCGATGATCAGATCGACGGCTTCACCACAGGCGAGGACATTCTGGACTTTGGCGATACCACCACAGACTTTACTGACCTCGCCAGTGTTCAGGCAGCGGCAACCGACACCGCAGATGGCCTGCTGATTGATCTGGGCGGCGGCGATAGCCTGCTGTTAAGCGGCCTCGCGGTCTCTGACCTATCAGCAATTGATATTCTATACAGCTAGCAGACATGTATGAATGGCCTGAAGGCGCTGCCCCGTGGCGGCGCCTTTCATTTTGGGCTGGGTTTCGCCTTGGCCTTACGCTAGCCTCAGCCGAAAAGCAGCAACCGGGACCCAGTTCATGCCGTTCATCGATCTTCTCAGCAATGCCGACCTTTTGGCGCTCAGCATCTATTTGCTGGCCTTTGTGCTTTATGGCCTGGTGGCAGACCACAGCCCCCTTCAGCGCTATTCCATTTCGGCAGCCATGGACCGGCAGCGCCGCAACTGGATGCACGAGGCCCGGCGGCGTGAACTGCGGATGCTGGACAGCAATGTGTTGCAGATCCTGATGAACGGTATCAGCATCTTCGCGTCCACCAATATCTTCGTCATTGGCGGCCTGATTGCGGGTATTGCCTATAACGAACAACTGAGTGACGCCTTTTCCCGCGTGCCGTTCGCGGTGCAGATTTCACCGGCTTTGTGGTCGCTCAAGCTTGCGCTGCTGTTGGCCGTGTTTGTTTATGCTTTCTTCAAGTTCGCCTGGGCGATCCGGCTGGCGAACTATTGCGCCATCATGGTGGGGGCGCTGGCATCCCACAATGACGCTGAGAGTGCGGACGCAGAAGCCCGCACCGAGGCGGCGGCAAAGCTGGCGTCGCTGTGTGCCTTTCATTTCAATCGTGGGCTGCGCGCCAATTTCTTCGGCCTTGCGGCGCTTGGCTGGTTCTTCAGCCCGATGCTGTTCATCGCCGGGACGATCTTTATCGTGCTGATTCTGGTGCGCCGGGAGTTTCTCTCGGGTGCGCTCAAGGCCGTCCGGGCGCTCAAATAAAAAAAAAGCCGGAGCGAGCCCCGGCTTTCTCTCATTATTTCAAAGGCTTATTTGCCCATGCGGTCGAGGATTGCCTCAGCCTCGTCCATCAGTCGGTTCATACGGCCGATGAGGATTTCATAAGGCGTTTTAGATGCCAGGTCGATCTTCGACGCCTTCAGAAGCTCATACGGATATTCCGACCCGCCGGCTTCCAGCACCTTGATATAGTCCTCGGTGGCTGTCTTGTCGCCGGCCAGCATACGTTCCGCGAAGGCTGTGCCGCCCGAGATGGAGGTGGCATACTGATAGACATAGAAGTTGCGGTAGAAGTGCGGGATATAGGCCCATTCGATGGCGTAGGCTTCATCGATGGTCATCACACCCTCATCGTGGCCGTGGTATTTTTTCAGCAGATCCAGATACACAGCCGTCATCTTGGACCCTGAAAGGGCCTCGCCAGCTTCCTGCATCTCATGGATCTTCAACTCAAATTCCGCGAACATGGTCTGGCGGAAGAATGTGCCCCGGATGCCCTCAAGCGCCCGGTCGATATAGTAAAGCCGCTCAGCGTCCGGCAGGTCCTTCGCCAGCATATATTCCTGCAGCAGCACTTCGTTGGTTGTTGAGGCCAGTTCTGCCGTGAAGGTGGTATAGCTGAAGTTCTCGAATGGCTGGTTTTCGCGGCTCAGCAAGGTATGGACTGCATGGCCCCACTCGTGGCTGAAGGTGGAAACATCTTCGAACCCGCCGTTGAAGTTCAGAAGCACATAAGGGTGCACATCGTAGGCGGAGCCGAACATATAAGCGCCGGGCCGCTTGCCGGGTTGCGGCAATACATGCATCCAGTCGTCCGCAAACCCTGCCTTCAGGTGGTTCAGATACTTCTCGCCGAACGGCTGCAACGACACCAGCGTCATTTCCTTGGCGTCATCAACGGTGAAGGTGCGGTCCAGTGCCGTTACTTCCGGGTAGATGTCGTAATAGTTCAGGTCTTCAAGGCCCAGAAGCCGCTGCCGAAGCTTCAGGTAACGGTGCATGCTTGGGAGGTTGTCATTCGCGGTATCCACCAGTGTGCGGTAAACGTCTGTCGGGATATTGCTGCCGGAAACGGCGGCGGCCAGGGCATTTTCATAGCCGCGCGATTTGGCGCCAAACACATGGCCTTTCACATGGGTGGCCAGCGTTGCGCCCAGCATGGCTTCATACTGTTTCCAGGTGCCCCAGAAGGCATCGAACACCGCCTTGCGGTCATCGCGGTTCTGCACAGCCCGGTATTTGGTGTAGGCCGACTGGTTCAGAAGTTTCACTTCCTCGCCGTTCGAGAGGGTAATCGACGGCCATGGGATGCTGGCATTGGTCATCAGACCATAGATCTGGCCAGGACCCGACAATACATCCCCCGCATTTGCCAATACTTTTTCGGCTTCCTTGCTGAGCGTATAGTCTTTCTGCCTGAGTGTGTCCCTGAGGTTGAAGGCATGCTTTTCAAGGCCGGGCTCGGCGGCAATGAAGCTTTCCACCTTCTCTGGCCCGACCTCCAAAAGTTCCGGCGCGATGAATGATGTTGCCTGGCTCAGTTCGGCGAAAAGCGACTGGGCAAGGGTGCGGCGTTCCTGCGTTTCGGATACGCGCAGGTCTTCATCTGCCGACAGGGTCGCATAGACCAGAAGGCGCAGGGCCGATTTCTGCAGCGCAGAAATTTTGTCTGCGGCCTCAAGAAGGGTGGCTGCGCTTTCCCCGAGTCGGCCACGATATGCGTCCAACTCCTTCATATCCGCAAGGACTTGCTGGCGTTCGGCTTCCCATGTCGCAGGGCTGGCATAAAGGTCAGTCAGGTCCCACACGGTGGCCTGCGCGTCGTCCGCCGAATGGGCGGGCATCACGGCAGGTGTTGTGGCCAAAAGGGCTGTCGATGTAAGCAGGGCGGCCAGAGGCAGCCGCAGTTTTCTTGTGATTTTCATTGTTTCCTCCCACAAATAAGAAGCCGATAGATTGGCGCTGGAATGCCGGGCTGGCAAGACAACCAAAGTTGATTTCGTGGCTTTCAGAACACTCTGCTGTCACGGCATGGCGAGAATACAACAGTTTCAGTGTCACCATTATTTGATTGGAAGAGAAGAACCTGTTTCAATATGTTTTTGAATTCAAACAGTTAGTGTTGGGGTTAGAATGAAATTCAGAATGCTTGCGCTGGCCTTCGGGCTTATGGGCCCACAGGTCGCAGCTGCCGACCTTGCCGTTGAAATCAGGGACAGCGGCGGCCAGCCTGTGCCAAATGCAGTTGTTTCGTTCGCGCCAAAATTCACGCTGACACAACCGGTGCCGGCGTCAGCCAGCGCCGAGATGCGTCAGGAAGGCACGATGTTTTCGCCGTTTGTCTTGCCGGTTCAGGTTGGTACAACGGTTTCATTCCCCAACTTTGATGAGTTCCGCCACCAGGTTTATTCCTTTTCCAAGCCCAAAAGGTTCGAGCTTCGGCTGTATGGCCAGGATGAAAGCAAGACCATTCATTTTGAAAACTCGGGCGTTGTTGCCCTTGGGTGCAATATCCACGACAATATGCTGGCCTATATCTATGTGAGCGAGCACCCAATCGTGGCCAAAACCGGGGAGGATGGTAAAGTACTGGTGCAATCACTGGAACCGGGCGAATATGATATTCATATCTGGCACCCGGACCTTGCTTCAGGCGCAGACCCGATACTCAAAAGTGTTTCAGTGTCTGCAGACGGGGGCACTGTATCTGGCCAGATTAACCTGCGGTCCATTCGGAGTATTCAGCAGCCGCCAGCAGAGGATGACTATAACTGATGCTTGCGTTTCGTTTCAGGACCAAACTGACAGTCGTCTATCTCGCGCTATTCCTGGCGGTGATGGGTATTATCCTGCTGGCGTTCTACCGGTCCGTAACCACCAACGTGGAAGACCAGACGCGCGACCAGCTCGCAGCTTCCGCCCGGGTCTTTGAACGCATCGTCAACTACCGGGTCAGGACGTTGGGCGAAAGCGTGACTGCGCTGGCGCAGGACTATGGCTTCCGCGAAGCGCTTGGGACAGATGATAAACCCACAGTGATCTCTGCGTTGCAGAACCAGGCCCGTCGGCTTGAAGCGGACATGGCGGTGATCACCGATATAGACGGCAATCCAATTGCTGCACTCCTGGATGGTGAAGCCACAACGGCTATGCCGATGATCAGCGATGACCTGAAGCAGATGGCCGAACGGAACGGTGTGGCCTCGCGCATGGTGTCGGTCGACGGCCGCATTTTCGAGCTTGTTCTTACGGTTGTCCGCGCGCCAGTTCCCATTGCCTGGGTTGCGTTCGGCGTCGAACTGGACAAGGCTACGGCGCAGGACATCAAAGGGCTGTCGCCCATCGAACTTGAAATCGGCTTTCTTTACCGCGCGGAAGGGCAACAGTATCAGGTGGCTTCGGCAACATCCCATGCGGATGCTTTGTCAGACTTTCTGAAGACCAGCCAGCCCACAGACGAGGCCTTTCGGGCAACATTCATGAATCAGGAGCATATGTTCCGCCATTTGTCGCTGGTCTCCGGGGATGATGGCAAGGAAATCTCGGCACTGCTCTATTACTCCATGGATACGGCGCTGGCGCCATATGATCCGTTGGTGATCACGATGGTGACTGTGCTTGTGCTGAGCCTGCTGCTTTTGATCGCCGGTAGCGTGGTTGTGGCGCGCAGTGTTACCAAGCCTCTGACGAACCTTGCGTCGGCAGCCAGGCAAATCGCCGAAGGCAGGTATGAAGAGGTTGAAACCGAAAGCAGGGGCGATGAGGTTGCGGACCTGACATCCAGCTTCAATCAGATGATCTCGGCCGTCAAAGAACGCGAGAAGCAAATCACCTTTCAGGCATACCATGACCCCGAAACCGGGCTTCGGAACCGGTTGATGTTTGACAAGATGATCCAGCAGGAGATCGATCAGTCTGACTCGTTCGTGCTTGTGATCGCGGAAGTCCAGCAATTGCCTGAACTCCGGACCGTTCTGAACCACCAGAATATCAATGACCTGATCAAAGGCGTTGCCCGGCGGATTGAGAAAGTGGCCGATACCGAAGTGGCTCGTGTTTCCACCGAAGCATTCGGCTTCCTGGTGCGCGACGCCGAAGATGCCGAAACTCGCGCATCCCTCGTGCTTAACAGCTTCATGACGCCCTTTGATGTGGCAGATATCGTTATTGATGCCAGTGTGAAGCTGGGTCTGGTGAAGTTCCCGGGTGACGGTGAAGATGGTGCGACGCTCCTGCGGCATGGTCAGGCGGCACTCGATAAGGGGCGCGGCGCCCCTCGCGGCTTTGCCTGGTATGATCCGGATCGCGACAGTTCCCAGAAAGCGCGCCTGTCTATGATGAGCGAGCTGCGCGGCGGCCTCAAGAATGGCGAGGTAAAATTCGCCTATCAACCGAAACTGGACCTTGAAAGCGGCAAAATCACTGCCGTGGAAGCCCTGATCCGCTGGATCAGTCCAAGCCGTGGGTTTGTGCCGCCGGATGATTTCATCCCGATGGCAGAGCGTACGGGCGATATCCGCCACGTGACCGACTGGGCGCTGAGGCAGGCAATCATGCAGGCGGCTGACTGGCGGGCGAGGGGACTTAACCTTGCCGTGGCGGTCAATCTGTCCACCAATGATCTGATGAACCAGAATCTGCCGGCGCAAATCCTCGCCCTGCTCAGGGAACATGATCTGCCGGCTGAATTCCTGAAGCTTGAAGTGACAGAAAGCGCTGTGATGCATGACATGGCCCGCGCGCTGGATGTTCTAAATATGCTGAGCGCCATGGGTCTTGCGCTGTCGATTGACGATTACGGCACAGGCTATTCGTCGCTCAGCTACATCAAGAAGCTGCCGGTGGGTGAGATCAAGATCGACAAATCGTTTGTGCTCAATCTGGCGAAAAGCGACGAAGACAATATCCTTGTCCGGTCAACCATTGAGCTTGGCCATAACCTGGGCCTCTCGGTTACCGCGGAAGGGGTTGAGGACGAGGATTCCATTGGGCGGCTGCGTGAATATGGCTGTGACGTTGTTCAGGGCTATCATATTGCCCGGCCACTACCACCAGCTGAGCTGGAAGAGTTCCTGAAAGAGAGTGAGTATGGACCGGCCTAAAGCCACCCCTTTGGTGGCTCTCTCTGTTGCCCTTGCTCTCTGCACTGCGACAGCTGTTGAAGCTGAAGGTTTGCCAGCTGTCGACTTTGAAGTGCTGGCAGATGCCCGGCTTTCTGTTGTTTCAGGCGAACAAAGCTGGTTCGATGACTGGCTTGGCAAGCTGCGGTACGGTGGCGACCGTGGGGGCGAAGGGCAAGGCCGTTTCAGGCTTGCTGAACTGTCGCTGATGGCCCGGTCAGACATTACCTGGGACCTGCAGGCCTTTGTGCATGCTAAGTTTGACCCAGAGCAGGATAAGCCTGCTGATCTGGTGGAAGCTTTCCTGCATTATAAGCCCGTCCCCACCTCCAGCGTGCAGTATGAAGCGCGGGCAGGGCTTCTGTTTCCGCATATCTCCCGCGAGAATATCGGGGCGGCGTGGACCAGTCCTTTCACCATCACTCCTTCAGCTATCAATAGCTGGGTGGGGGAGGAAATCCGCGCCCTTGCGCTCGAGGGCAAGGCAACGCTGCGACTGGAAAACCAGAAGCTGTCGCTGACAGCCGCCGTCTTTGGTTTCAACGATCCGGCGGGTTCATTGCTTGCGTTCCGGGGCTGGGCATTGGGCGACTATAAGACCGGCGCCTTCAGTCAGGTGCCACTGGCACCAGTTCCTTCAATCCAGCCGGGCGGGTTCCTTGAAGACCAGCCTTTGTGGGTTCACCCGGTCCGCGAGCTGGATGGTCGCCCGGGCTTTTATGCGTCGCTTGATTGGGATTATGCCAAACGCGTCAAGCTGGGCGCATTCTATTACGACAATCGCGGTGACCCGGAAACTTTCAAGCATAATCAGTATGCCTGGGATACCCGCTTCTGGAATGTTTACGCAGAGGTGGAGGCTCCAGCTGGTATCAAAATCATGTCTCAATTCATGACTGGCAATACCATGATGGGAACGCTCTATGACGGAATGCGCATGGTAGACGCGGATTTTGCGGCAGGCTATGTGATGGCGACCAGAAAGCTGGGCCAGCACCGCATCAGCCTGCGTCGGGACTGGTTCGATGTGGATGACAACACGTTCGTTAGCCAAGACAACAACAATGAGGTTGGCACCGCGTGGACGCTGGCGTTCAATGCAAAGGTTGGAAAGAAAGCCAATTTGATCGCAGAATTCCTGCATGTGGACAGCAACCGTCCCGCGCGGGAGGGTATTTGGCGCGACGCAGAGCAGGTCCAGACACAGCTGCAGGTCAGCTACCGGCAGCGCTTCTAGGCTGCGGATGCCTTTTGGCGGCTGGCACAGACCGCAATCACTAGCAAGTTCAGCATCAAGCCCCACAGCCCGGCATGGATGCCGCCCAAGTGGCTATAGTCCGTCCCTACAAGGTAAGACAGCTTCAGCACAAGCGTAACGGTCACCCCGGCCAGCAGGCCCCACAGGACACCTCCGGTGGTCACCCGCGCTGTGCGTACGCCCAGGATAAAGGCCGGGGCCGTCTGGATCAGGAACTCAAACTTGAAAATCAGAAGCGCCCAGATGGTTTGCGGCAGCACGATTGCAAGCACAGCCATGACCATCATCAGCGCCCAGGACAGATAGCGGCTGACACGGTACAGGCGCTTGCCGCCGTCTTCCTCCAGATCGCTGCTGATCATATCCTTGGTGACGATCGACCCCAGCGTCAGCATGGCGGAATCGATGGTGGACATGATGGCCGCGATGGCAGCACCCAGATACAGGATCAAGAGCCACGCCAGTGACGGGTAGGCGCCGGTGATATGCTCAACAGCATAGATGATGACATTTTCGCTTTGCTCGCGGCTCAGCTCAGGGCGCCAGTCCGCGACGCTCATACCCACCAGGATCATCGGCAGTGTTGTCAGGATAGGCATGACCAGAAGCGGCGCGTAGGACCGCTTCAGCGTACGGGCATCCTTCGCAATATAAATACGCTGGATGGCTTGGGGGTAAACAGCACCACCAATTGCCACGAGCACCACGATGCTGAGGAAGCTGGCTGTCTGGATGTCGTCCGTGAAGTATGTGGTAAGCTTGCCTGCCAGCACAGTTGGGTTCGTGACGCTTTCTGGCCCGTTCAGGCTGACGACTGCGAAAAACAGCATGAGGCAGCCAAGGAACAGCAGGCTGCCCTGTATGACGTCTGTCCAGACAACGCCCCTCAGGCCGCCCAGACTTTCATAGAAGGCCATCACAAGCGCCAGCACCAGAATACCAACAGGGAAGGAAATCGCCCCGCCACTGGCGGTCTCCAGCAAGAGCCCCACAGCCTTGAAGTTGCCCAGCGCATAGGTGATGAGCGTCAGGATCGCGATCACGTTGACGGCGATCAGGAGCGGTTTGCTGCCAAAGCGCCATTTGATGAAATCGCCAATGGAAACAAAGGATTGCTTCTTAGAAAGTCGGTTCAGGGCAGGGGCGTATGTATAGTAAACCAGCACGATGGCCATCACGGCCACGACGATGCTGAGCCCAATGAAGCCATTCCTGTAGGCGTTGCCGGGCACGGCAGACAGGGTATTGCCGCTATACTGTGTGGCATAGAGCGTGAAAAACACGCTGACCGCGCCCATTGAGCTGCCGGCCAGATAATAGTCCTTGAGGCTGGTTTCCCGGCTCGCGCGGTTGGCGCGCCAGCCGATGACAAGAAGTGATGCCAGATAAAGAAAGATGGCGATCAGGCCGCCAGGGCCCAGGATTGCTTCTGTGCCCTGCATGGTGCGCCTTAGAGCCCCAGATGGGTCATGTAGGCGCTGAGGCCTGCTTCCAGGTCGGCGATCAGGTCGTCTGTGTCTTCAAGGCCGATATGCAGGCGGATTACGGGGCCATCTGAAGCCCATGTGGTGGCGGACCGCGCGCTCGATGGGTCACTCGGCAGGATCAGGCTTTCATAGCCGCCCCAGCTGAAGCCCATCTTGAAGTATTTGCGGCCGTCAACAATGTGCGCCGTGTCTTCATAGGCGCCGGCTTTCAGGGCGATGGAAAAGAGCCCGGTGGAGCCGCCAAAGTCGCGTTCCCAGATCTCGTGACCGGGGCAATCCTCAAAGGCAGGGTGCAGCACCCGTTCGACCGCCGGGTGATCCTTCAGCCATGCCGCAACCTTGAGGGCATTTTCTTCATGCTGTTTGAGGCGCACGCCCAGCGTCCGGAGGCCGCGCAATACCAGAAAGGCGTCGTCGGCGGATACGGTCTGGCCCAGCTGATAGGCTGTGCGGCGCAGCTTCTGGAAGGCGCGCTCGCCCGCAGTCGCCGTGCCCATCATCACGTCCGAATGCCCGCCCAGATACTTGGTTGCGGCATTGACGGAGATATCAGCGCCCATGGAAATCGGGTTCAGAAACAAGGGCGTCGCCCAGGTGTTATCGGTGATGACAAAGAGGTCATGCTTCTTGGCCACATCGATGATCGCCGGCAGGTCCTGCACCTCAAAGGTCAGCGATCCCGGGCTTTCGGTGAAGATCAGCTTGGTATTGTCCTTGATCAGCGCTTCAATGCCGCTTGCGATCAGCGGGTCATAATAGCTGGTCTCCACGCCCATCATCTTCAGGAGGCCGTTGGCGAAAGACCGGGTCGGGTCGTAGGCGCTGTCGGTAATCAGGATATGATCGCCCGCGCGCACAAGCGACAGGATCGCAGTAGTGATGGCCGCAACCCCAGATGGGAACAGCATCGTTCCGGACCCGTTTTCAAGTTCCGTGACGGCATCTTCGAGCGACCACTGGGTCGGCGTGCCCTTGCGGCCGTAAAACAGGTGACGGGCTGCCGGGTCCGCCACGCGCTCGCGATATTCGGCGTAGGTGTCAAACAGGCAGGTGGACGCCCGGTAGACAGGCGGGTTCACAATGCCGTGGGTCCATTCCTTGCGGCGACCGGTAACGGTGAGCGTGGTGTCGGATTTCTTTTTAGTTGTCATGGCTTTGCGCGGGTCCTGTCTCAACGGGTAGGGCAGGGTCTGCGCCCCACTCGGTCCAGGAACCGTCATAAACGGAGACGTCGCGTTTGCCAAGGGTCAGGAGCGCGAGTTTCAGCACGCAGGCCGTGACGCCGGAGCCGCAGGAGGTAACAAC
This sequence comes from Kordiimonas sp. UBA4487, assembly GCF_002389025.1. NCBI lineage: Bacteria > Pseudomonadati > Pseudomonadota > Alphaproteobacteria > Kordiimonadales > Kordiimonadaceae > Kordiimonas > Kordiimonas sp. UBA4487. Next base: position 212,196 of record NZ_DGNR01000003.1, read on the forward strand.
AGGCTGGTCGAGGTCCACGCCCGCCGCTTCGAAGGTCGCACGGATTTCATCCGCCGGTTTGAGCGTGTGATCAGGGGCATAGAGCGAGGAAAAGGGCACATTAAGGGCATAGGGAATGTGCCCTGACCTAAGTCCCTTGCGGGGCTCCGGCTCTGTGCCTTCAAACCGGGCTTTTGACCGTGCATCAATCACCTGTTCTTTTTTCGATTTCAGGTTCATGTAGAGGTCATCCTGACAGCGCAGGCGGTCGGGCTTCAGGGCGGCCTTGAAATCACCAGGCGCGCGCTCTGTCGGTGCGTCTGTCACGGGCTTGCCTTCGGCTTGCCATTTCTGCAGCCCGCCATCCAGCACATAGACATTCTCATGACCCATGACACGGAAGTTCCACCAGACGCGCGCGGCGGAGCGCACGTTGCTGTTGTCATAGACAACGATGGTGTTGCTGTTGGAGACGCCAAGCTTCCTCACAGCGCCTTCAAATTCGTCGGCGCGCATCATCATGTGGGGCAGGTGGGCCGCCACTTTGATGTTGGCATCAATATCGAAGAAAATCGCGCCCGGGATGTGGGCTGCGTCATATTCTGCGCGCGCATTCCTTTTGTCGGCAGGCATATGCCAGGAGGCGTCGACAGGTAGGATCGTGGCATCACTGCCAAGTTTCTCAGCAAGCCAATCTGTGGTTACCAGTGGAAACGGATTCATGAAATGGCCTTTTCCTTATACTCAAACCAAAATCGGCAGCGCCCGGCTCATGGGTCAAACGCTGCCAGCGCGTAGCGTAAGCGCTTGAGGGTTGTGATACAATCAAGCAATTGGCAGGTCAGCTATGACTTTAGTGCATGGGTGGCGGCCGCTACAGGATCCGAATTCAGAGGGACAAGGGCTCTGGCTTGCCCGCTGCGTCGACCGCCACCATGACAAATTCGCTTCTGGCGCACAAGCGCCTGTCCCCGGCTATCACGTCTTCCGCTGTCATGGAAACCTCGACCACCAGCGACGAGCGTCCGGTATATTTCACCCGGCCCTTGAGGTCGATAATCTCTCCGCCTTGCGCGGGCGCGATAAAGTCCGTGCGCTGGCTTGAGGCCATGACGAAAACCCGCCGACTGTGGCGGCTGGCGGTGATAAAGGCGGTCTTGCCCATCATGGCAAGGGCATTGCCGCCAAACAGCGTGCCATAATGGTTGGTCTGGTCCGGGAACACCATTTCGACCCGGTTGCACAGAATGTCTTCGTCGACCGGTTGGGTCTCATCCGTCGGAGCCGGGGGCAGGGGCGGCTGGTCCTTGTCAGGCGACACCATGGTGAAATGACCGCGCGTACACAGCTGCCGGTCACCGGTCAGCAGATGCTCGGCATACATGTCTACCTGCACGGTGGCGGAGCGCCGCCCGGCCTTGACGATGTTAGCCTGCAGGTCAATCAGGTGGCCCCGTGACGCGGGGGCCGTGAAATCAATGCGGTCACAGGAAGCGGTCACGAAAGGGCGCCGCCCGAAGCGCGTGGCCGCAACAAAGGCGAGCTTGTCCATATGCGACAGGGCCGTACCGCCAAACAGGGTGCCGTGATGGTTGGTGTCACCGGGGAAAACGATATCGATCAAATGGGTGGTGGCAGTCATGGGCGTGTCCTTGTGTGAAAACCAGGCCACCTGATGGTGGCCCGGCTGTTGGCTGGTTGGTCAGGCGCTGCGGGCGTCGCGGGCCGCGGCCACCATATTCTCAAGCGCTGGGGTGACTTCGGCCCAGGAGCGGGTCTTGAGGCCGCAATCCGGGTTGACCCAGATCTGGTCGGGTGCCAGCCGCTCGGTTGCTTTTCTCAAGAGGGCCGTCATCTCTGCCTTGTCGGGCGTGCGCGGCGAATGGATGTCATAAACGCCGGGGCCGATCTCGTTGGGGTAGGCGAACTCTTCGAATGCCGCCAGCAGCTCCATGTCCGACCGCGAGGTCTCGATCGAGATGACATCAGCGTCGAGTGAGGCCACGTCCGCGATGATGTCATTGAACTCGCTGTAGCACATATGGGTGTGGATCTGCGTTATGTCCGCGACGCCAGAGGACGCCAGGCGGAAACAGTTCACGGCCCATTCCAGATAGCCCGCGTGGTCCGCTTTCCTGAGCGGCAGGCCTTCCCTGAGCGCCGGCTCGTCGATCTGGATCAACCGGATGCCAGCAGCCTCCAGGTCTGTCACCTCATCCCGGATCGCCAGTGCGATCTGTTCGCAGGTTTCCGACCGCGGCTGGTCGTCGCGCACGAACGACCATTGCAGGATGGTCACAGGGCCCGTCAGCATGCCTTTCATCGGCTTCTGGGTCAGGCTTTGGGCATAGGCCGACCATTTGACCGTCATGGGTTCGGGGCGCGACACGTCACCATAGATAATCGGCGGTTTGACATAGCGTGAGCCATAGCTTTGCACCCAGCCGGATTTGGTGAAGGCAAAGCCCGCCAGCTGTTCGCCGAAATATTCGACCATGTCGTTGCGCTCAAACTCGCCATGCACCAGCACGTCCAGGCCCAGGGCTTCCTGGCGCCTGACCGCTTCCCGGGTCTCTGCCTCAAGGAAGGCGTCGTAGGCCTCAGCGGTCAGATCACCGCGCTTGAAGGCCGCGCGTGCCTGGCGGACTTCTTTGGTTTGCGGGAAGGACCCGATGGTGGTGGTGGGGTACAGCGGCAGGTCCAGCGCTGCCCGCTGTGCTGCGCGCCGTGTCTCATACGTGCTTGCGCGGCGGAAGTCTGACGGAAGCGTATTCTGCATCCGGTCATCCACCAGCGGGTTATGAATGCGGGCAGAAGTGCGCCGGCTCTCTGCCGCTGCGGCGCTGTCGTCGAAGGCGGAGGCGACATGGTCGCGGCCGTGATTTGCTGCACGCGTGAGCAGGCTGACTTCTTCAAGCTTCTGGGTTGCGAAGGCCAGCCAGCTCTTGAGTTCCGGGTCCAGCTTGGTCTCATTTTCCAGGTCCACCGGGCTGTGGATCAGCGAACAGGAAGGCGCTACCTGCAGCGCCCGGCCATCGAAAGCCGCGGCCTTTTCAAGCACAGCGAGTGCCTTATCAAGGTCCGTCCGCCAGATGTTGCGGCCATCCACCAGCCCGAGCGACAAGAGCTTGTCTTTACTGATAACCGACAGGCAGGCCGGAAGTTGGTCGGGCGCGCGGACAAGATCGATGTGCAGGCCATGGACGGGCAGGCGGGACGCCAGTGCCGTGTTGTCACCCAGCCCCTCGAAGTAGGTTGCCAGCAGAATTTTGAGCCCGCACTTGCCAAGGCGCGCGTAGGCTTGTTCGAACGCCTGACGCTGTTTGTCTGTTTCCGCGAGCGCGAGCACTGGTTCGTCAATCTGTACCCAGTCCGCGCCGGCGTCGACAAGTGATTGAAGCAGGTCGGCATAGACCGGCAGGACGCGGTCCAGCAGATCAAGCGGGTCATCAAGCGCCGCATCCTTACTTTTGCCAAGCGTCAGGTAGGTGACGGGGCCGATAATCACCGGGCGGGTGTGGATGCCCTGTGCCAGCGCTTCCTTGTATTCGTCCACCAGCCGGGTGGACGACAGGCTGAAGCGCTGGTCTGCGGTGAATTCCGGCACGATATAATGATAATTGGTGTCGAACCATTTGGTCATTTCCATCGCGGGCGCATTCTTGCTGCCGCGCGCCATGGCGAAATAGGTGTCCAGGCTGACGTGGCCGCCTGTGTGCTCAAACCGCGCGGGCACAGCGCCCAATGTGGCTGTCATGTCCAGTATCTGGTCATAAAAGGAGAAATCACCACAGGGGATAACATCAACGCCCTTCGATTGCTGCAGCTGCCAGTGGCGTGCACGCAGCGTTTTGCCGGTGCTAATCAGGTCTTTTTGGGAGATGTCCTGGCGCCAGTAGGCTTCCAGGGCTTTCTTGAGGTCGCGCGCCGCGCCGATGCGCGGGAAACCGAGATTGGCCGATTGTATCATGGCTAACCTTCCTTCTTGGATTTGAATGTGAAAACGGGCTGCGCGCAGGCGGGCTGCGAACAGGGAAGCTGGGGACAAAACGCGGAAGCACAGGCGGCACAAAGCGGCCCGGCATGCGGCTTACATGTCAGGGATCAGGGAAGCGTATTGAGCTTCACATTCGGCGGGAAAATTGGGTCTTGGTCATCTGTCGTCTCCACCGTCTCACCCCGGACGGACATTGGGTTGCGTTTCACCGATGGTAGGTCTCCTGGCTCGCGGGCCTGGGCTGGTCGCCTTCCCGGACACTTGTCCAGTGGCATGATGACCGGCCTTCACCGCTTACAGTTGCGGGGGCAGCTTCGGACTGACGCGCCATTTGGCGCACCGAATTCCCTGTTATCCCCTTGCGGGGACCATCGATGAGAAAATATATATAAAGAAATCTTTATATTGTCAACCATGTGTGTGCCGGGCTGGCACCGTTTGGATTCCGCGCACAAAAAAAGGCGCGGAACTCTGCGCCTTTTAATGTGTACCCGTATTCCTAAGGGGGGAAGGATGGGCGGGTACGGCTTGGAAAACTCAGGTACTCGAAACTAATTCACGACATGGCGGGAGGCGAAGTCTCCGCCGCTGCTGGCCTCAAAGAGGCGGCTCAGAAGCGGGTGATCGAACTCTTCCGTCTGGTCGCATTCCACCAGATTGTCTTCCGCCACGTATGTGGTGTGGGTCTCGCCGTCCACGAGGACGTGATACCAGGGGCGGTCTTTCGGGGGATGCGAGCTAGCCATGATGTCATACCATTCAGGAGACTGGCTATACACAGCATCCACATCGAAAATGAGACCGCGGTAACCGAACCTCCGGTGGATCACCACCGTACCCGGCGCAAAGCGTGCTCTGCAGATTTTTTGTGCCATTGTTCTTCTCCTAGTCAGTCGGTCGTCCAGGACCCTTTCGCTGTGTTTGCCTGAACTCGACAAGGCCACTTCTTGGCCCGTTAATTCCAACTATAAAGGGCCTAAATTAATAAAAGCTGAACTAATCGTTCAAAATTGTTAAGGAATTGGTAATTATATTTCAAAGGTTAACGCGTGCGATCTCAATTCCTTAACGCGGCAGGGCGGCGTTAAAGGGCACAAAGGGGTTAAAACCTTTGACAATCGGCGCCCTCAAAAGCATAGAGAACGCATGTAGCAGGGGATAATTCACCCTCGACTGTTTTGGCCTTATTATATGGGTCGGCCTTAAGGGATACATGGGATGACGAAAGAGATTTATCAAGGGCTCGAACAGCTGGGCGCCAAGTCGGACGCACCGCAGACGCCCGAGGAAGCGGTACTTGAATATGTGAAGAACCCGCGCCCGAAGTCTGATTACTGCGTGCGCTTCACGTGCCCTGAGTTCACGTCACTTTGCCCCGTGACCGGCCAACCCGATTTCGCCCACCTGGTGCTGGATTATGTGCCGGGCGACAGCCTGGTGGAAAGCAAGAGCCTGAAGCTGTTCCTGCAGTCTTTCCGCAACCACGCCGCCTTCCATGAAGATTGCACGGTCGGCATCGCCGAGCGGCTGGTCGAGGAAATGAAACCCAAGTGGCTACGGTTCGGTGGTTACTGGTACCCGCGCGGCGGCATCCCGATTGACGTATTCTACCAGACCGGCGAAGCCCCAAAGGGCGTGTGGATCCCGGAACAGGACGTCCCCAACTACCGCGGCCGGGGTTGATATGTATTATCTGGTCGCCGCCCTCATTGCAGCTGGGGTTCTGTTCCTCTTGAAGGGGCTTGTTACTGCGGTGCGCACGGGCGAGCTCAAGAAAATTGGCGGCGGCGGTGTGAAGGCCCGAAAGGATGACCCGAGTGGCTTCTGGGCTGCCATTGCTTTTGAAGCGCTTTATCTTCTCGCTGGCGTCTGGCTGGTTCTGTATTTGATTGCGCCGGAGATGTTTTCGATCTCTGCCGACTAGGAGTAATTCCATGCATCTTTGTTTTCTTTCCAGCCGGGTCACGATGCCCGGATCTCCCGTCCGCCGTGTTGACGCGTTCGAGCATGACCAGATGATGGAAAACCTGACCGCCGCCTTCGAGGCGTGCGGCGGCCGCGTGACCGACGTATCGTGGGACGACAAGGATGTCGATTGGTCCACGTTCGATGCCGTGATGATTGGCACCACCTGGGATTATTGGGACCGGCTGGATGAGTTCCTCGAGACCCTTGAGCGGATCGAGACCCAGACCCGGCTTTATAACGCGCCCGCATTGGTGCGCTGGAACATCGACAAGCGCTACTTGCGCGACCTTGAAGGCAAGGGCGCGACACTGATTCCGACCATCTGGGCCGACAAGGCAACGCCAGAAGTGATCGCCGAGGCGTTCGAGACGTTCGGGGCCGAGAAGCTCGTGGCCAAGCGCCAGGTGGGCGCGGGCGCCGACGGCCAGCATATGCTGAAGCGCGGCGACGCGGTGCCCGAGATGCCGCACCCGATGATGATCCAGCCTTTCATGAGTTCAATCGTAGACGAGGGGGAGCTGAGCTTCATCTTCATCGGTGGCAAGCTGTCGCACACGCTGCTGAAAACCGCAGCCAAAGGCGATTACCGTATCCAGAGCGCCTATGGCGGGCAGGAGACACCCGTTGACCCCGCGCCCGAGGACGTGGCGCAGGCAGCCAAGGTGCTGGCCGCAGCGCCCGTCAAACCCTTGTATGCCCGGGTGGACATGATCCGCGGCGAGGACGGCAGCCTGTGCCTGATGGAGATGGAACTGATCGAGCCGTTCCTATACCCGCTGCAGGGGCCGGAGCTGGGCGCCCGCATTTATGAGGCTCTCAAAGGGTAGGGCTTGGCAAGTGTATCTGCCTCCCCATATCTGTTATAGAGAGATTTGGGGAGGACAGCGATGACAGACCAGCAACAACCGGAAGACGACACTCAGGAAAACGGCACTTCGCCGGGCAGGCGCAAGCGTGACCCCAAGTTCATTGCCGTGGGCCTGGCGATTGGCGTGGGCGTGGGGGTTGCCATCAGCAACATCGCCGTCGGCATCGCGCTTGGCCTTGTCTGGGGCGTGGTGATGAGCCGCAGGAACAGCGACGACTAGTTACGGAATATCGATGAACTTGTGGGTTTGCAGGCTCAGGCGCCACTGTGGGTGGGCCTTGCAGTAGTCTACGGCCTTGGCGGTATTCTCTGCCTGCACGTCACAGTCCATCGGCTGCAGGAAGAAATGCTCGAAATCCAGGCCTTCAAACTGCGCCGGGTCACCGCCTTCTTGGGGGTACACAAGCTTCAGCTCCTGGCCGCCTTTTACAATCATCTCTGACCCGATCTTGGGGCTGATGCACAGCCAGTCGATGCCCTCGGGCGGCTCGACCGTGCCGTTGCTTTCAACCGCAATCTCAAACCCTGCGTCATGAAACGCCTCAACGGCGGCACCGTCCAGCTGCAAGAGGGGCTCACCGCCCGTGCAGACAACCAGCGGCTTGCCGCTTTTGCCAAGCCACAGGGACTTTACGGCAGAGGCGAGGTCTGCCGCGGTCTTGAACTTGCCGCCGCCTTCACCGTCCGTGCCAACGAAGTCCGTGTCGCAGAACTGGCAGATGGCCTTGGCGCGGTCGCGCTCAAGCCCGGTCCAGAGATTGCAGCCGGCAAAGCGGCAGAACACGGCCGGGCGGCCGGCTTGCGCGCCTTCGCCCTGCAGTGTGTAGAACATCTCTTTGACCGTGTAGACCATGTGTTTCCGTTCTTTATCGCGTCACCCTGAACTTGTTTCAGGGTCCATGTTTGCCGAAAGCTTTGTTCCTGGATGCTGAAACAAGTTCAGCATGACGGCAAGTAATTAGTCCTGATACCGGGTTGGGTCGGCAAGGCCGGCCTCTTTGAAGCCTTTCTTGCGCAACAGGCAGCTGTCGCAGTGACCGCACGCCTTGCCCGCGGTGTCCGGGTCATAGCAGCTGATCGTCAGGCCGTAATCAACGCCAAGCTTTGTGCCCGCAGCTGCGATCTCGGCTTTTGTCATATCCAGAAGCGGCGTCCGGATGCGGATGCGCTCTGCGTCGGTCACACCCACTTTGGTGCCCAGGTTCGCTGTTTCCTCATAGGATTTGATGAATTCGGGACGGCAGTCCGGGTAGCCTGAATAGTCCAGTGCATTCACGCCAATGAAGATATCCTTGGCGCCCACAACTTCAGCGTAGGCAAGGGCAAACGACAGGAAGATGGTGTTGCGCGCAGGCACATAGGTCACCGGGATATCATGGCTCATGTCATCGTCGGACCGGTCCTTGGGCACGTCGATGTCAGCCGTCAGGGCGCTGCCGCCAAAGAGCGTCAGGTCGATCACGGCGGTCTTGTGTTCGGTGACACCAAGGTGGTCTGCAATTCGGTCGGCGGCTTCCAGCTCAACGCTGTGGCGCTGGCCATAGCGGAACGACAGGGCATAAACCTCAAAACCCTGTTCTTGGGCGATCGCGACACAAGTCGCGCTGTCGAGCCCGCCGGAGAGGAGTACCACTGCTTTTTTTCTATCGCTCATATTTCACTCTTATAAATCAAAACCGCCCGGCGTATAGCACCGGGCGGCTCGTTTGATAAGAAAAAACCTTGGGAACGGCTTAGTCGACCGGTTCGGCCTTGAAGACACCTTCGTCCAGTTCGCCTTCCCACTTGGCCACGGCGGTGGCGACCGAGAGGTCACCGGTGACATTCACAACCGTGCGGCACATGTCCAGCGGCCGGTCGAACGGGAAGATAAAGCCAACGATGATGGCCGTCTGGGCTGCATCGATATTGAGGACGCTCAGCACGGCCGCCAGCAGGAACAGCGATGCGGATGGCACGGCTGCTGTGCCGATGGACGCGAGCGTGGCCGAAAGGGCGATCAGCAGGTATTCTGCAAGCCCCATTTCGATGCCCAGAACCTGCGCGGAAAAGACCGCCAGAATACCCACATAGAGCGCCGAGCCGTCCATGTTGATGGTGGCCCCAAGGGGCAGCACAGAGCCAGCGACCGGCTTCTTGATGCCCAGGTTTTCTTCAGCGATAGTCATCGTGACGGGCAGGGTGCCTGACGAGGATGAGGTCGAGAAGGCCACGAGTTGCGCGCCGGTAATATCGCGGAAAAAGCGGCTGGGCGGCAGCTTGAGCAGGAACTTCATGATGGCGCCGTGGGTCACAATCACATGAATGATGCAGGCGCTGAGGAAGGTAATCACCAGCGGCAACACATCCAGCAGCAAGGACAGGCCGCCAGTGGCAACCACGCCGGATATCAGAGAGAAAACGCCGAAAGGCGCCACTTCCATAACCAGGTGCGTGATCTTGAGCATCACTTCAGAACCGGATTCGAACAGGTCCGCGACCGACTTTCCCTTCTTGCCTGTCAACAGGACACCGCAGCCCAGCAGCAGGGCGAAGAAGATGATGGCCAGCATGTTGCCTTCGGCCAGTGCGCTGACGGGATTCAGCGGAACAATGGTCAGCAGGCGCTCCTTGAGCGACTGTGCCTCAGCCACATCGCGGGCAGCCGTGCCCGCCAGGTCAACGCCGACACCGGGCTGAATGATGGCGGCAATTGTCAGGCCAATGGTGATGGCAACAAGCGTGGTGCCCATATACATGATCAGGGTCTTGGCGCCCAATGACCCCAGCTTTTTCGGATCGCCCATGGCGACAACACCGGATACCAGCGTGATGAAGACAAGTGGCACGACAATCATGCGGATCAGGCGGATGAATAGTTCCCCGATCCAGTCGATGGACAGCGCAGCTTGCGGCAGCAGCGCGCCAAAGATAATCCCCAGCACCAGCATTGCCATGATGCGCTTCCACAGCGTGATTTCAAACCAAGCGGAAAACATGTGTCCCTCTCCCCAGAACATTGTTGGCTGTGTGGTCCGCAGCCATTTGATATTTGGGCCTAGGGTTAAGCGAAACGGCTGGAATGGCAAGGATATTCCGAAAAAACATTCCCACATTCCAGGCGCCTGTCGTCTCTTTTTTATGGCGGGCCCTGCGCGGTGGTAGCGTCTTAAAATTGTAGGCGTTTATGGACTATTCATCTTCGCGTGATAGAGTGACGGCTGAGGTTAACTGAGGAAACAGGGGCGGTAGTGGGAAAATTCCCAACATTCGGCTTGAAATCCGTATTACTTGCGGGCGTTGTTGCGCTTTCGAGCACATCTGCACAGGCGTGCATCAAAACGGCTGAGCTGAAGGCGGACCAGATGCGGTTTCTTGAACTGCAGCTGAAGGTCGCCGCGCTTCGGTGTCGATTTGAAAACCCTCAATTTGCATCGCTTTATAACCGGTTTGTGGTGGCGCACAAAGGGGCCATCAAGGCCAGCCGTTGGCCTGTTGAGGCATATCTTGCGCGCCAGACCCGGATGGATATGGACACGTATGTCACCAAAACAGCCAACCGAATCTCGTTTGAAAGTATGGACGCGGGCTATTTCTGTGAGAATGCGGCGGCGGTCGCCGATATGGCGGCAAGCTATGCCGATCCCCTGATGGTGATTGACCTGCTGCCGGTGCGCTATCAGACGCCGCGCCCTGTTTGCGCCGACAGGACCGCCCCCACCACAGCAACGGTTGCCACGCCAGACAGGACCGGGGCAATCGATCGCTAGGATCACCTGATTCTTCCAAAAGAAAAGGCCGCCTGGACAGGCGGCCTTCTTTGTTTCTGCGTGGAGGCGCCGACTAGCGCTTCAGCAGGATTTCCGAACGGCGGTTCTGCGGCTCGCGCACACCATCATCGGTGGCAACAAGCGGCGAGCTTTCGCCTTTTGCAGCCATCATGATGTTGCCAGCGTCGATGCCTTCGGCGATCAATGCAGCCTTCACGGCAGCGGCCCGACGCTCGGACAGGCGCATGTTGTATTCTTCGGAACCGGCACGGTCAGCGTGGCCAGTTGCCATGATGCGGACAGCTTTGTGTTCCTTGAATGCCTTGGCTGCTGCCTTAATGATTTTCGCGGCGTCCGGCGTAATGTCGGATTTATCGAAATCGAAGAACACCATGAACGGGCCGGGCAGTGCCACTGGCTTTGGCTCAGGTTTCTTTTCTTCTACAACCTGCGGCGTCACAACAGGGGCCGGTGCTGGTGTCGGCTCAGCGCGAACAACAGGCTCTGGTGCCTGGCGTACTGGCTCTGCTTGCATGGGCTCGGATGACGCACCAAAGCGCCAGCTCAGGCGTACGAACACTTCATTGTTGACCACTTTGTAGCTGGAGGTGCGCGCTTCGGTCACGAAGTCGCGGCTGTGTGTACGGAAGTGGCGGAAGCCCATGCCGAACTCAAGGCCGCCGTCGATCGGCTTAACGATCTGTGCCATGACCTGGTTGGCAAACTGCCAACGGCTGTCGTCCAGAACCAGTGTCTGGCCTGAGCGCTCGCGCTTCACTTCAACGTCAGCAAAGCCAAGGCCTGCACCAACAAGAGCTTTCCAGCCACTGAATTCAGCGAATTCGTACCAGGCGTTCGCCATGATGGCGTCCGATTTCTGAACACCGCCAGCCAGATTGTGGCCCTGATCCAGGTCGAGGCCGCCCGTGCCGGCAACTTCCATGGAGTGATAGCGGTTCTTGCGAATGGCATATTCGCCTTCAAGGCGCCATTTGCCAAAAGTGCGACCAGCATAAAGGCCGCCCATGGTGCCGAGGTTCTTCTTGTCTGAAAGCGACAGGCCGGTCAGGTCATTTTCAAGCGACCCACGGTCGGCCCGTGTGGCGCCCAGCTCAAAACCGGCATAGAAGTTATCGTCGGCCATTACGGCAGTGGCGCTGGTGCTCAGCAAAAGCGACGCGATGAGAACACGCATAATCTAATTCCCCTTTTAAAGATCAATATGATCGATCTGTACGTTTAACCGGGGAATAAGCTCGAATTTAGGCAGAAACAAGCTGTTTCATGCCCTTTTTTCGCCCAGAGCGGGAATCGCAGGCCTCCTGTTGTATTTAGGTCGCAACAACAAAGGGCTGTATTATGTCCTTACGTAAGCCATTTGTGCAACCAATGCATGTTGTTTCAGCCGACTGATCTGACCGCTTGGATGAGTTTCAGGCGGCGGATTGAGGCAGGACGCGCGCGGCCGGTCGGCTGTGCCACAGGGCAGGGTTGCCCACCTCGCGGCGGCCACGGGCAGCGCCATAGTGACGGCGGGCCAGCTTTTGAACGGCCTGAGCTTGTGGTACATCCAGATCGCAGTCTTGCATCAGGGCCCGAAACTGTTTGGGATTGGCGAGATGCAATGTCTCCCGTACGTCGGTCAGGGTTCTTGATGACAGGACGGCAAGTGTACTCTCGAGGAACGCAAGGCAGCCACGGTCAGCCATCCCCAACATCAGGTCCGGGGTGAGCTTGCCCGCTTGGCGCAGATCGATCACATGGGCATGTATCTGGCCGGGTGCCGCATGACGAATCCGGCGCCAGATTGTCTCATGCTGGCTGTTGATGGCAGCCGATTTCGATATCTGTGCCTCGATGCCATAGGTGTCGCAGAGTTGCCTTTGAAAATCGTCGCTTACCTGCTGAAGAATATGGGTGACAACCGAAAGCGCCAGGTTTGGGCGTCCTACGACGGCTTCGATGACTCGCCTGTTGTTGCCAAAATGATCCAGAAGGAGAGAGGCCAGGCTAGTGTCGATCGCGACGCTGGGGTTGCAGATCACCGTAAGGGCCGCATTGTCGTTGGCGTGGCAGATCAACTGGCGGCTGGCCTTTATGCCGAGGTCGGACCGAACCGCGAGAGCAAGATGGGCATTGTCGCTGAGGAGGGGGATCAATTCAGCCATCAGTGCGTCCGACAGAGCAGGCGTCACGCGCAGGAAAGGCACTGCAATCTCATCCACATCGCAGGCGATTTTCACAGCAATCGATTTTGGCAGCTTCTTATATTTCCGAAGTTCAAAGGCGAGGGTCTCCCGTACCTCCAGGCAAAGATCGGACACCAGGGCTTCAGCGACGCGCTGGGCCGCAAGGTATTTGTCCTTGTTGCGTAGTTCCGGGGCAAGCTGCTCGCCAGCCTTGCGGGCAAGGGCGATACGCTCTTCAACAGCCAGGCTGCTGATGCAGTCGCTGGCTGTTAGGTTCTTCTGTGTGTCTCGTTTTTCGGACATGACATCCACCTGCATTCTACCTGCGTATCACCTGAGCCCCGTTGGATCCTGACCACCATATCAGGATAAACCTATACGGGAAGCTATAAAAAAATTAGGCGGGGAGGTTGTGCTGTGCCGCGTCAACGATAGGTAATTCTTAAGATATAGGTATTAGCTTGGTCGGTGCGCAATTGGGGCGTGGAGGGAAAGGACTGCCATGAAGGCATTTCTTTACGGAATATTTGCCCTGTTTGTTTTGGGCGCTGTTCAGCTCTGGCCCTCAAAGGACGGGATGTGGCTCGTCCAACTATCGCCCCTCCGCAGCGACGCTCAGGCGGTTTCCCAGCTCTTTGGGATGCCGGTAGACCTTGTTGATGTCGTCGATAAAAACTCGTTTCTGATCAAACCACATGAAGGTGTGTCGCCAGGACTTTTGATCCGACACGGCGCGATTCTAGTAATAGAGGCGCCCCTTTCGTTCGGGTGCGTGCCCATCAACCAAACTGCTGCGTGGCAGGCAAAGGTAAGACCATAATGGATATCATCGACAATATTCGGGCAACTTTTTCGCGGTTCCTGACATATGCGCTGGCAGCGCATGTGCTCTTGGTCGTGGTTGCGGCCCTATCTCTGGGACAGGATGTTCTGGTACCAACGATTTTGGCTGCGCTGCTTGCCGCTGTGCCGATCGTGATTTACTGGCGGTTGGGCGCTTCACAGTTGCAGAGGGAACTTGCGGGTACATCGATGGTGCTGTTTGCCGCGCTGCTGGTTTATGTCTTCCGCGGACACCCCTGGCAGATCGACATACATATGTATTTCTTCGCGGTTCTTGCGCTGCTGACGGGCTTTTGTGACTTCCGGGTGATCATCGTGAGCGCGGCCGTTGTGGCCGTCCATCACCTTCTTTTCAATTTCCTGGTGCCAACCTGGGTGTTCCCCGAAGGCGCAAATTTCTGGCGCGTGGTGTTGCACGCCGTTGTCGTGGTGGTTGAGGTTGTCTGCCTGATTTGGCTGAGCCAGAAACTTGTCTCGTCCTTCCGTCAGGCCAGCCAGGCGCAGGGGAAGGCCGAAGATGCGGCAAAAGATGCGCTTGTGGCGGCCGAGGACGCCGAGAAGATGCGTGCCGAAGCCGAAGCAGCGCTTGAGCAGCTCAAAAGGAATGAAGCTGAAAAAGAGGCAATGCAGCAGCAGGCTGCAGAAGAACGTCAGGTGGCTCTCGAACGGGCCGCCGCAGAGCGGCTGGAGGCTGCCAATGATTTCGAAAGCTCGGTCAATACGCTGATTGCGGAACTGTCCGCGTCGATCGAAGACCTCGGGGGTAATGCTCATTCGCTGCAGGAAGCCGTTTCGATTGCCGACGACAGGGTTGGCAGTGTCAGCGATAGTTCAAGCCGCGTGAATTCCAATGTGAGCACAGTTGCTGCCAGCACGGAGGAGATGTCAGCCACAGCGCAGGAAATCTCCCGTCAGGTCGTTCAGACAACCAAGGTTGCTACAGAGGCCGCGGACCAGTCTGAGGTCAGCGAACAGGCCATCAAGGAATTGATGCAGCGGTCAAACGAGATTCGCAACGTGATCGTGATGATCAGCGATATCGCCGAACAGACCAACCTGCTGGCCTTGAACGCAACCATTGAGGCCGCGCGGGCAGGCGAGGCCGGCAAGGGCTTCGCCGTTGTTGCCAGCGAAGTGAAAAGCCTTGCGAACCAGTCGGCCAAGGCGACCGAGGAAATCGAAGGCCTGGTTGAACGGATCATCAAGGCAACAACGGCCGCTGAGGACGCCAACAAGAACATCGTAAGCATCATCAACAGCGTTCGGGACAATACCAACGGCATAGCGGCGGCAGTTGAAGAACAGTCAGCCTCCACCCAGGAAACAGCGCGGGCAGCGCAGGTGGCGGCGGAGGAAACCGCGGGTGTCGATGAGGCCGCTGCCGAGCTTCTGGCGATCGTTTCAACCGTATCGAAAACGTCACAGCATTCAGCCTCGCTGGCGGAAGTTCTGGGCGGCAAGATCCAGGAGGTTCGCGACCGGGCCAACGCCTTTGTGATGCAACTGTCGAAAAGCTGAGGCAGCCAGGACAACCCCAGAAAAGAAAAAGCCCGGAAGCAAAACTTCCGGGCTTTTAAAATTGGCTCCCCAGGGCGGATTCGAACCACCGGCCAAGCGGTTAACAGCCGCTTGCTCTACCACTGAGCTACTGGGGATCATGGTAGAAGTTCGGGGCGTCAGGAGTGTGTCTCCGTGGCCGCGAATGGGTGCCTTTATACTCATATTTTCCAGCGTGCCAAGCACAAATTTACATTTTTCTTGTGGTCATGTGAAAATACCTTGAAACGCTGGGGTTTAAACGGCTTCATGGGGCCAAAGCGTGAGAGGGGACCGATGACCGAAGAAGAAAACAGCTGGTTCTGGCAGGACTATTGGCAGCAGGGGCAGCTGGCCTGCTGTCTGGCCGATGACCTGCGCGCGGGCTATGACGGCGTACTGGCGGATGCCTGGGCTGATTTCTTCGAGTCTCTCGCTGGCGGCACGTCCATCCTGGACATATGTACAGGTAATGGCGGGGCGGCGCTGCTGGCTGCGAAGGCTGGCCACAATTCGGGGCGTGCATTTGATATTCTGGGTGCTGACCTGGCCGCGATTGAGCCGATGGCCTATGTGCAGGCAGCCCCGGAGTTGATGCGGGCCATCCGGTTTGAAGGCGGTGTGGACGCGGCCGCGCTACCCTATGAGGACGCGCAGTTTGACGCGGTGATCAGCCAGTTCGGGATTGAATATGCCGGGCTGTTGCGCGCCGGACCTGAAGCCGCCCGGGTGCTGAAAAGTGGTGGCCGGTTGCGCTTCGTTATCCATGCCGCGCAGGGCATCGCCGAAGCCGGCGCACGGGAGGAGCTGGCGCTGGTGCCCACGCTTGGGGCTGCCCACCTTCATGATGCGCTCAGGCAGGCGCTCATCGCGGTTGATTCCCTGACGCTCGGCCACGGCACCAGGCCTGCGGCGGACGCGGCTGTCGAGTATTTTGTCGGTGAAATGGAATCCCTCGACGCGCGGCTGAAGGATCACCCGAACCAGGCAACGATCCTGACGCTCGGGCGGCGGCTCCTTGGCCTTTTCGAATCCATGGAAACGGTACCGGTGCCGGATATTCTGAAGAAGGTCGACGCGTCGGAACGGTCCGTGGAAGCGCATCTGTTGCGGCTCGAATCCCTGGCTGCGGCCGCAGCCAATGAAGGTGACATTATCGCCGCCATCGACGCCCTTGAAGCCGCAGGGGTGGACGCCGGATTTCATGCGCTGATGGACGGCGCTGACATGCTGGCCTGGGTGATTGAAGGCCGGAAGGCCTGGCCGGGACAATGAAAAAGGGCCTGGCTGAATGTCAGCCAAGCCCTTTGCTATTTCTAGCTAAATTCTGGAGGCGCGAACCGGAATCGAACCGGTGTACACGGATTTGCAATCCGCTGCGTCACCACTCCGCCATCGCGCCTCTCGTGGTGGTCCGGAACGTATAGTCAGACGTATCAGATGGGTCAATAGCTTTTTAGCGTCTGGTTTTCCTTGTCGGCTTGCCGGTAACAAATTTTTGCAGGCAATGTTTTTTTAAGGCATTGTCGCTAAACAGGAATGAGGCAGAGGCGGCAACAAGCGGGAATGAGGCGTGGACCATAAAATCCTTATCATTGATGACCTTGAGATCATGCGGACGATGCTGTCGGGCATCGCCAAGGAATTTGGCGAGGTCGTGACGGCCGCAACCGGCAAGGACGGCCTGATCGCGGCGCTTGAACACAAGCCCACGCTGATTTTGCTGGATGTTGTCCTGCCGGATATTGACGGCTTCAAGGTATGCGAAGCGCTGAAGAAGGATTACCGCACCCAGGATATCCCTGTAGTGCTGGTGACCGGCATGGAAAAGGACGAAGACGCCGAATCCAAGGGACTGACCATGGGCGCGGCGGATTATATCCTGAAGCCGATCAAGGTGCCGGTGGTGCGCGCCCGGATACAAACCCAACTGACGCTGGCCGAGAAATCCAAAGCGCTTGAAGAGGCCAACAAGGAACTGACACATCTGGCCATGACAGATGCACTGACCGGCTGCTTCAACCGCCGTTACTTCATGAATGCCGCCGATATGGAGCTGAGTCGCATGAAGCGCCACGGCTACCCTGTTGTGGTGGCCATGATTGATGTCGACCATTTCAAGCGCATCAATGACCAATATGGCCATGAGGTGGGTGACGAGGTGCTTTCCGTGGTCGCCAAATGCTGTGACGAGACGGTGCGCTATGAGGACACACTCGGGCGTTTGGGCGGAGAGGAGTTCGCAGTGCTTCTGCCTGTGGCCGACGCTGAAGGCGCTTACGGGGTGCTGGAGCGCCTGCGCCAGACGGTTTCCGACCTGACCTTTCCGAATGTCCCGGACCTGAGGGTGACCGTCAGCATCGGCATTGCGGAACTGACGGGCGAGGATATGTCAATCGACGCTGGGATCAAGCGCGCGGACGAGGCCATGTACAAGGCCAAGAAGGCCGGTCGCAACAAGGTTGAAATCGCCTGAACTGTAAATGCTTTCCCGTTGGCATGGCGCCATCCTTCTGTCGCAAAAAGCGGTCAGATCGCCGCAGGGCATGGTGCCGTGCGCGCGTACTATGATAAATCGTGCCATATAAACGCCGAATTTATGGGTTTTTTGCGTGAAAACGCGTTGCTTCATGACGCCTTGCTATTTATAAAGCGGCGAGATCGTCACTGTAGATATTAATATAGAGGTTCAAACCGTGACCCAAGCAGCAGTCGCCCGCAGCCACATGATCGATTGTCAGCTTCGCCCCAATGAGGTGAATGACGAGCGTATTATTTCTGCCATCGAAGGCGTTGCGCGTGAGCTTTTCGTTCCGAAAGCCAAGCGTTCCATCGCCTATGTGGACGAAGACCTGGATATCGGCGAAGGCCGCTTCCTGATGGAGCCCATGATTTTCGCGCGTCTCGTGACCGCCGCAGAAATCGGCCCCAAGGACCTGGTGCTGGATATCGGTTGTGCGACCGGCTATTCCGCGGCTGTGATTGCCAACCTCGCCGACGCTGTCGTCGCGCTTGAGGAAAACGAGAAATTCGCCACGGCAGCAGAAAAGAAACTGTCTGACCAGGGTGTGATGAACGTGGCCGTCATGAACGGCAAGCACCGCGACGGTGTGGCCAAGCAAGGCCCGTTTGATGTGATCATCATTGAAGGCATGGTTGAAGACGTCCCTGAAGCGCTGGTGCAGCAGCTTAAGGACGGTGGCCGCCTTGTATGCGTGAAGCTTGAAGGTGGCGTGGGGCGGGCCCATATCGTGAAGATGGAAGATGGTGTCGCATCCGCGCGCAACCTGTTTGACGCGAATGTGCCGCTTCTGCCAGGCTTTGAAGTAGAAAAAGGTTTTGTATTCTAGGACTTGATTGGATTTAGGTTTTTTCCAATCACGCTAGAGTTGATACTAAAAAGGTGATAAAAACCGAATACCCCTAAGGGTCAGACAGAAAAATATACAGGAAAAAATGAACCTGGAACTCTGCGGCCCGTTAAATAAACAGCGAGGAAACAAGGAGAATAAAATGAAAAAGGGGATTGTATCACTGCTTGCGGTGACAACTGTGCTCATGGGAACTGGGGCTGTGTCGGCAGAATCGCTTGAGGAAGCGCTGGCGGCAGCTTACGAGAGCAACCCACAATTGATGGCCCAGCGTGCCGCGCTTCGTGCGACGGACGAGGGCGTGTCTCAAGCCAACTCAGGTTTTTTGCCTAGCCTTTCAGGCACCTACTCATATTCCGAAACCAAAGGTACGCAAACGCTGCCGAATGGTTCGAGTGATATCGATACTGAAACTGATTCATATCAGTTGAGCCTGTCTCAAAACATTTTCAACGGTTTTCGGGATCGGAATGCCGTGCGCGGCGCGAAAAATTCCGTTATGGCAGGCCGTGCCCAACTGCAATCTGTTGAGCAGCAGGTGCTTCTTGAAGCCGTCACGGCCTATATGAATGTGCTGCGCGACGAAGCCGTTGTGGACCTGAACAAGAATAACGTGCAGGTGCTGGAGCGCCAGCTTCAGGCCAGCCAGGACCGTTTCCGTGTGGGTGAAGTAACCCGCACTGATGTCGCACAATCAGAAGCACGTCTCGAAGGCGCGAAATCCAACCTGTTGACGGCGGAAGCCACTTTGGCCTCAAGCCGGGCACAATATCGCCGGGTGGTTGGTCACACACCGGCTGGGCTTGAAACGCCGACTGGGCAGCCGACGCTCCCAGCCTCACTTGATGAAGCCATCGAAGTTGCGATGGAATTGAGCCCGGGCGTGATTGCTGCCCGTTATAGTGAGAAAGCAGCCCGTGAAGACGTGAAACAGGCAAGCGGCGCATTGCTCCCAAGTGTTGATGCATTCGCTCGCTGGGACAAAAATGTGCGTGCAGGTGCTGCTGCAGCAAACCAGCTTTCCGGTAGCGATGCGACAACGGTCGGTGTTCAGCTGTCCGTGCCGCTCTATCAGGGTGGTTCGCGTTATTCGACGATCCGTCGGGCAAAACAGGTGCGCAGCCAGCGTGTGATGGAAATTCGTCAGGCCGAGCGTGTAGCGCAGGAAAATGTGTTTGTGGCGTGGGACCAGTACCGCGCAGCCGTTGGCCAGATCAAGTCGACTGAAGCGCAGGTTCGTGCCAGCGAGATCGCGCTTGAAGGCGTGCGTCAGGAAGCCTATGTGGGCTCGCGCACAACCCTTGATGTGCTGAACGCCGAACAGGAACTGCTGAACGCCCGGGTGGCCCTTGTTCGTGCCCAGCGTGACGAAGCCGTAACGGCCTACAGCCTGGTGTCCGCGGTTGGCAAACTGACCGCCAAAGACCTGCGTCTTGGCGTCGCTGCCTATAACCCAGAGCGCTACTATGACAAAGTCGACACCAAATTCATCGGTACCGACATCGAATAGAGCGGCTGGCACATAAAAAAGATTGAAGGGGTCCTTGGGCCCCTTTTTTATTGCCTACCGGTTCTTTTCACCCCCATTCCGGGTCGGGGTTGTTGCACTTAACCGCTTTTGTGCGCTTAAGAATTATTGACACGGGACTCGCTTAACGGTACCTCTGGTTTAGGGAGTGTTAACAGTGGCTGGTCAATGAGCGATAACGCATCTGAAGACGAACCGACTATGGAAGAGATCCTGGCGTCTATACGCCGGATCATTTCTGACGAGTCGGAGGAAGAGGCAGCGGAACCTGAAGTCGAGGAAGACTTCGAGGAAGCCCCTACGCCTGAGCCCGAGCCGGAGCCAGAACCCGAGCCAGAGCCTGAGCCTGCTTTCGAGCCGGAACCTGAGCCGGAACCTGAGCCTCTCCCCGAACCTGAGCCCGAGCCTGAGCCCGTTTACGAGCCCGAGCCTGCGCCTGTTCCGGAGCCGGAACCAATTCCAGAGCCTGAAGAGGAAGATGTCTTTGAGCTGACTGAGCTTGCGAGCGAAGGTGAGGTTGAGGCAATCGTTTCGCCACCGGTAGAAACCAGGACGGCTGAGAGTTTCGCGCACCTGACCCAGATGATGGTGGCTGGCTATGAAGGCGCTGACAACACACTGGAATCGCTCGTGCGTGCCATGCTCAAGCCTATGCTGCAGGGCTGGCTGGATGAAAACCTGCCCAGCATCGTGCAGGACGCGGTGGAGCGCGAAGTGGCGCGGATCGCCCGCCGCAAATAGGCATAATCACCAGAGATTGACATCAGGGCGCCTGAAGGCGCCCTTTTTTGTGGCCTGACGCGGAGAAGGGACCCTAGTCGGGGACGACTTCTGTGTCCCTGCGCAGCACAATCGTGGGTGTGGCGCTGATCCTCGGTGGGAAATCCTTGACCTTGAAATCCTCATTGCCTGGTGTGTAGATCACCTTGTTGCTGATCTGATAGGCATCATTGAAGGACCGCACTCGCGGGTTCAGCCACAGGCTTTCTCTATTCAGGTCAACGGCATAGCGAAAGGGCAGTAGCATGCTGGCGCCGATGATGCCTTCCCGGTCGTCTGTTTTTTCCGGCGCATGAGGGCCGATGAAGATCGGGATGTTCTTGAACAGCAATCGCCCGAACTTGATGATACCGTAATAGATCACGCCCTGATTGTTCGCCAGCATCTCCTCCCGCTCACCGGGATCGGTGGCGCGGTTGAAATGCCCGGTATCCCACAGCACAATGCCGCCCGGAAAGCCGGTGTCCAGCAGGAGCTTCTTCGACGACGGGTGAGGCTCCCATGGCAGACGGGACCGGTGCAGCAGGTAGGGCGTATCGCCGTCCATATAGAGCTTGTGACGATACTTGAAGCGATCACCAATGGTGCTGCCGGGCTGGATGATTGCCATGGCCTGCTTGGACGGGATGACCTCAATAATATAGGCCTTGAAAAAGTCTCGGCCGAGGATGCCCTCGATCTTGAAGCTGAGGTCAGAAGAAATCTCATCCCGGTTATCGATATAAAGGGTGTTGTGGCTGGTGAAGCGAAAATCACCGGCGGTGAAATCAACGGAAGAAAGACGGTAACCGGTCGTGGCAGTTCGGAACGCCGGGAAATTGATGTCTATGGATTTGCCGGCCCTCAGGGTGCTTTCCGGCAGGCCCGGGTTCTTGAACAGGACGCTGGTGCTGGCGCCCGTGTCCAGCAGCATGGTCACGGGGGTTCCGTTGACGTCCAGCGTGACATGAACCCGGTTGTTGATGATATCGATAGGCAGGCGGGCCAGGACACCGATGTCTTCGGCAAGAATGGCCTCTTCCGGGAGGTCGGCATCAGCAGGCGTGTCCTGCGCAGAGGCCGGCATCGGCGCCGCCACCATGGCAAAGCAAAGGAGCAGGCCGCCAAATGCAATGCCAGACCGGAAAGTCCCCCTTAATGCCTTGTAAAACCCAATCATTTCCACAGCCTACCGGAATACTTATGCGAATTAAAGATCAACCAAAGCTATAGCGCCTATTGCTGTGACGCCCGGCCGTCGCAATTTTGGAACAGATGGCGCTGAAAAGAGCAAAAAACATATGATTTGGGCCGATTGAGGGTTTCGTTTTTTCCCGTTTTTGTGCATTGTGCGGCGCTGTTTTAAGGAATGAAAACGGATGGTGTGCGCGCCGCGTACATACGTCCCGAAAAATAACGGATTTTTTGAGATGTTGGATAAGACCTATTCCCCGGCGGATATTGAAGGCAAATGGTACGAACATTGGGAAACGTCTGGCGCATTCAAATGCGGCCAGCGCGCTGATGCCGAGCCCTATGTCATCGTCATGCCTCCGCCGAATGTGACAGGTAGCCTCCACATGGGCCATGCGCTGGATAACAGCCTGCAGGATGTGCTGATCCGTTTTGAACGCCTGCGCGGCAAGGATGTGCTGTGGCAGCCGGGCACCGACCATGCGGGCATCGCGACCCAGATGGTTGTCGAGCGCCAGATGGACGCTGAAGGCGGGCCGACGCGCCAGGAAATCGGCCGCGAGGCCTTCCTTGAGCGCGTGTGGAAATGGAAAGCGGAATCCGGCGGCACCATCACGGGCCAGCTCAGGCGCCTGGGCGCGTCGTGTGATTGGTCGCGCGAGGCCTTCACCATGGACGAGCCGCGCTCAAAGGCCGTGATCCAGAAATTTGTCCAGCTCTATAAGGAAGGGCTTCTCTACAAGTCCCAGCGCCTTGTGAACTGGGACCCGAAACTGAAGACCGCCATTTCCGACCTTGAGGTGGAGCAGAGGGAAGTTGACGGCAACTTCTGGCATTTCCATTACCCGATCGACGGCGAAGAAGGCCGCTTTATCGAGATTGCGACCACGCGGCCCGAGACCATGTTGGGCGATACGGCTGTGGCCGTGCACCCTGAGGACGAGCGCTACAAGGATCTGATCGGCAAGTTCGTCAAGCTGCCGCTGGTGGGTCGCCTGATCCGCATCGTGGGCGATGAGCACGCAGACCCGGAGCAGGGCACCGGTGCCCTGAAGGTCACGCCTGCGCATGACTTCAATGACTTTGAAATCGGCAAGCGCCATGACCTGGAGATGATCAACATCTTCGACGAGAACGCCTGCATCAACGAGAACGCGCCTGAAAAATACCGCGGCATGGACCGGTTCACAGCCCGCAAAGCCATCGTGGCCGACATGGAAGCCGCCGGTTTCCTGGTGAAGGTTGAGCCGCACCGCCACATGGTGCCGTATGGCGACCGTGGCGGTGTTGTGATTGAGCCGTGGTTGACGGACCAGTGGTATGTGGACGCGGAGACCATGGCGAAACCGGCCATCGAGGCGGTTGAGAGTGGCAAGACCAAATTCATCCCGAAGAACTGGGAAAAGACCTACTATGAGTGGATGCGCAACATCCAGCCATGGTGTGTGTCGCGCCAGCTGTGGTGGGGTCACCGTATCCCGGCCTGGTATGCGCCGGACGGGTCTGTCTTCGTTGAGGAAACCGAAGAAGCCGCTTATGAGGCCGCCCGCGCCAAGCTGGGCGCTGACGTGACGCTCACACAGGACACAGACGTTCTGGACACATGGTTCTCATCCGCCATGTGGCCATACAGCACACTGGGCTGGACCGGGCCAGAGGACGCTGATCTGGACACCGTGAAGAAATATTACCCGAACACCACGCTCATTACCGGCTTTGATATCATCTTCTTCTGGGTTGCCCGGATGATGATGTCCGGCATTCATTTCATGGGCGAGGTGCCGTTCAAGGATGTCTACATCCACGCGCTGGTGCGCGATGAGAAGGGCGCCAAGATGTCCAAGTCCAAGGGCAATGTGATTGACCCCTTGGAGTTCGTTGAGAAATACGGCGCCGATGCACTTCGTTTCACTCTGATCGCCATGGAAGCCCAGGGCCGCGACATCAAGATGAGTGAAAAGCGGGTTGAAGGCTACCGGAACTTCGGCACCAAGCTTTGGAACGCCGCGCGTTTCTGCGAAATGAACGGCATTGCTGGCTCGGATAGCATCGAGGCGCCTGAGGCAACGCTGGCAGTCAATAAATGGATTATTGGCGAGGTGACCAAGGCGGCTGAAGGCGTGACCAAAGCGCTTGAGGCCTTCCGTTTCAACGACAGCGCCGACGCCATCTATCACTTCACCTGGGGTACTTTCTGCGACTGGTATGTGGAGCTGATCAAGCCGGTCTTCTGGGGCGAGGACGAAGCCCAGAAAGAAGAAACCCGCCGCGTTGCCGGTTGGGTGCTGGACCAGATTCTGGTGCTTCTGCATCCCTTCATGCCGTTCATCACCGAAGAGCTGTGGCACGCCACCCGCGATGACCGCGCCTATGATTTGATCCAGGCGGCGTGGCCAACAGTGACAGCCGCGAACGAAGCCGCGGGCGGGGAAGTCAACTGGGCCATCAAGTTCATCTCGGAGGTCCGCTCGACCCGGTCAGAGATGAACGTACCGGCAGGCGCCAAGGCAACCGCGCTGGTGGTTGGTGCGTCTGACGCCACCAAGGCCCGACTGGAGAGCTTCCAGGACATGATCTGCCGTCTGGCGCGCCTTGAGAAGGCCGAAGCGGTTGATGCGGCCGAAAGCAAGGGGGCTGCCCAGCTTGTGGTGGACGAAGCAACCGTTTACCTGCCACTCGCGGACCTCATGGACCTGGACGCCGAAAAAGCCCGCCTTGATAAGAACCTTGAGAAGCTCTCGAAAGAGGCGGGCTCGCTCAAAGGCCGCTTGGGTAATCAGGGCTTTGTGGCCAAAGCGCCGGAGCATGTAGTGGCGGAAGCCAAGGAACAGCTCGCAGACCTCGAAGGCCAGATCGAAAAGGTCAAGGCCGCGCTCACGCGCCTGGGCTAGGCCGCGAAAACAAAGACTTTGGGAAAAGGGGCCATGAAGGCCCCTTTTTTGTTGGTACAATCCATGTATTCTGACTTCTGCAAGTGACAAAGAGGCGAAACATGAACCGTCAGGAAGTCTTTGATGACGTAAGGTCAATCATTGTGCATGTATCAGGTACAAGCAAGGACCAGATCACCGAAGAGTCGTCCGTTGCGGATGATGTTGGCATCGCAGGAGACGATGGAGACGATCTGTTTCAGGCATTGAACGATCGGTTCCAAGTCGATTGGGCTGGCGTAGAGCTCGAAGCGATGTTTGGCCCAGAGCCCAGTTCAATTTTTGCCATTATGCCTTGGCGCCATGGTGAAGATCGCTATCAGGACTGCACTGTTGCGGACATTGTAAATTCCATCATCGCTGGGCGTTGGGTTGGTAACCCGGTCAGGGAACTCTCCAAAGAAGAAAGGTCTCGACTGAAGCGGCAGGCTTGGTTGCAGTTTGCGGGTTTCTGGGTGGGTATCCTGTTGCTGGCCATTATATTGGAGAGGCTTCAAGGCTGACCTCATCCCCTCCATTGTATTTCAGCCAGTTTTGTGTATAAGGGCAGCGGGATTAAGGGAATATTGGGGAGCGTATGCGGCCTTTGCTTGCAACACTCATGATGGCTGGCGCGCTTCTGGGCGCGGCATCTCCTGCGCCTGCGGAAGATGTGAAGCTGGTGATGGCCGGCGCGGCTATCCCCAAGGTTTTTGAGCCCGGCAAGGGCGGCCCCTATAACGCCTTCTATGATGATGTGGTCGCCAAGGCGCCGGTTCAGCTCGATATGGTGATGTTGCCGGTGAAACGCCTGGCACGCTCTTTCTTCGAAAAGCAAGTCGACTGCATGTATATGGCTACCGACGACAAGACCTTCTATATCCAGAACGGCGTGCCGCTTGAGACACTGACGGTGGCAAAGCCCTTCAATCGTCTGTTCATGCGCGCTTACAGCAGGCCGGGTGGTACACCGCCGGGCAATTGGGCGGCGTTCGACGGTAAACTGATTGCGGGGGACGAGGGCATCCACGTAAGCACCATTGCCCAGCGCACGCTGCCGTTTGCTAAAAGCATGCTCTATACCAAGTCGGTGGATGAGGCGTTTGAACTTTTGGCCGCGGGCCGTGTGGATGTGGCGATCGCCTATTCGATTGACGCGCGCCAGTATTTCACCCGCGCGCAAAAGCCAGCTTTCCCGGCAGACAAGAGCTTTTCCTTGCTGACATTGGGGGAGGGGGTCACCTGCTGGCCGTCTTTAGAGGCCAGCAAGTTGGTAGAATATCTGGATGCGGTGGTTGAACGGCTTCATGCCGATGGTACGCTTTTAAGCCGCTATGGCTTTGAGCTGCACGACTGACGCACAGCCCACCGTTTTTTTGTGATCACAATTCCCGTGCAAGGCCGAGCAGATAGAGCTGATCGGCGGCAATTGTGGCGCCTGCCACAGCCGTAATCTGGCCTGGCCCTTCATAATGCGGGGCCACTTCCACCTGGTCTGCGCCCTTGATGTTGAGGCCCGCAAGCCCCTGCAGGACGTGCCGCGCGTACGCCGTGTTCGGACCACCCGAAACCGGGGTGCCGGTTGCTGGCGCATAAGCCGGGTCGAGGAAGTCGATATCGAAGGTCACATAGGCCGGATGGTCGCCAACCCGGTCGCGGATGGCCTTGGCCACGTCGGCTGCGGGTGTGCGCAGGCAGTGGTCCGCATCCAAAATCAGGATGCCATGGGTTTCCGGGTTCGGCGTGCGCAGGCCCACCTGCACACTGCGAGTGGGGTCGATGATGCCTTCCTTGATGGCATGATAGAACATGGTGCCGTGGTTGAGGTCCTCATCCACCCAGGTGTCGGAATGGGCGTCGAAGTGAATAAGCGCCATGGGGCCATATTTTTCAGCGTGCGCGCGCAACAGCGGCAGGCTAACGAAATGATCACCGCCAATCGACAGCAGGCTGGCGCCCGTGTCCAGTACTTCTTTCGCCTTGGCTTCCACAGCCGGGCACAAGCGGTCCGGGTAGGCGGTGAAGCCGGTCACATCGCCCAGGTCCTTGACCACATGGCGGTCGCGTACGTCATGATCCCACGGGAATACGCCCCATTCGAACTCGCCTACAGCCAGGGAAAGCTCGCGCACCGCGCGCGGACCAAATCGGGCGCCTGGTCGGCCCGTCGTACCCAGGTCATAGGGAATGCCGATAACGGCAATATCCACACCTTGGGGGCCATCGGCATAGCCGACACGCATAAAGCTTTGTTCACCTGAGTAGGCATCGTTCCAGGACGTCAATTTGGTCTCCTAAGATAAATATCGCAGCAGCATAAAATGTGATCACATTTTTGTCCAGAGGGAAAGCATCTGCGCCTCGAAAGCATGATCAGACATTTGGGTGTGCTGCAATTGAATTTGGTGACCATGCAATAAAATTACAAAAAATGATCAAAAAACTATGCATTAGTTATCGACACGGTGGGGGCGCATCGCTAAAGTCGCGCACAGATTTGAAGACCAAATCGGGCATTGCCCGAAACCAGTGGAGAGCCTGATGGCCCAGTATCGTTCCCGCACATCAACCCACGGCCGCAACATGGCAGGTGCCCGCGCACTCTGGCGCGCGACCGGCATGAAGGATGAGGATTTCCAGAAGCCGATTGTAGCCGTGGTCAACAGCTTCACGCAGTTTGTGCCGGGCCATGTGCATCTGAAGGACCTGGGCCAGATGGTGGCGCGCGAGATCGAGGCGTCGGGCGGTGTGGCGAAGGAATTCAACACCATCGCCGTCGATGACGGCATCGCCATGGGCCATGATGGCATGCTCTATAGCCTGCCAAGCCGTGAGATCATCGCCGACAGCGTTGAATATATGGCCAACGCCCACTGCGCCGATGCGCTTGTGTGCATCTCCAACTGCGACAAGATCACGCCGGGCATGCTGATGGCAGCGCTGCGGCTCAACATCCCGGCTGTGTTTGTGTCCGGCGGCCCGATGGAAGCGGGCGAGGCGGACTATGACGGGGAAACCCACAAACTGGACCTGGTGGATGCCATGGTCCAGGCAGCTGACCCCAATGTGTCGGACGAGCAGGTTGCCGCGGTCGAACGTTCCGCCTGCCCGACATGTGGCTCCTGTTCAGGTATGTTCACGGCGAACAGCATGAACTGCCTGACAGAAGCCCTGGGGCTCAGCCTGCCGGGGAACGGCACGACACTGGCGACCCATTCGGATCGCAAGGAGCTGTTCCTGACGGCGGCCCGGCTGATTGTGGACATCTCCAAGCGCTATTATGGTGGCGGGGATGAAAGCGTGTTGCCGCGCAATGTTGCCAACTTTGGTGCGTTTGAAAACGCCATGGCGCTGGATATCGCCATGGGCGGCTCAACCAACACGGTGCTGCATATCCTGGCCGCCGCGCAGGAAGCTGAGCTTGATTTCACCATGGAAGACATTGACCGGCTGTCAAGGAAAGTGCCGAACCTCTGTAAGGTCGCGCCAGCGACAGACAAATATCACATTCAGGATGTGCACCGCGCTGGCGGCATCTTCAGCATCCTGGGTGAACTGGGCCGCGCGGGCCTGATCAACACCGATTGCACCACGGTGCACACCAGCACCATGGGCGAAGCGCTGGCGCGCTATGACGTGCGCGTGTCGAACGACGGGGACCTGCACCATTTCTTCAAGGCTGCCCCCGGCGGTGTGCCCACACAGGTCGCCTTCAGCCAATCCAAGCGCTATGACGCGCTGGACCTGGACCGTGAAAGTGGCTGCATCCGCGCAAAAGAACACGCCTACAGCCAGGACGGCGGGCTTGCGGTGCTGTATGGCAACATCGCCGAAGAGGGCTGTATCGTGAAAACAGCGGGCGTTGATGAAAGCATCCTGAAGTTCACGGGTCGTGCCCGTATTTTCGAAAGCCAGGACGCATCCGTGGAAGCCATCCTCGCCGGTGAAGTGGTCAAGGGGGACGTGGTGGTTATCCGCTACGAGGGCCCGCGTGGCGGCCCGGGCATGCAGGAAATGCTCTATCCAACCAGTTACCTGAAGTCCATGGGGCTGGGTAAAGACTGCGCGCTTCTGACGGACGGGCGTTTTTCGGGCGGCACGTCGGGCCTGTCGATCGGCCACGCAAGCCCTGAGGCCGCGGAAGGCGGCGCCATCGGTCTGGTGGAAGAGGGCGATACGATCGAGATCGATATCCCCAACCGGTCCATCAATGTGATGGTGTCGGACGAGGAATTGGCCTCCCGCCGCAAAGCCATGGAGGGCAAGGGCGCGGCCGCCTGGAAGCCGGTGGCTCCAAGGACACGGAAGGTATCAAAAGCCCTGAAGGCCTATGCAGCCATGGCGACATCTGCTAGCAAAGGCGCCGTTCGGGACGTCTCTGCTTTTGAATAGGACTTTTTATGACATTTCGTCAGGCGCGGGCTACTGATCACGCCCGTCTTTTCGATATCTGGCACGCCGCTGTCGTGGCCACGCATCATTTCCTGAGCGAGGCCGACCTGGCCGAAATCGCCGGGGTGGTGAAAGACCAATATCTGCCGAACGCCGACTTTTCCGTGTTTGTGGATGCCTCTGATCGGCCGCTTGGCTTCATGGGCTGCACCGACAATAACATTGATGCGCTTTTCATTGACCCTGCGGCCCACGGGCAAGGCATCGGCAAACAGTTTATCGCCAAGATGAAGGAACTGTTCGACACCGTCACTGTACAGGTGAATGAACAGCAGCCACAGGCCCATGCTTTCTATAAGGCGTGCGGCTTTGTGGATGTCCGCCGCGAGCCGCTTGATGATGCCGGGCGCCCGTTCCCGATCATTCATATGGAATGGCGTAAAGCTTCCTAACCTTCATTGGTTCAGAAAAAAGCTGTTTGCCGTTGCGGGCGCGCAGGCTAGTCTGCGTCCAAGCTAGATATTTGTTGGGGGATTATGATGAAACAGATACCGATTTTGGCCATTGTGAAGCAGTCGCTGGCGATGCCATTTTCCAGGCCTCTTGAAATTTTTAAGGCCTTGGGCCTTTTTGCTGCAGCCTTCCTGTTTATGTCGCTATTGATCGCGGTCGCCATGATTGTGTCGGGCGACCCTGCCTTGTTCCAGGAGCTGGGGCAAGGCGGCGGTGAGCCGACAGAGGCGACCATTGAAGGCATGGCAGAACTGATGCTTGGGTTGGCCCCTGCGTTATTGCTTGGGCTCGCAGTGATGCTGATGGTGGCCGCTCACGTCTTCAATTTTTGGGTTCGGGCGGGTGCTTTTGGCGTTGAGAATGCCAAGTTTGAAACTTTTGGCAAAGCCCTGTCAGCGGCAGGGATCAACGCCCTGAAGTTCTTCGCCCTCTCCCTGCTGTTGGGGGTTGCCAGCTTCGTTGCCTTTTTCGTTCTGCAGGCCCTTGGGCTGTCGGTTGGTTTTGCCAAGCAAATGGAACTGGCCATGTCCAACGATATTGCCGCGGCGACCAAGGCCGGGCTGATGAACCAGATCGTCATGACTGTGGTAACTTGCGGTATATATTCCTGGGTATCGGCCAACCTTACCCAAACTGCGGTCGGTGAGGATAGGGAAGGTCTTCAGCATCCTCACGTCATGGACTTCGGGATTGTCCTGTTCCTCCTGTATGTAATTGTGCTTGTTCCGCAGGTACTTTTAAGCCTGACGGGGAACCCACTGCTGATGACCGTCGTCTATTGGCCGATGCTTCTTTTCATAACGCTGGCGATCGGCGTGGCCCACGGCATTCGCTACCGCATCTGCATGGCGGAAAACGAACAGAAGGTGTTCGAATAGGCCTTCGTTCCTGACGAAAAGGTCAACGAAAACCGGGGTTTTCCCCGGTTTTTTTATGCAGCAAGGCTTGACCGGTGCGCGCTCCTGCGCCATATCCGCATCCTGATTGCTTTTGAGAGGGCCCTGACATTGACACAACCAAGCCTCGACGGCGCGCTGCGCCAATTCATGTATGGCAAACTGCACCGTGTGACGGTGACAGGGGCCGACCTGGACTATGTTGGTTCTATCACAGTGGACCCTGTGCTTCTGCGCGCATCCGGCATTCTGCCACACACACAGGTGGATGTGGTGAATATCACTAACGGGGAACGTATCCAGACATATGTGATCGAAGGCACGGAAGGCTCTGGCGTGATTTGCCTGAACGGTGCGGCAGCGCACCAGTTCTCTAAAGGCGATCTGGCCATCATCATGGGCTATGAGGCGGTGCCGGCGAACCAGCTGCCGGGTCGGGTTTCCCGCGCCGTGCATGTGGACGCCAAAAACCATATCGTGGACATGGACGAATATGTCACGCCGGGGCTTGATGGCCTGGGTAGTCCGGCTGCCAATCGCGAATTCGAAAAATACGAGACTGTAGACGCTTAAGAAGCGGCTGATCTGCTAGTCGAGGGCCACGTCCAGATCCACCCAGATGGGGGTATGGTCGCTGGCCTTTTCCTTGCCCCGCGGGGCCCGGTCAACCTGGCAGTCACGCAGGATATCGGCGGCCTGTGGTGACAGCAGCAGGTGGTCGATGCGGATGCCGTGGTCTTTCTGCCAGGCGCCGCGCTGATAATCCCAGAAGGTATAGGCCTCGCCCTTCGGCTTGACCTGCCTGAGCGCATCCAGATACCCCAGGTGCCACAGGCTTTTCAGGCGCGCCCGGCTTTCGGGCTGCGTCAGCGCATCATCCACCCAGGCGGCGGGGTTGTGACAGTCTTCATCAAACGGGATGACGTTATAGTCACCGGCCAGCACGATCGGCATCTCTTTTTCAAGCAGCCGTTCAGCGTGGGCAATCAACCGGTCCATCCACTGGAGCTTATAGTCGAACTTCGGGCCCGGTTGCGGGTTGCCGTTCGGCAAGTAAATGGAGGCCACGCGCACACCTTTGACGGTGGCTTCAATATAGCGTGCCTGTTCGTCTTCCGTTTCCTCGCCACCGTCGAGGGCGGGGAGGCCGCGGCGGATGTCCTCAATCGGGTACTTCGAGATCAGCGCCACGCCGTTGAAGCTTTTCTGGCCGTGCGTTTCAACATGCCAGCCCTTTTCTTCAATCTCCAGGCGCGGGAAATTATCGTCCACGCTCTTGATCTCCTGCAGGCAGGCGACATCAGGCGAAAATTCATCCAGCCACTCAAGAAGCCGGGGCAGGCGCGCCTTGACGCCATTGATGTTGAAGCTGGCAATTTTCATAAAGTCAGGCCCTAGACTGAGAAGGAAGAGCCGCAACCACAGGAAGCGGTTGCGTTCGGGTTTTTCACCTGGAAGGAGGCGCCGACCAGGTCTTCGACAAAATCGACCTCAGCGCCGGAGATATAGAGGAGCGACATGGGGTCGACCAGCATGGTCACACCGTCGCGTTCAACAACGATATCGTCGTCTTTCTGCTGTTCATCGAAGTCAAAGCCATACTGGAACCCGCTGCAGCCGCCGCCAGAGATGGTCAGGCGCAGCTTCAGGTTCGGATTGCCCTGCTGTTCGATCAGCGCCTTTACGCGCGCTGCGGCTTTTTCACTGAGCCCAACGGGGGGCTGATTATCGGTCATGCTTGTTCGCCATGGTTTTCTTGATCAGTCATGCCCCATATGTAGGGACCATAGGCCCAATGGTCAATTCACGAGCGCGATATTATTGGGGTATATTCAGGCGGTCGGCTCGTTTGGCTGATCGCCGGTCATTTCCTCAAGGGGGAAAACCAGTTCCAGCTTGCGCTTCTTGCTGAAGTCGAAAGCCAGCATCAGCGTGTCCAGTACATCGGCGTCGCCATTGTGCGAGAAGGGCAGCACCAGCGCCGTGAAGGGGATGCTTGCGCTTTCCGCGGGCTGGAAGTTGCCTTTGAAATAGATCGGGCCATTTGCCTTGGACGCGCGGTTGAGCATGTCATGAATGATCTGCTTCACAGCGGCATCAGGCGGTGACACCAGCCGGTCATGTGTGCCCTGAAGTTTCAGGACTTCCGAAACCGTGGCGCCGGTGAGCCTGTCGTCATAATCATTGGAGCCCGCAATGGAGACAATGGCCAGCTGCGGCAGAAATTTCGGGAACTTCTGCGGGCGGAACTCACGCTTGTCTGGATATTTTCGGTTGTGTTGGATCTCACGCCAATGATTGAGCAAGTCCTGCTGAAACCTGGCTTCAAACGCGGGTTGGTCGTTACCAATGCTGTCAGCGTTTTCGATCATCCTGATATAATAATTAAAAAAGCATTAACGCACAAGGTATGAGTTAACTATTCGTTA
This sequence comes from Kordiimonas sp. UBA4487, assembly GCF_002389025.1. Classification (NCBI taxonomy): domain Bacteria; kingdom Pseudomonadati; phylum Pseudomonadota; class Alphaproteobacteria; order Kordiimonadales; family Kordiimonadaceae; genus Kordiimonas; species Kordiimonas sp. UBA4487. The sequence continues at coordinate 245,316 of NZ_DGNR01000003.1, forward strand.
ATACTTTTGCAAATGCAGCAATCCGGGGCGGTCGGCGAGGGGCATTCCGGGGCAATCCTTAGCCAAAAAAAATGAAAGAGTTGCCCTTCGTCAGGGGCGGGGATAATGTGCCCAAAACCACCAACCTATTCGGGCTGCCTGCGCCTCAGGCAACCTGAGCCCAAGGAGAAAGACATGTACGATAGTTTGCCACGCTATGAAGACACACTGGCCCCTTATGCGTGCCGTCCTTCAGAAAGCCGTGGTCGTGTCTTTAAGGAACCGGAAACGCCGAATCGCAGCTGTTACCAGCGCGACCGCGACCGGGTGATCCATTCCTCGAGCTTCCGCAGGCTCAAGCACAAGACGCAGGTATTTGTATATCACGAGGGTGACCATTTCCGCACGCGCCTGACCCACTCGCTTGAAGTGGCGCAGATCGCGCGGTCTGTATGCCGGTCGATGCACCTGAATGAAGATTTGGGTGAGGCGCTGGCGCTCGCGCATGATCTTGGCCATCCGCCTTTTGGCCACGTGGGTGAGACCGTTCTGAATGAATGCATGAAGGATTACGATGGGTTCGACCATAACGCCCAGGCGCTTCGCCTTCTGACGCGCCTTGAGCACCGCTACGCGTCCTTTGAAGGCCTGAACCTGACGTGGGAAACGCTCGAAGGCCTCGCAAAACACAATGGCCCGCTTGTGGATGCGGCGATTGATCACAAAAAGCCACCAGCCCAGCTGTCGTTCGGCTTCCGCGACTATCTGCCGGAAAATGACTTGGAGCTGCACACTTATGCGTCTGCGGAAGCACAGATTGCGGCGCTTGCGGACGATATCGCCTATTCATCCCACGATCTGGATGACGGCCTACGCGCGGGCCTGTTTGAGTTCGACGAGTTGAAGAAAATTCCTGTAGTGGCGCAGGTACTTGATGAAGTGAAATGGACCTATCCGAACGCGTCCAAGGATGTGATGATCCACGAGCTTGTCCGACGAATGATCAACCGGATGGTGGCGGATATGATGGTGGAAAGCGGGCGGCGCATTGAAAGGCTTGCGCCCATGTCCCCTGACGATATCCGCAATGCAGGCCAGCCCACGATTGCCTTTGGCAAGGATATGGGCGAAGCGGTGAAGGAGCTGAAGTCCTTCCTGTTTGAGCGCATGTATCGCCACTATCTGGTTAACCGTATGGCCAGTAAGGCAAAAAGGGTGGTATCGGACCTGTTCGATCTGTATATCACCGAACCAGAATGTTTGCCGACTGAATGGAACCAGCGTGCGCAGGGCGCCGGAACGCCGGAAACGGCCCGGGTGGTTGCCGACTTTATCGCCGGCATGACCGACCGCTTCGCCTTCCGCGAGCACGCCAAACTGTTTGATTTGAACCGAGTATCACTATGAATGTTTTTACCGAGTTTCGGGCCGCGATTGATGCGGTCCTGAGTGACCTTGCCGCAAAGGGCGAGCTGCCGTCCGATATGGACACCTCCAACGTGGCGGTGGAGCCGCCGCGCGATGCAAGCCACGGCGATATCGCGACCAACGCGGCGCTTGTGCTGTCCAAGCAGGCGGGCAAGAACCCGCGCGAGATTGCAGGGCTCCTGGCACCGGCGCTTGAAGCGCTTGATGCGGTTGAAAGCGTGGACGTTGCAGGGCCCGGCTTTATCAACCTGCGTATTGCCAAAAGCTTCTGGCAAGCTCAGGTGAAAACCATCCTGACAGAAGGCGTGGGTTACGGCGCCAGCACCATGGGCGGTAATGACAAGGTGAATGTCGAATATGTGTCTGCGAACCCGACAGGGCCGATGCATGTTGGCCACGTGCGCGGCGCCGTGTTTGGCGATGCGCTGGCGAACCTGCTGATCAAGGCGGGCTATGACGTCACCAAGGAATATTACATCAACGATGCGGGCAGCCAGATCGATACCCTGGCGCGTTCAGCGCACCTCCGCTACCAGGAAGCGCACGGCCGCGACATTGGCGAAATCCCTGAAGGGCTTTACCCAGGCGGCTATCTGATTCCTGTAGGCGAAATGCTCAAGGAAAAATACGGCGACCAGTATCTGGACGCGGACGAGAGTGAATGGCTGGCGCAGTTCAAGGTTGATGCCTCGGGCGCCATGATGGAGCTGATCCGTGAAGACCTAGCGGCACTGGGTGTCGAGCACGAAGAATTTTTCTCTGAGCGGTCTTTGCATGAAAGCGGTCGTATTCCGGAAGCCATCGCGGTTCTGAAAGAGCGCGGCCATATCTATCAGGGCGTGCTGGAGCCACCGAAGGGCAAGAAGCCCGAGGACTGGGAAGAGCGCGAGCAGACTTTGTTCCGTGCGACTGATTTCGGCGATGATGTCGACCGGCCGCTGCAGAAATCCACGGGTGAGTACACGTATTTTGCTGCAGACATCGCCTATCACCACGACAAATATGTCCGTGGTTACAAGCAGATGATCGATATCCTCGGTGCCGACCATGGCGGTTATGTGAAGCGGATGCAGGCAGCTGTGAAGGCGCTTTCGGAAGACGGCACACTTGATGTGCGGCTGTGCCAGATGGTGAAACTGTACCGTGACGGCGAGCCCTTCAAGATGTCCAAGCGGTCCGGCAACTTCATCACCCTCCGTGAGGTGGTGGACGAAGTAGGCCGCGACGTGACACGTTTCATCATGCTGACGCGCAAGAACGACGCCCACCTTGATTTCGATTTCAAGAAGGTGATGGAGCAATCGAAGGATAACCCGGTCTTTTACGTGCAATATGCCCACGCGCGGGTGTGTTCGGTACTGGCCAAGGCACAGGATGCTTTCCCGGGCCTTGATGCGACTGACGCAAGCCTTGCAGGCGCTGACCTCAGCCTGCTGGCGGACGAGAATGAGATTGCCATGATCAAGCAGTGCGCAGCCTGGCCGCGCATGGTGGAAAGTGCAGCCGAAGCGCACGAACCGCACCGGATTGCGTTTTTCCTGTATGATCTGGCCTCCGAATTCCATACATTCTGGAATAAGGGGAATGACAATCATGACTTGCGCTTTATCATAGACGGCGATGAGCCGCTGACTAAAGCGCGGATGGCGCTGGTGCGCGCGGTGGCGTTGGTGATTGCCAGCGGCCTGGGCGTGTTGGGCGTAACGCCAATGGAGGAAATGCGGTAAATGAGCGAGAACGAACAGCAGGGAGCCGACAAGGATATCCCACCATGGCTTCAACCCGTCCCTGAGGAAGAGGAAGCAGCAGGCTTTTTCGAAGGCAGGAAAACGCTGGTGATCACGGCTGCAGCCGCGCTCAGCGTGGTTGTGCTGTTCGTGCTTGTGCTTCTTTATCTTTACGACAGCGCGCCTGACGGCCCGCCGCGTCATGTGGTGGCCGAAGCGACGCCGATCAAAACCAAGCCAACGGATCCGGGCGGCATGGACGTGCCAAACCAGGACAAGCAGGTGTTTGACCAGGGCGCTGCTGGCGGAAGCCTGACGCTTGCGGACCAGCCGGAAGAGCCCCTGAAGGAACTGCCTGCAGACCCGGAACCCGAAGTGGTGGATGACAGCCACGCTGAAGACGAGGCCCGGATCGCTGCTGAAGCTCAGGCGCGGGAGCAAGCTGAGGCTGAAGCGGCCAAACAGGTCGCTGCGCAAGCTGCCAAGCCTGAAGCCGAAGCTGAAAAGCCGGCTGCAGAGCCTGCAGTACCAGCGGGCGCCTTCAAGGTTCAGCTGGGGGCGTATGGGTCTGAAGAGTCCGCAGCCACAGCCTGGCGCACCATTCGCGGCAAGCACCGTGACGTGCTTGACGGCCTGTCGCCGGTTTACGAATCTGTTCGCACGGGCGATCGCACGCTATACCGCCTTCGGGTTGGACCACTTGAAAGCCGCGCCGCGGCGGACGAGGTTTGCCTGGGGCTTCGGGCCCAGCAGCAGGCCTGTATCGTCGTTAATCCGTAAAAGAGTAATTTGATGATCCCAGCAATTTTCGGCTGTTCCGGCCCGGCCCTTACAGCCGAAGAGCGGGCCTTTTTCGCTAAGGTGAAACCCGCCGGGTTCATTATCTTCAAGCGCAATGTGGAAGACCCGGACCAGCTCTCAACCCTGATCAAGGAATTGAAGCTGTCCGTCGGGCGCCACAAGGTACCGATTTTGGTGGACCAGGAAGGCGGCCGCGTGCAACGCCTCACGGAGCCTTATTGGCGCAAGTATCCTGCCATGGCCACCTTCGGCGAAATGTCGAAGAAGGACCCCACCCTTGCAGCCAGCGCGCTTCGCCTGAATGTGCGGCTGATCGCCGATGACCTTCGGCGTGTGGGCATCAATGTGGATTGCCTGCCGGTGCTCGATGTGATGAACGACTGGGCAGACCCCATCGTGGGCGACCGGGCTTTTTCAAACGACCCGTCACTGGTGACTGCCATGGGGCGCATTGTCGTGGACGCCTTGATGGAAGGTGGCGTGCTGCCTGTGATCAAGCATCTGCCTGGCCATGGACGGGCCACAGCGGACAGCCATCTGGAGCTGCCGGTGGTGGACGCCACGGTGGCAGAGATGGTCGACAGCGATTTTGCGCCGTTCAAGGCCATGGCCGACGCGCCGTTCGGCATGACCGCCCACATTAAATACACAGACATTGACCCAAAACAGTGCGCCACGCTTTCCCGTGTGGTGATTGGCCGCATCATTCGCATGAAGATGGGGTTCACAGGCCTTCTGATGTCAGATGATCTGGCGATGAAGGCGCTGACCGGGGAGTTTGAGGACCGTACCCGCGGGGCATTCTCGGCGGGCTGCGACCTGGTGCTGCACTGTAACGGCAATATGGACGAGATGCAGTCCATCGCATCAGCCTGTCATGTCGCCTCAGGAAAGCTTGAGAAACGCCTGGCGACCCTTATATCCGAAGCCGACCGAGCGCCGCGCGCAGACCGGGAAGACTTGTGCCGTCGCTATGACGCGCTGATGGAAAAATTTTAGAAAAGATCTGAGGCACCCATGGATTTCCTGGCCGGAAGCATACAGCTCTTAACCGTTATGGCCCTGCCTTTTCTGCTTGCAGTAACCCTGCATGAGGCCGGTCACGCGCTTGCGGCTTACCGCTTGGGGGACCCCACAGCCAAGCTGGAAGGGCGTCTGTCACTCAACCCGGCTGTCCATATCGACCCAGTCGGTACGATTGTGATCCCGCTTGTGGCGATCCTGGCGAATTTCCCGTTCCTGATCGGCTATGCCAAGCCGGTTATGATTCAGCCGCGGTATTTCAAGAACATGAGGCGTGACATGGTTATTGTTGCGCTGGCAGGACCTTTGGGGAACCTTTTGGTGGCAATTTTCTTTGCCATTGTGCTCAAGGTCGCGATCTCGTCCGGCGCCAGCCCGGAGGGGTGGCTGTTCCAGACTGCGGTCTGGGGCGTGCGTCTGAACTGCCTGTTTATGGTGTTCAACCTGCTGCCTATTCCGCCGCTTGACGGCGCTGGCGTGGTGGAGCAATTCCTGCCGCACGACATGGCGCAAAGCTATCGTTCAATTGCACCCTTTGGATTTTTCATCCTTATGGGCATAATACTGGTCGCACAGGAAGTGATCACGGTACCAACCATGCTCGCAGCGGAGGGAGTGCTGACCCTGGTTGGCTTGGCATAAAATGGAATTTGAAGAAGACACAATCGGGCCGACCCCAAACCGCCAGGCAGACCCGGCGGACCCGAACCAGCTTGTCCTGCATATGGACGGGTTCGAGGGGCCGCTTGATGTGCTTCTGACGCTGGCGCGCGCCCAGAAGGTGGACCTGACGCAGATCTCCATCCTGGAACTTGTAGAACAGTTCCTGACCTTCGTAACAGCAGCCAAGCGCCTGAAGCTTGAGCTGGCGGCGGACTATCTGGTGATGGCCGCGTGGCTCGCTTACCTCAAGTCCCGCCTGCTCCTGCCGAAGGAAGACGACGACGAAGAGCCGTCTGCCGAGGAACTGGCCTTCCGCCTGCAGCTTCGCCTGCAACGGCTTGAAGCCATGCGCGAGGCCGGCGCCCGCCTGATGGCGCGGGACCGCATGGGCCGCGATGTGTTCCGCCGCGGGCGCCCCGAAGGGCTGAAGCTTCTTAAAAAGGGCTCCTATGACGTGACGCTCTATGAGCTGTTGCGTGCTTACGCTGACAATCGCCAGCGCCATTCGATCACGGAAATCCGCATCGAACGCCGGCCGATCTATTCGCTGGAGGACGCCATTGAGCGTCTTTCGGGCCTGATTGGCGATACCTTTACCTGGGCAACGCTCTCGACCTTCCTGCCGACCGACCTGAAGGACGACAGGCTCAGGCGTTCGGCACTCGCCAGCATGTTTGCGGCAACGCTCGAACTTGCCAAGGCGGGCAGGGCGGACCTCAGGCAAATGGAAACTTTCGGCCCGATCTACTTGCGCCAACGCCATGACGAAGAAGGCGGCGCGCCGGTGGAAAAGCAAGCAAACGATAATTCAGAATAAGCCAATAAAGATCAGAACAAGAACGATAAGACATTTGAAGATGCAAGAGACGGAAACAAAACAAGTCGCTACAGACCCGGAAGTGATCGTGCAGCACCGCCGCATGGTGGAAGCCGTGCTGTTCGCCAGTGAAAACCCTTTGTCGGTGGATGATATCGCCGAACGCCTGCCGGATGGCGTGGATGTGGAAGCCCATATCGAGGGACTGACCGAAACCTACGCCACATCCGGGGTGAATTTGGTGCGCCTTGCAGGCAAATTCATGTTCCGCACGGCGGAGGACCTGTCGTTCCTGCTCAGGCGCGAGGTGGACGAACCGCGCAAGCTGTCGCGCGCCGCCGTCGAGACCATGGCCATCATCGCCTATCACCAACCGGTGACCCGGGCGGAGATTGAGGAAATTCGCGGTGTATCCATCTCCAAGGGGACGCTGGATGTGCTGATGGAAGCAGGCTGGGTGCGCATGATGGGCCGCAAACGCACGCCGGGACGCCCGGTAACCTATGGCACCACAGAAGACTTCCTGGTGCATTTCGGTATTGAGACCATCAAGGACCTGCCGGGCGTTCAGGAACTGAAAGCCGCCGGGCTTCTGGACAGTGTTGATATGGCGCTTGAAAAAATGGGCGGCATGCCGGACCCATCGAAATCGCTTGAAGAAGCCGAGGGCCAGATTGATCTGGAAGAAGCCATTGCCGCCAAGGAACGCGCGACGCTGGCTGGGGCTGACGCGTCAGGCATGCCGGAGGATGGCGATACAGACGCTGGTGACGCAGACGGTATGGATGACGGCGACGCCAACATGGACGCTGACACAGAAAACAATATGGCGTGAATTGCCTTGTGTGCATCAGGACACGCCATTACATAGAGACAAGGCCGGACTGAACCGGCAAAAGGGAGTTACAACATATGTTTCCGGGATGGTTACAAATTGCGCTTGTGGTGCTGCTGATCGTGCTTCTGTTCGGGCGCGGCAAAATCTCAGGCCTGATGGGCGATGTTGCCAAAGGCATCACCAGCTTCCGCAAGGGCCTGAAGGACGGCATTGATGAGCCGGAAGAAGAGCCAAAAGCTGTTGAGGACAAGAAGACCATCGACGGCGAAGTGGTTAAAAGCGAAGAGAAAGACACGGCATAAGCTGCCCTGTCTTCACCCCTGAGACCCTAGGGGCAGGAGCCCGTTTCCATGTTTGATATCGGTGCAACGGAACTTTTCCTTGTGGCGGTCGTCGCGCTTGTTGTCGTGGGGCCGAAGGAACTGCCGCGTCTTTTGAAAACGGTTGGCGGGCTGGTGCGCCGCATGCGCGAACTGGCGGCTGAATTCAAGGACGGGGTCGAACAGTTGGCCACCGAGGCCGAGCAACAGACAGACCCTTTCGCAGACCTGCGCAAGAAAGAGGGCCTACGCCCCGGCATGAGCGCGGAAGAGGTGACAAACCACATCATGCGCAACCGCGAGCGCGAGGCCCGGGAAAAGGCGGAAGCCAAGAAAGCTTCAGGCGCCGCGAAAGCCGATACGCCCAAGCCTGACGCCGGCAAGGATGGCGCGGGCAAGGATGACGCGTCATGATGGGGCCAGAGGAACTGCAGGGCGAAACCGCCAAGCCAGACATCATCGATGAAGACGAAGTGGACGCCAGCAAGGCGCCGCTGCTGGATCATCTGAATGAATTGCGCTCACGCCTGATCAAGGTACTGCTGGGCATGGCTGTTGCCTTTGGTGTTGGCCTTTATTTCGCGGACGAGCTTTTTAACATCCTTGCCAAGCCTTATATGGATGCCACGCAGGCGACAGGCGAAGAACGGCGGATGATCTTCACGTCGCTGACGGAAGGCTTCTTTGTGGACCTCAAGGTGGCGCTGTATGCCGCCTTCATCTGTACCTTCCCACTGCTGGCGTCCCAGATATGGAAATTTGTGGCGCCGGGGCTTTACCGTAACGAACGCCGGGCGTTCCTGCCGTTCCTCTTGGCCACACCCATCCTGTTCGCGCTGGGCGCGAGCCTGGCTTATTTCATGGTGATCCCTTGGGCCTGGCAGTTCCTGCTGAGCTTCGAACAGGCGGCCGGTTCTGGCGCCATCGAGATCGCGGCCGAGGCGAAAGTCAGCGAATATCTGTCGCTGGTGATGCAGATGATCTTCGGCTTTGGTGTGGCTTTCCTGCTGCCTGTGGCGCTGACCCTGATGGGCCGCGCGGGCATCGTGACGGCAGACGGCCTTCGGGCGAAACGCCGCTATATGATTGTGGCTACGTTCCTGGTGGCGGCCTTCCTGACGCCGCCGGACCCGGTGAGCCAGATCGCCCTTGGCATTCCCATGTTGCTCCTGTATGAGCTGTCCATCATCCTGATCGGCGCTTTCGAGAAGAAGCGCGCCGAGGCCGACGAGGCCGATGAAGACGAAATTTGACCTGATTTTAACTGATCCGATTTGAAACTGAGACGAGCGCAATGTTTGATCTGAAATTTATTCGCGAGAACCCGGAAGCTTTCGACAAGGCCCTTGCCCGCCGCGGTGAGGAAGCCAAAGCCGAGGAGATCATCGCGCTCGACAGTTCCCGCCGCGCGGTCCAGACCGAAGCGCAGGCCGCGCAGGCCCGCCGCAACGAGGCATCGAAGCTGATCGGCAAGGCCAAGGCACAAGGCAATGAAGCAGAAGCCCAGGCGCTGATGGACGAAGTCAGTGGGCTGAAGACGCGCCTCTCTGAGATGGAAGAGGAAGACCGCACGCTGGGCGAAAAGCTCAACACGCTGCTGATGAGCCTGCCGAACATGGTTTATGACGATGTGCCGGACGGTGACAGCGAAGACGACAACACCGAGGTTCGCACCTGGGGCAAGCCCGCGCGCTTTGATTTTGATCCCAAAGAGCATTTTGAGCTAGGCGAAGCGCTGGGCATGATGGATTTCGAGCGCGCGGCCAAAATGTCCGGCTCGCGTTTCGTGGTGCTCAAGGATCAGTTGGCGCGGCTTGAGCGCGCGCTGGGCCAGTTCATGCTGGACCTGCACACCACTGAGCATGGCTACACAGAAATGCTGACGCCCGCGATGGTGCGCGACACGGCGCTTCTGGGTACCGGCCAGCTGCCGAAATTTGGCGAGGACGCCTTCAAGACGACAACGGATCACTGGCTGATCCCGACGTCTGAAGTGACGCTCACGAACTTCCATTCCGATGAAATCCTGGACGAGGAAGAGCTGCCGTACCGCTTTACCGCCCACAGCCAGTGTTTCCGCGCCGAAGCGGGCTCTGCGGGGCGCGATACGCGCGGCATGATCCGCCAGCACCAGTTCGAGAAGGTGGAGATGGTATCCATCACCGCGCCGGACCAGTCTGACGAGGAACTGGAGCGCATGACCGCCTGCGCCGAAGAAGTGCTGAAGCGCCTGCACCTGCCTTACCGCGTGGTGAAGCTGTGCACCGGCGATATCGGCTTCGGTGCACGCCGCACCTATGACATCGAGGTATGGCTGCCAGGGCAGGATAAATACCGCGAGATTTCCAGCTGTTCCACTTGTGGTGACTTCCAGGCCCGCCGCATGAAAATGCGCTGCCGCCTCAAGAGCGAGAAGAAGACCCAGTTCGTGCATACCCTGAACGGGTCTGGCCTTGCGGTTGGTCGTACGCTGATTGCCGTGATGGAAAACTATCAGCAGGCCAATGGCTCGATCCGCGTGCCCGAAGTGCTGAAGCCTTACATGCGCGGCATTGACGTGATTGGTGGCTAAGTCATGACAGCTATCTCACCAGCCCGCATCCTGGTCTCGAACGATGACGGCATCCACGCACCAGGGATTGAGATTCTGGAGCGCATCGCCCGCCAGTTCACCGATGACGTGTGGGTGGTGGCACCTGAGGAAGAGCAGTCTGGCGCAGGGCATTCCCTGACGCTGTCGCGCGTTTTGCGTATCCGCAAGCTTGAGGATAAGCGCTGGGCCGTGGCCGGCACGCCAACAGACTGTGTGGCCATGGCGCTCAACAAGATTATGGGCGACGAGAAGCCAACGCTTATCCTTTCCGGCATCAACCGGGGCGGCAACCTGGCTGAAGATGTGACCTATTCGGGTACGGTTTCCGTGGCCATGGAAGGCACACTGGCGGGTATTCCGTCGATTGCGCTGAGCCAGTGCATCCGCCCGGACCAGCGCACCAAATGGGAAACCGCAGAGCAGTATGCCCCAAAGGTGATCAAAAGCCTGATCGAGATGGGCTGGCCGCAGGATGTGCTGATGAATGTGAATTTCCCGGCGTTCGAGCCTGACGAAATCCAGGGCGTCCGCGTGACAGAGCAGGGTGCGCGCCAAATCATGGGCAACCATATCGAGGAACGCACCGACCCGCGTGGTTTCAAATACTATTGGTTTGGGCTGGGCCGCGAAGTCGGCCAGCCGGGCCACGAGACGGATCTCAAGTCAGTGCGGGAAAAATGGATTTCGGTGACACCGCTGCATCTCAATATGACTCATGATGAAACGCGTCGGTCCATGGCAGAGGCCATCACCCAGACATTCTGATGCCAGCATGATGCCTTTCTGCCGTGCTTCCGCCTTAATGATCAGGGAAATATTGCCCCAGTTCACACTTGTGGGTATCTTGAATTCATGATCATGGGAGGACAGAACAGACGGCATGCAATGCGCCTTAGCGCCTTGATCCTGCTTGCCTTCTCGGTTTCTGCCTGTTCCACCATCGATAAACGAATCATCCGACCTGTGTTCGGCTCGCTGACGTCACCCAAAACCAAGAATGCACCTTTTCCTGTGCCATTGCCGCGCACCAAGCCTTCTGTGCCGAACCGCAGCTACGCGTCTGCCAGCAAGCCAGCGCCAGCGGTCACCAGCCGCAGTACTGTCCAGTCCAGCGGCGCGACGCATGTGGTCAGGAAAGGCGATACGCTTTATGCCATCTCGCGTCGTTATGGCGTACCAGTACGCGACCTGATTTCCCTGAATAGGTTCCGCTCGCCTTACACGCTGGAGATCGGGCAGAAGGTCAAGGTGCCGACGGCCCAGGTCTATGTGGTGAAAAAGGGCGATACGGGCTACAGCATTTCCCGGCGTTTTGGCGTCAATGTGTCGGCACTGATGCGCGAAAACGGTATCAAGGCGCCCTACAGGCTTGAAATCGGCCAAAGGCTGAAGCTGCCGGGTGGGGCCAGCAGTGCACCGGTTCAGACGGCCTCAGCCTCAAGCCCCACGGTTGTCAGGCCCGCACAAACCACCCGCCGTACGGTGGCACGGCCAACACCGCCACCCCGGACATCCAGCGGATTCGACTGGCCGGTGCAGGGCAGGCTGGCCTCGCGTTTTGGCCCCAAGCAGGACGGCCTGCATAATGACGGCATCAATATCCTGGCGCGTCAGGGGACGCCTGTGAAGGCGGCAGAAGCCGGGGTCGTGGTATATGCCTCGAACGCGCTAGAGGGATACGGGCATCTTCTGCTGGTGAAGCATTCGGATGGCTGGATCACGGCCTATGCCCATAACGAGCGCCTTCTGGTGCGCGAAGGGCAGACCGTCAGCAAGGGGCAGATCATCGCCCGCGTCGGCAACACTGGCGGGGTGACCGAACCGCAGCTGCATTTTGAAATTCGTAAGGGCCGTCGGGCCTTGGACCCGCTTCGATACCTGAGCCGCGCACAGGCGGATGCCGCCATGACAGGCCGCTAGAAGCTAACCTTAGCGCCCAACTCACCCGCCAGATTCGTCACAAACTGCCAGGCTGTCCGGCCAGACCGGTTACCGCGGGTCTTGGACCATTCAAGGGCTGCGTGCCGCCAATCATCGGCGGGTGTCAGGCTGAATGCCTTGAGGTAGCCCTCAATCATGGCCAGATACTCGTCCTGGTCAGCCGGGTGGAAGCCCAGCCACAGGCCGAAGCGGTCAGAGAGCGCAATTGTTTCGTCCATGGCCTCGTTGGGGTGGATGCCGGTGGCGCTTTCCTGGTCCGCCATCTGGCGCGGCAACAGGTGCCTGCGGTTTGACGTGGCGTAAAAGATCACATTCTCCGGGCGGCCCTCAAGCCCGCCCTCAAGCACAGATTTCAGGGCTTTGAAATCCTGGTCAGGCCGGTTGAACGACAGGTCGTCACAAAAGACGATAAAAAGGCGATCGGCTTTCCTGAGCTTGCCAAGAAGCGCGGGCAGGGCGCTGATATCCTCGCGGTGGATTTCCACCAGCGCCGGGGCCGAAGCGTCTTTTTCTTCGACAATGGTGCGGTGGATGGCCTTGATGAGCGTGCTTTTGCCCATGCCGCGCGCCCCCCACAACAGCGCATTGTTTGCGGAAAAGCCGTTCGCGAAGCGCTTGGTATTCTCAAGCAGTGTGTTCTTGGCGCGGTCAATGCCCATCAACAGGTCAATCGCAGGTGCCGCGACACGGTCGACAGCTCGCAGGTTTTTGCTGTCGGCGTCATAGACAAAGGCGTTGGCGGTATCGTCCGTCAATGCAGGTGATGCCTTTCCTCTGCCACTTACCGCGTCGGCAAGGCGGTTGATCGCATCAATCAGCGCTTGATCCTGGTTTGGCACTTGCAACCCTTTCCTGTCATGCCCATCTAGGGGTGGATAATTCGATTATGCCCGCTCGACAGCGCTCATAACATGCCGGGTAACACTAGGCGACTGTTGCATTTGAAAGCAATAAAGCTATAGTCCCGGCCAATGATATTGCAAGGTGGCGCGTCTGCCGCCCTTTTAATGAGGTTTGTCACATGTTTTCTTCTCCTGCTTACGCTCAAGCGGCTGAATCTGCACAGATGTCTGATCCAACTGGTGGTTTCGGTCTGATCATCATCATGGTTGCGGTTTTCTGGTTCCTGATCATCCGCCCCCAGAACAAAAAGATGAAAGAACACCGTGAAATGGTGAGCAATGTGGCGCGCGGCGACAGCGTTGTGACCGCAGGCGGCCTGATCGGTAAGGTGACCAAGGTTAAAGCTGACGATAACGAAGTCGAAGTGGAACTGGCTGACGGTGTCCGCGTTCGCGTTGTCAAAAGCACCCTGTCTGATGTGCGAGCCAAATCAGAGCCTGCCAAGCCTGCTGAGAAAAAAGCGGCTGAGAAAAAAGCAGCGAAAAAAGAAGAAAAATAAGGATCGTGCCCGGTGTTGCCGGGCCCAATCTTTTTAAGGCAAGAACAACAATAAGGATCGGCGCATGCTGACGTTTCCGCGCTGGAAAATAATCATGATCATGGGAGTGGTGCTTCTGGGCATCCTGACCTCCCTCCCTAACTTTCTGACAGAGAAGCAGCGCGAAGAACTGCCTGGCTTCCTGCCTTCCGACACGCTGAATCTGGGCCTTGACCTCAGGGGCGGGGTTCGCATTCTTTGGGGTGCGGAAACCGACGATGTGGTGAATTCCCGCCTGAACAATATTGCTGATCAGGTGCGCGATATTCGCCGGTCTGAGCAGGGCCTCAATTTCCGGAATATCCGGATTGAAGGCCAAAGCGTGACGGCAGAGGTTACCCGCGATGACATGGTTGAAACCGCGCGTGAAAAACTGCGTGAGCTGACTACGGTGACCGTAGGCGCCGCTAACCCACTCATGGGCGGCGGCATCAAGGAACTGGAGCTTGCGCAGGACGGCAACAAATTCACGCTGACACTGACAGAGCAGGGCATCGAAGTTCAGAAGCGCGAGGCCGTTGCCCGTGCCATGGAAGTGATCCGCAAGCGGGTAGACCCCGACGGCACCAAGGAAGTGACCATTCAGCCTGAAGGCAATGACCGCATCATTCTGGAAGTGCCGGGCGCTGACGATCCTGAACAAATCAAGATTCTTGTTGGCCAGACAGCCAAGCTGACCTTCCATGACGTGAACACGAATGTGAGTGCGGAAGACATTCAGCGCGGCCGTGTGGGATACCGGGAAAAGATTCTGCCTTCGAAAGATGGCTACTCCATGGTGATCAAGGAGCGGGTCATCCTTTCGGGTGAAGACCTGATTGATGCGCGGGTTGAATATGACAAGAACGGCAAGCCAGCCGTTGGCTTTACCTTCAATACATCTGGCGCCAAACGCTTCGGCACCCACACCCAGAACAATATCGGGCGGCCGTTTGCCATCGTGCTGGATAACGAGATTATCAGCGCGCCGAATATCATCACGCCGATCCTGGGCGGGCAGGGCCAGATAACCAACGTTGGTGCGGTTACCGATGCGCAGGAGCTGGCAACGCTCCTCAAGGCCGGTGCGCTTCCCATCCCGCTGCAGGTGATGTCCGAACGCTCTGTGGGGCCGGACCTGGGTCAGGAAAACATTGATGCTGGCGAGATCGCGGCTGTTATCGGTTTCATTGGTGTGATTATTTATATGATCCTCAGCTATGGCCGGTTTGGCATTGCCGCGAGCATCTCGCTGATCACCAACCTTGTGCTGATCATGGGGGCGCTCAGCTTCCTGCAGGCGACGCTGACCCTGCCGGGCATCGCGGGTATCGTGCTGACAATCGGTATGGCGGTGGACGCCAACGTGCTGGTTTTTGAACGTATTCGCGAAGAACAGAATAATGGCCGCAAGCCGTTCCCTGCAATGGAACATGGCTATGGCGAGGCCTTCTCGACCATTATGGACGCCAACATCACCACATTCATTGCGGCGGCAGTGCTCTATATGCTGGGTTCCGGCCCTGTGCAGGGCTTTGCTGTAACGCTGGCGATCGGTATTCTGACGTCCATGTTCACGGCCGTGGTACTGTCCCGCTTTATCCTTGCAACCTGGCTGAAGCGGGTCCGTCCTGCCAAGCTGCCACTTTAAGGGGAGGGGATTATGTTTTTACGTCTCGTTCCAGACAATACGAAGATCAACTTCATGGCCGCGCGCAAGATCGCGATGGCCCTGTCGGTGCTTCTCATCATTGGTTCGATCGTACTGTTCGCGGTGAAAAGCCTGAACTATGGCATCGACTTCAAAGGTGGCATTTCGGTTGAGGTGCAGATGGAAGGCGAAAAAGCCATTCCTATTGAGGCCGTGAAAAATGCGGTTGAAGCCATGGGCTACACCAGCCCTTCTGTCCGCCGGTACGGCGAGGATTGGGAAGCCATGATCCGCATCGAGCGCCAGGAAGGCGATGCCAAGGCCCAAAGTGCTGTGATCCAGAAAGTGCGGGAAGAACTGCCGAACGCGGTTCCCGGCATCAAATTCATGGACGGTAACTTCATTGGTGCCACCGTGTCGGGCGAACTGAAGCGTGACGGGGCGCTGGCCGTAACCATCGCGGTTCTGGCGGTGCTGGTTTACATCTGGTTCCGCTTCGAATGGCAGTTCGGCCTGGGCGCTGTGGTAGCACTGGTGCACGACGTTCTCTTGACGGTCGGCTTCTTTGCTATCACCCAGCTTGAGTTCAACCTGTCGATCATTGCGGCCATCCTGACCATCGTGGGCTACAGCCTAAACGATACCGTGGTGGTGTATGACCGGGTGCGTGAAAACATCCGCAAATACAGCAAGACACCAATGGAAGAGCTTCTGAACCTGTCCCTGAACCAGACGCTGGCACGGACCTTGATGACCTCTGTCACCACCCTGGTGGCGCTGTTTTCCCTGTTCTTCTTTGGCGGCGAGGCCATTCGCGGCTTTACCGCAGCGATGATCTGGGGTGTTGTCGTGGGTACCTACAGCTCGGTCTTTATCGCCTCACCGATGCTCCTGATGTTCAAGATCAAGCGGGATGCACTGCTTGCGGGTGACGACAATGACCCAACGGTGGACAAGAGCCGCCCTGGCCAGTTTGATCAGATGTAAGTCTGATGGCTGACAAGATCAAACAAGGTGGCTTTATCATGGAGCAGCAGGCCGATGACGACCTGCTGCTCATTGAAGCCTATGGTGATGGCGGTTTCCGCCTGATGGACCGCCGCGTTGAAGGCGGTGTGCTGGTACAGCCCACGGGGTTCTATCCTATGGATGCCAAAACGCTGGATGATTTGAAACCGGAGCATTTCAGCAAGATCATGAATGAGGGTGATCGCCCGGAAATCGTCCTTGTCGGAACCGGCGTAAAGATGCAGCTTCTGCCCAAGGCTATCCGGCAGTTCCTCGAAGACGCCAATATCGGCTTTGATATCATGGACACAGGCGCCGCAGCCCGGACCTATAATGTCCTGCTGATGGAACAGCGCCGGGTCGCCTGCCTGTTGCTGCCTGTCGACTGACACGCTGAGCCCAGGAAACTAAAGGCCCCTGCGGTGAACGGTTCGTCGCAAGCCTGTCTCTCGGTTCACCGCAACACCGGGCGGTCCGCCGCATCAACCCCACAATTCATCGCTTCCGCCTTCCACTGACACCAAGACCTGCGCATCCTTGATTTCACAAGAACGTGAAGTTCGGGTATCGGCCCGAGAAAATCGCGACAGTCGAGGATAGAGTTTTTTCTGGCGTCAGTGTACTCGCCGGGGGATACTCAGAAGAAGAATGGAGATTTCCCATGTGGATGACACCAAAACAAAAGCGCCGTGCAGCTGCAGCCCTAGGCATCGCCGCGTCAAGCCTGGTGATTGCCGGAGCCAGCCATGCCATGATTGCCATGGCGGGTGGTGACGAGCAAACCGAGCAGGCAGAAAAAGCCGAAAAGAACAAGCGGACGATCCGCGTTGTTCGCAGCGGCGACAGTAAAGTCGAGGTGCATAAAAAGGGGCACCGGACCGTTCTGGCAACAAGTGACCGCAAAGCGTTCGAGAAAGAGCAGCAGGAAGCGCTTGAGAAGGCGCGCGCTGCCCTCAATGAGGTGACCGAGCGGCTGATGAAGGCCAAGAGCAAGAGCGAGGTGCAAGCCCTGAAGGCCGCACAAAAGGGCCTTGAGGCTGCAATCATCTCGCTGGAAGAGCGCCGGATGCGCCATGTGATTGTCGCACCTAGCCGGATTGAAATTGCCAGGATCGAATCTGAAGCCATGGCCGAAGCTCTCACGGACCTCAGTGAAAGCGAAGCCGAGCTGTCGGAAATGCGGATTGAGCTCAAGGACGAAATCGCTGAAGCCCGCCGCGAGATCGAGGAAGCGCTCGGTGACCTGGAGCTTGAGCTGGATATCGACGGCGATATCCGTACCCTGCGGATAGAATCGCTCAAATCTGCGCAACTGTCGCTCGAGGAGATGGAAAAGCACCACCTTGAGGCCTTGAAGCAGGCGGAAGCAGATATCAAGCGGGAACGCGAGCGGATTGAACAGCGCCTGCGTGAGCGTGAGGCAGAAGCCAACAAGAAAGACGGTTAAGCCACATCCGCGACGGAAGAATGGACGAGGGCGGCCTCATGGCTGCTCTCAGGCATTTGATCAAACTATGCCGAAAGTTTACTTGTCGTTTGTGTAATAATGTAGCATTATCCTGACACAGTTGGGAAATGGAACCACACATGAAACGCACCCTTATTGCTGTTGCATCTTTCGCCTTAATCGGTAGCGCTACTGCGCTTGCCGGTGAGCGCATGGTTGGCTTTGACAGCCTGGGTACCATGATGCTGGAGCACGAAGCCGAGGAAGTTCGTGAAGTTTCCTACCGCTCGCCAGAGCTGGCGCGCTGTGAACAGAAGGAAGAGGAAATTCGGGCGCGGCTCAATGACCTGAACCTGAATTTTGCCCAGTCCTTCTCCGAGTCCTTCTCTCAGTCCTTTGCCAAAAGCGACGCCGTGGATATGCAGGCGTTTGAAAGCCGTATTGAAGCCATGACTGACCGCCTGTCTGAGCTGAAGATGCAGAAACTTGTTCAGATGGGTGCTCTGCAGCAATCGCTGTCGGAACATCGGGCAGAGCTGGACAAGTACCGTAAGGCCTTCAAGGATGACGCGCTTTATGCCAAAGTGTTGAGCGCGCTGGAGCAGGCCGAACAGGCCATGGCGTCTGAATAGACCCCAATAGGGCCTGACTGTAACCGAACCGGGCCTGGCCCGGTTTTTTGTTGCCTCCCTCCCGGTTGCCGTCAGCTGTTACGCGAACCTTACGCAATAGTATTTCGCCAGATAAGAAAAACCATTCCGATCATTGCGTGCAGCCGTTGCGCTTGGCCCAAAATTCCCTTAGAGCTAAGCGTTCACAGGGCGCTTTGGGGCGTCCGGTTTTCGACAATATCCAAGGTAAAAAGGTCATGAGCAATCAAGAGTTTTACCGCATCAGGCGGTTGCCCCCTTATCTATTCGCTGAAGTGAATCAGATGAAGGCGGCGGCACGAGCGCGCGGTGAAGACATCATTGACCTTGGTATGGGCAACCCCGATTTGCCGACCCCGCAGCATATCGTCGACAAGATGAAAGAAACCGTGGATAAGCACACCACGCACGGCTATTCCGTATCGCGCGGTATTCCGGGCCTGAGGCGTGCCCACGCGGCCTACTATAAGCGCCGCTTCGGGGTGGATATCGACCCGGAGACGGAAAATGTGGTGACGCTTGGGTCCAAGGAAGGGCTGGCGAACCTGGCGTCTGCCATCACCACGCCGGGTGATGTGATTCTGGTGCCGAACCCCAGTTTCCCGATCCACCCATATGGTTTCATGATCGCAGGCGCGGCTGTCCGTCACCTGCCCATGGGGCCAGGGCGCGACTTCCTGACGGAACTGAAGTATGCCGTTCAGCACAGCGTGCCCACGCCGACTGCCGTGATCCTGTGTTATCCGGGTAACCCGACGGCCGAAGTGGTCGACCTTGCCTTCTATGAAGAGGTGGTCGATTTCTGCAAGGCGCATGGCATCTGGATCCTGTCGGATCTGGCTTATTGCGAGATTTATTTCGACGACAACCCGCCGCCTTCCATTTTGCAGGTGCCGGGGGCGAAAGACATCGCCATTGAATTCACCAGCATGTCAAAAACCTATTCTATGGCTGGGTGGCGCGTGGGCTTTGGCGCGGGCAACAAAGACCTTGTGAGCGCGCTGACACGGGTGAAAAGCTATCTGGACTATGGCGCCTTCACGCCCATCCAGGTGGCGGCAGTGGCGGCCCTCAATGGCCCGCAGGACTGCATTGACCTGCACCGCGAAACTTACAAGAAACGCCGGGATGTTTTGGTTGAAGGCCTCGCGGCTGCAGGATGGGACATCCCAAGCCCCAAGGCGTCCATGTTCGCCTGGGCGCCGATCCCCGAAGACTTCCGCGAAATGGGGTCCATGGCCTTCTCGAAACTGTTGCTGGAGCACGCCAAAGTCGCTGTGGCGCCGGGCATCGGTTTCGGCGAATACGGCGAAGGCTTCGTGCGTATCGGCCTGGTGGAAAACGAACAGCGAATCCGGCAGGCGATCCGCAATATCAAGAAACTCATGGCGAACAGGGACGAGATTATCGCGTCTTGGAACGCCGAACAGAATAAAGCGTAACTGGAGATCAGTATGAGTAAGCAGGACGACCGAAAGATCATCCTGGGCATCGCGGGCCTTGGCACCGTTGGGGCTGGGGTAGTGAAGATCATTGAGAAACACAAGGCTCTCATTGCCGCCCGCGCCGGATGCCCAGTGGAAATCAAGGCCGTCAGCGCCCGTGACCGCAGCCGCGACCGCGGTGTGGACCTCAGCGCCTATGATTGGGTTGATAACGCTGTTGATCTGGCTGAAGAGGGCAGCGGCGTCAATCTTGTGGTGGAACTGATCGGTGGGTCCGACGGCCCGGCGCTGGCGCTGGCGCGGAAGGCGCTTGGCCGCGGTATCGGGTTCGTGACCGCCAACAAAGCGCTGATTGCCACCCACGGCAAGGAGCTGGCCGCGCTGGCGGAAGAAACCGGCGCACCGCTGAAGTTCGAAGCGGCTGTCGCGGGCGGTATCCCGATCATCAAGGCACTTCGTGAAGGGCTTGCCGGCAACGCCATCGAAAGCGTACGCGGTATTTTGAACGGCACCTGCAACTATATCCTGACGCGGATGGAGCATGAAGGCCTCGCCTTTGATGACGTGCTCAAGGACGCGCAGCAGCTGGGCTACGCAGAAGCCGACCCGACGTTTGATATTGACGGCATCGACACCGCCCACAAGACAGCCATTCTGGCGACGCTGGCGTTCGGCACCGAGCCCGATATTGAAAACCTGCCCACCGAAGGCATCCGCAACATCGCGCCTGTGGATATTGAGTATGCCAAAGAGCTGGGCTACCGCATCAAGCTTCTGGGCGTGACCCAACAGACCGCCGAAGGCATCGAGACGCGCGTACATCCGGCCATGGTGCCGACCCGCGCGGCCATCGCCAATGTGATGGGCCCGACGAACGCTGTGGTCGTGAACGGCGACGCCGTTGGTCAGACGGTTTATGAAGGCGCGGGCGCGGGCGAGGGGCCAACGGCTTCTGCCGTCATGGGTGATATTCTTGATGTAGCGCGCGGCGCGGAAGGTCCACGCCTTGGCGTGCCGGCCACCAGCCTGAAGCCGTCAAACCCTGTGCCAGTGGTGAAGCACCGCGGCACCTATTACATTCGCCTGCGTGTGAATGATCAGCCGGGCGTAATGGCTGATATCACCAAGGTCCTGGCGGAAGAGAATGTTTCCATCGAAAGCATGCTGCAGCGCGGAAGTGCAAGCGATGGTGGCGTTTATATCGTGCTTACGACCCACGAAACAGTTGAAGCTTCTGTTGCGGCAACACTTGACCGTTTCACTACGCTTCAATGTGTGCTAGAGACCCCCACAATGCTGAGAATCGAAGCCTGAAAAGGGAGCAAGTCTAATGGGGTCTCAGGAACTGAATCGCCAACTCGTCCTTGAAGTTGTCCGCGTCACCGAAGCTGGTGCAATCGCGGCAGCCAAGTGGAACGGCCGGGGCGATGAAAAGTCCGCTGATGCAGCCGCTGTTGAAGCGATGCGCAAAGCATTCAATAAAATGATGATCGAAGGCACCGTCGTGATCGGCGAAGGCGAACGCGACGAAGCGCCTATGCTGTATATCGGGGAAAAAGTCGGCGCCGGCGGGCCAAAAGTGGATATCGCCCTTGATCCGCTCGAAGGCACGACCATTTGCGCCAAAGCCATGCCAAACGCGCTGGCTGTGCTGGCCATTTCCGCTGAAGGCGGCCTCCTGAACGCACCTGACGTCTATATGGACAAGATCGCCGCTGGCGGCGGCCTGCCAGACGGCGTGATCGATCTGGACAAAACGCCGACTGAAAACGTCAAGGCGGTGGCCGATGCCAAAGGCAAGGCCGTTGAAGACATGATGGTGTGTGTGCTGGATCGTCCACGCCACGCTGAAATCATCAAGGAACTGCGTGCGCTGGGTTGTGGCGTTGCCCTGATCGGCGACGGTGACATCGCGGGCGTAATCGCGACGACGGATCCGAAAACCGGCATCGACCTTTATATGGGGTCTGGTGGCGCGCCTGAGGGTGTTCTGGCGTCCGCCGCTTTGCGCTGTATTGGTGGCCAGATGCAGGGCCGTCTGTTGTTCCGCAACGATGACGAACGTGGCCGTGCCCGCAAATGGGGCATTGAAGACCTGAACAAGAAATACACCATGGAAGAGATGGCGTCTGGCGATGTGATTTTTGCCGCGACGGGTGTGACAGACGGCTCCATGCTGAACGGCGTGCATATCACGTCCCGCGGCATTGAGACTGACACCATCACCATGCGGTCCAAAACCAAGACCATTCGCCGTGTACAAGCGATCCATGGCCCGGACGGTAGCCAATAAGGTTATTGAGTTGACCGACATCCAAGAGACAACAGGAGCGGCGGAACCCTTTTTGGGTGTCCGCCGTTCTGCGCTTGAGCAGGCATGGGAACTCAGGCCCTATGTGCCGCGCATTGCCGAAGCCATCGCCGACCGCCTGGGCGTGCCCGCCATTGTGGGGCAGTTGATCGCCGCCCGCGGCATCGGCCTTGAAGAAGCAGAAGCATTTTACACGCCTTCGCTGAAGGAAAGCCTGCCGGACCCCAGCACGATCCTGGATATGGACAAGGCCGTCTCACGCCTTGCAAGGGCGCTGCAGAACGGCGAAAAGCTGGCGATTTTCGGCGATTATGACGTGGACGGCGCAACGTCTTCAGCCGTGCTGTACCGCTACCTGACGGCGCTGGGTGCCCATGTGGAAATCTATATCCCGGACCGGATGGTCGAGGGCTATGGCCCCAATGCGCCGGCACTTCTGGGGCTCAGGGACAAGGGTGTGGACCTTGTAATCACGGTGGACTGCGGCACGCTGTCGTATGAGCCGCTGAGGGCCGCGAAGGACGCCGGGTTGGATGTGATTGTGGTGGACCACCACAAGGCCGAAACAACGCTGCCAGAAGCGGTAGCCGTGGTGAACCCGAACCGGCTTGATGACGATAGTGGCCTTGGCCAGGTGGCGGCTGTAGGCGTCTGTTTCCTGGTGGCAATTGCGCTTAACCGCGCCCTTCGGGAAGTGGGCTATTTCACCGAAGGCAAGCGTGAACCCAACCTGATCAGCCTTCTGGATATCGTGGCGCTGGGCACAGTGTGCGACGTGGTGCCACTGACGGGCGTCAACCGGGCCTTTGTGGCCCAGGGCCTGAAAGTGATGGCACAGCGCCACAATGTGGGCATTACGGCCCTCTGTGACGTCGGGCGGGTGTCTGAGGCACCAACCACCTACCATGCGGGCTTCATTCTGGGGCCGCGCGTCAATGCCGGTGGCCGGGTAGGGGAAAGCTATCTGGGGGCCCAGCTTCTGACCACGGACGACATGATGGCCGCGCGCCAGATCGCGGAGAAACTGGATCGCTATAATGAAGAGCGCCGCGCCATTGAGGCCGAGGTGCTGGAAGCCGCCATGAGCCAGGTGGAAAGCGCCACAGGTGTTGGCGGGCAGGCAGATACAGTGGTGGTGGCTGCGGGCGACGGCTGGCACGCAGGCGTGATTGGCATCGTTGCCTCGCGCCTCAAGGATAAATACGGACTGCCCACCTTCGTGATCGGCATCGAGAATGGCGAAGCCAAGGGTTCGGGCCGGTCGATCAGCGGCGTGGACATGGGCGCAGCGGTGATCGAAGCCGTGCAGAAGGGCCTTCTCCTTAAAGGTGGCGGGCACGCCATGGCGGCGGGCCTGACAGCGGCGCCTGACAAATTGGAGGAGCTGACAGCCTTCCTGCGTGACCATATGCGCAAGGATGTCGAAAAGGCCACCCAGAACCGGGCTTTGAAGATTGACGGCATGGTGGCGCTTTCCGGCGTGACGGCAGACCTGATTGACCAGATCGACCAGGTGGGTCCTTTCGGGGCCGGCAACGCAAGCCCGCGGTTTGCCATCCCGGAGCTGGACCTATTGAAGGCAGATCTGGTGGGCCAGAATCACTTGCGCTGTATTTTCAAGTCCCGCGACGGGAAATCCATCAAGGCCATGGCTTTTCGCCAGTGGGATGAGCCCATGGGAGCACTGCTGCGCACCGGCATCGGGCGGCGCTTCCATATCGCAGGAAAGCTCAAGAAAGACACCTGGGCTGGGGGCGGAAAAGTGGAAATCACGCTGGATGACGTTGCGCTGGTTGGGCTGCCGTAAGAAAAATGCAAAAAGATGTTGACCGGGGCACCGGGGGTAGGTATCTAGGCCCCCGTCGCAGCGAGTTCTGCAGCGTGGTCCCTTCGTCTAGTGGCCTAGGACGCCGCCCTTTCACGGCGGAAACACGGGTTCGAGTCCCGTAGGGATCACCATACTCGCCGCAGACCATCCTTTTAGGAAGGTCCCTTCGTCTAGTGGCCTAGGACGCCGCCCTTTCACGGCGGAAACACGGGTTCGAGTCCCGTAGGGATCACCATATCTTCAAAAAGCCCTGCCTTTCCGGCGGGGCTTTTTTGTTGTCGCAAAGCCGTCTTAATTAAATCAAAATCTTTTGCTATGTATGATTTGCACCAGGAACGAAGGGGTGGCGATGACAATTGGTTTCAGAGTAACAGCAGCAATCATTCTTGCCAGCATTTGGGCCGCTCATGGGGCGGCGAAGGAAAGCAAGCCATCTGATCCGCTCCTGCGGGTTCTCAGCTTCAATATCAACGCCTTGCCGTCTGCCATCCATGGGGACGGGTCTGAAAAGTATGCCCGGATTGCGGAGATATTGCGCCAGCGCCGGCAAGAGGGCACCCACCCGCAGATTGTGTTGTTGCAGGAAGCCTTTGACGGGGATGCCCGGGTCATTGCTGATACCACGGGTTATGCCTATGCGGTCATGGGGCCGGGGCGCAAAGATGCCTCGAAAATGGGTGAGACGCACTGGTCGCCAAAGACCCGGAAAGCCTACACCAGTTTCGATGATCCGCAGAAACTAACGGGCAGTGGCCTGGTGATCCTTTCTGATTTCCCAATTCTGGAAGCCCAGCACAAGGCATTTGATTCAGACATGTGCGCGGGCATTGATTGTTTGTCGAACAAGGCCATTCTGCTGGCACGCCTGTCTGTGCCGGGCATGGATCGTCCGCTTGATGTGATCAACTCACACTTCAATTCCCTGAATTCCACCAAGGCACCCCGGCGCTGGACCGAGAAGGCACATCGCCGCCAGTCGGATACCCTTGAATGGTTCCTGGGTAAGGTCGGGCAGGGCAACCCACTTCTTCTGGCCGGCGACTTCAATACCAGGGCGCAGGACCGCTACCGCTATTTCCGCGATGCCGTTCAGGTACAGGACGTGGCAGAGCAATGCCTGTCCCTGTCTGAACGCTGTGAACTTGAGGTGGGGACAAGCCAGTCAGCCGTTCTCTATGACACCAACGACAAGCAGTTTTCGAATGACAGTACCTGTCACCGGTTGACCCCAGTGCGCATCAGCCGGAATTTCACAGAACAGATTGACGGTCAGCCGCTGTCGGATCATCTTGGCTATGAAGTGGCGTACCGCGTTGAGCGGGTCGGTCACGATGATGGACCTTCAACGGAAGCTTTATGGCGCACGACCGACACTGCCGATATGGACTGATTGCCTGCCTGATGATGTGTGCCTCCGGCGCTGTATTTGCGCAGGATGGTCGCCTGACCAGCCCTGGCAAGCCTGTCTATGTGGAATCCAGCGAAATCGAAGAGGACCGCAAGCGCGATGACTGGAGCGGCCAGCTGGGCCTCGGCTATTCGCTGGCGCCGGATTTCCTTGGCGCGGACCACCATGGGCTGGAACCTGCGGTTCTATTTCGCGCTAGCTGGCGCGACAAAATATTCATTGAAAACAATAAAATAGGAAGTGTTCTTCACACATCACGTTTCCTGAAGGCCGGTGTGATCGGGCGCTGGAACCTGGGCCGCAAGGATGACCTGACATTGCGGCAGGCAACGGGCGCGGAAGAAGTGAATGATGCCTTTGAGGTGGGTCTGTTCGCGGCAGGGTCGCTCTATAAATTCTTTCTGACTGCCGAGCTGTACCAGGGACTAAGCAGTGTACATAAGGGCGTGAACATGGAGCTCGAAGGCGGTTATACGTTTGAGTTGAATTCACGGCTGAAGTTGACACCCATCCTGGGCGCTCACTGGGCATCGAAAGATTTCATGCAGGCTTTCTTTGGCGTCGAGGACGGCAGCGGGGATTTCGCGCCTTACCGCACAGGCGCTGGCATTTATGAGCTATATGGCGAAGCGTCGGCTGAATTGCGGCTGGACAGGAACTGGTTGCTGAAGTCCAGTATGCGTTTGACACAATTGAAAAATGGCGCCGCCAGAAGCCCTATTGTCAGAAGTGATATCGGGAGCCGCTATCAGGTAACCGGCTATGTGGGGCTGGTGTGGCTGTTTTAAGGGGGGACACATGCGTACCTTGGCAAATTTGGTGATGGGGGTGGCGATGGCCCTTGCTGGCTGCGTGACGGCCCTGGCAGCGCCGCCTGACGGTTTCGTGGACCTGGAGGCGTATATCCCCGGCATTGTGGTTGAGGCCCGCTATGCGGGGAACCACAATTTTGTCGGCCAGCCGATTGACGGCTATGAGGCACCGAAGGTGTTTCTGAGTGTTGAGGCCGCAAATGCGCTGAAGACAGCACAGCACAGGTTGGCGGCGCAGGGTATGACGCTGAAAGTGTTTGATGGTTATAGGCCGCAGAGGGCTGTGGACCATTTCATGCGCTGGGTTTCAGACGCCAACGATACAAAGAATAAGGCGGCCTATTACCCGGACGTCGCCAAGCACCGCCTGGTTCGGGAAGGGTATATCGCTGAAAAGTCCGGCCACAGCCGCGGCAGCACGCTTGACCTCACAATCGCGCACATCATGCCTGATGGCAGTGTTCAGGAGCTGGATATGGGCAGCCCCTGGGACTTCTTTGGGCCCATATCCCATCCATCCTCAAAGGCTGTCAGTGATGATGCGCGCGCCAACCGGATGCTGTTGCGGATGTCCATGCTGGCGGCAGGCTTCAAGCCCTATGAGGCCGAGTGGTGGCATTTCACGCTGACGCGAGAGCCGTACCCCAATACCTACTTCGATTTTCCTGTGGAGTAACGCCATGACACCAGATGACACCTTGATGCGGCAGATGCGGCTTCTGGAGGAAGCACTTGCCGATGCAGAAGTGCGGGCATCACGTGATGCGATGGCCTCCCTGCTGTCCGACGGGTTTCGAGAGTTTGGTGCGTCAGGCCGGGTTTTCGGCAAAGAAGAGATCTTGGAGTTGCTGGCCAAAGAACCTGGTGGCGACAGCTATCTGGTTGAGGAGCTGAACGTGACAAGGCTTGGCCCGGAAACCGCGCTGGTGACTTACCGTATACCGCCACGCATGGTGGCGGGGTCTGAGCGGGCTGCCTCGCTCAGAAGCAGTATCTGGCGTATGGAAGAAGGCGTGTGGCAGCTGCTGTTCCACCAGGGCACAAGGCAGCCGGTAGCCTAAACGGTTTTGGCCAGCTGCCGCATATAGGCCTTGCCCGGCATGACAAGGTTTTCCGCCTCGTCGCGGGTGTAGCGTTCCAGCAGCTCAGTTTGCGTCATATAGCCGGCACCGTCGCGGATATCCGCTTCAATCGCGGCCTTCAGGCCAAACGGGTTGCGGGTCTCAATGGCCTTCATGATCTCAACGTGCCGGTCCGTGACATAATGCTTTTCAAGGTTCGCCAGCGCCAAGCGGTGCAGCGGCCCCAGTTGCAGCCAGACGCGCTCAATCATCGGCATGGTCACGGGATGAGGGTGGGCCAGGTAAAGCGCGCGGTGGAACGCCTGGTTGCCAAGGATGATGCCCTGGGCATCAGGCCCTTCGAACGCCTGGTTCTGTTCTTCGTTGAGTTCACGCAACAGCTCCAGCCGCTCGTCTGTCACATAGGGCAGGGCGCGTTCCGCTGCGTGCACTTCCAGCATGATCCTGAGTTCCAGCAGTTCCGCCAGCTTGGCAGGGGTCAGGTCGGGCACCATGATGCGGCGGTTGGACTTCAGCTCGAGCGCCCCTTCGCTCGTGAGGCGCCTGAGCGCTTCGCGGACCGGCATGGCCGATACATCCAGCATTTGGGCGATGCCGCGGATTGTCAGGGCGCGGCCAGGCTGCACCTGGCCGGACATGACTGCGAACCGAAGGGCGCGATAAACCCATTCCTGGGCAGTTTCATTGTCTACCCGGTCCAGCCAGTCGAAATTGAAGTCATTTTTGCTCATAGGCTCCTTCTTACGCAAGAATGGCAAAGCCAATCAAGGAAATAAGCGCGCCCACGACCGCATAGGGAAGTTGCGTTAGCGCGTGCTGGATGGAAGTGGTGCCGCAGCTTTGAGCTGTCAGGACGGTGGCGTCAGCATAAAGGCACGCGTGGCTGCCGAATGTGCTGGCAGACAATGTTGCCCCGATCACCAGCGGGATACTCGCGCCCGTGGACAAGGCCAGGTCTGCAATGACGGGCAGGGCAATGACAAACATGCCCCAGCTTGAGCCTGTCGCAAAGGCGATCAGGCCCATCACGCCAAACACAATGAACGGTAGCGTGGTGGCGGTCATGAACGGTGTTGTCAGCTCAAGGATATAACTCGTCAGGCCCAGCTGCTCGTTGACATCCTTCAACATGTAGGCCGCAAAAATGATCGCCAGAGCCTCAACCATGATCTTGAAGCCGTCAATGATGGTGTTGAACGTATCGTGATGGTCCAGAATGCGCAGGCCAATGATCGCGAGTGTCATCAGGGCCAGCGTGGCATATACGGCTGGCAGGAAATCCATGTCGTAATAGATGGTGAAGCCTACAAGGCCCACAAGCGGCAAAACAAACAGCCACAAGTTCCGTTTGACGCCTTCTTTTTCGACGATGGTTTCGTTCGCGGCCTGTACATGTTCCGCGCCGGGGGGAATGGACTGGCCATATTCTCGCGCCCGGTATTCGGCTTTCTTCATCGGCCCCAGAAGGGGAAATTTGCCTGCCGCCACCAGCGGAATGATGAAAATTGCGATCCAGGGGTACAGCATGTAGGGAATGCCGGAGATATAGGTCCACAGGCCCTGGCCTTCAGCCGCAAGGCCGTTTTCTTCCAGCAGTTTGGCGAAAAAGACCCCCCAGGTGCTGAGCGGGATAATCACGCTGACAGGCGCTGCGGTGCTGTCGATCACATAGGCCAGCATCTCGCGGCTGACACGGTATTGGTCTGTGATTTTACGCATCGCCGCGCCGGCGGTAATGCTGTTCAGATAGTCATCAACAAACAGGGAAATGCCAAGGGCCCAGGTTGCCATCAGCGCACTGAAGCGGGTTTTGACCCTTTTGGTGACGAATTGGACGAAGGCGGCGAGCGCTCCTGTTCGGATCAACAGCCCGATCAGGCTACCCATGGCGCCACACACCAGGATAACCCAGATGAGGTCCTCGTCTGAGAGCACGCGCATGGTGGTTTCGGCAGTGACGATGACGAAATCACCACCATCAAGCATGACGATGCCAACGACAGCGCCAATAATCAGCGCCTCAATGGGCCGCCTGATGGTGACCGCAAGCACAAGAACCACAAGTGTGGGGATCAGCGTGAGTATGCCCTGGTGGCTCAGTTCCGCCGCTGTTTCCATTTAATCGTCTCTCCCAAAAAAGTAGAGCGCAGCCTGTTGGCTACGCCCAAATCGGATTTGCTTAAAGCTGCACCCAGGTGGTTTTGAGGTTGGTGTATTTATCGAGCGCATGCAACGATTTATCACGCCCAAAACCACTTTGTTTATACCCGCCAAACGGGATCGACAGATCACCTGTCGGGTCCCAGCAATTGACCCAGATGGTACCGGCCTGAAGCGCGCGTGCCATGCGGTGGGCGCGACTGATATCCTTGCTCCACACGGCGGCGGCAAGGCCATAGATAGTGTTGTTGGCAATCTCGATCGCTTCTTCTTCGCCGTCGAATTCGATCACGGCCAGAACGGGCCCAAAAATCTCCTCGCGGGCGATGGTCATCTCTGGCGTCACGCCGTCAAAGATTGTCGGCTGAACGAAATAGCCGCCGGTCTCGGTGCGTGCGGCAGCACCACCCGCCACCAGTTTGCCGCCGTCCTTGCCGGCTGTCTCGATATATCCCAGCACGCGGCGGTACTGGCTGTCGTCCACAATAGCACCCAGGTTGGTTGCTGGATTGAGCGGATCACCCGGTACCCAGCTTTTGGCTGCTTCAAGCACTTTGGCCATGAACTTGTCTTTGATCTTCCTGTCCACCAGCAGGCGGGAACCTGCGGTGCAGACCTCCCCCTGGTTGAAGAAGATGGCGCCGGCTGCTGCCTGTGCGGCGGCGTCCAGGTCAGGGCAGTCGTCCATGATGATGTGCGGGCTTTTGCCGCCGCACTCAAGCGCAATGCGCTTCAGGTTCGACTGGCCCGAATATTCCATGAAATATTTGCCAACCTGTGTTGAGCCAGTGAAGGCCAGCCCGTCCACATCCATATGAAGCCCAAGTGCCTTGCCCGCCGTGTGGCCAAGGCCGGTCACCACGTTGAAGACGCCGGCTGGAATGCCGGCTTCTTCGGCCAGGTCCGCGATCCGCAGCGCCGTCAGGGGTGATTGCTCGGCCGGCTTCAGGACAACCGAGTTGCCGGTCGCGAGGGCAGGGCCCAGTTTCCAACAGGCCATCAGAAGCGGGAAGTTCCAGGGAACAACCGCGGCCACAACGCCGATGGGCTCCCGCGTGATCATGGCGAGCGCGCCAGGGTCGGTGGGGGCGATTTCGTCCAGCACCTTGTTGGCGGCTTCACCGTACCAGCGGATGGAGTTGATCGACGCCGGAATATCGATCGATGTGGCGTCAGAGATGGGCTTGCCCATATCAAGGGTTTCCAGCACCGCCAGCTCGTCGGCGTGCTTTTCCATCAGCTCCGCCCAGCGGATCATCACTTTGCCGCGCTCGGTGGGGTGCAGGTCTGCCCAGATGCCGCTTTTGAACGCGCGGCGGGCCGCAGCCACTGCCTTGTCCACGTCCGCCACATCGCAGGATGCGACCTTCGCCAGAACCTCGCCGGTTGCCGGGTTGATGGTCTCAAATGTCTCGCCAGAGGCCGCGTCTGTGCGCTTGCCGTCGATATAGGCCTGGGTGTGGATCCTGGCGTCCTTGGCCTTGGCCTGCCAGTATCCGAGTGTTTTATCCGTCATGGCAAACTCCTTACATTACGCCGATTTCTTTGGCTGTCAGGTCCAGCGCAAGGCGGGCCTTGGCAACCAGTTCGTCAATTTCATCGTGGGTGATCACCAGTGGCGGACACAGGATCATCGAGTTGCCCACGTGGCGCATTACAAGGCCGTTGCCAAAACAGTGCTCCCGGCATTTGAAGCCGACATCCAGCTCATCTGGGAACAGCTCTTTGGTTGCCTTGTCCTTGACGATCTCAATCCCGCCCAGAAGGCCGACAGTGCGCACCTGCCCAACCAGCGGGTGGTCCGCAAGTGTCTCAAGCTGCGTGCGAAAATAATCGATCCGTGCCTTGGCTGCATCCGTGCCCACCAGGCCTTCACGCTCCATGATTTCAATATTCTTGAGCGCCACGGCGCAGGCCACAGGGTGGCCGGAATAGGTGAAACCATGCACCATCTCGTCGTCGCTTTTGGCAATCTCGCGGGCGATATCGCCCCCCATCGCTACAGCGGAAATCGGCTGATAGCCGGACGACAGGCCTTTGGCCATGGTGATGATGTCAGGCTGGATGCCATAGTAGGTGGAACCGAACCATTCACCGGTACGGCCCCAACCGGTGATAACCTCGTCACACCACAGAAGGATACCGTACTTGCGGCACAGCGCCTCAATGCGTGGCCAGTAGCCTTCAGGTGGCGGCATCATGCCGCCAGCGCCCATCACGGGCTCGCCCACAAACGCAGCGACATTCTCTGGGCCGATCTCAAGGATCTTGTCCTCAACCGCCTGGACGCACTGGTCGCAGAACTCTTCCTCGCTCAAGTCACCACCGAACTTATAGTGGTGCGGCGTCGGGCCCACATGGTGGATGCCTTCAATCGGCAGGTCGAACTGCGGGTGCATGCCGGTGAGGCCCGAAAGCGAAGCTGCAACGGTCGTGGAGCCATGATAGGCTCGTTCGCGCGCGATGAACTGCTTGCGGTTCGGCTGACCCTTCAGGTTCCA
The DNA here is from genome assembly GCF_002389025.1 of Kordiimonas sp. UBA4487. NCBI lineage: Bacteria > Pseudomonadati > Pseudomonadota > Alphaproteobacteria > Kordiimonadales > Kordiimonadaceae > Kordiimonas > Kordiimonas sp. UBA4487. The sequence goes on from NZ_DGNR01000003.1 coordinate 277,169, forward strand.
ATAGTATTTTACCAGCTTGTAAGCGCTGTCGACGGCTTCGGAACCCGAGCAGGCAAACAGCACCTGATTGACGTCACCCGGGGTTTTCTCCGCAATCTTGGCCGCAAGCTCGGTGGCGTACGGGTTCGACGTCATGAAGAAGAGGTTATAGTAGCTGAGGCCCCGCATGGCTTCTGCGGCTGCCTGAACCATTTCTTCATTGCCGTAGCCGATCTGGGCGCACCAGAGACCAGCCATGCCGTCCAGGATTTTCTGGCCTTCGCTGTCCTCGAGATACACGCCCTTGGCGCCGGTGATCATGCGTACACCGCGTTCACGCAGGCCTGGGTGGCTGGTGAAGGGATGCAGGTGATGTTCTGCGTCCTGGCTCTGCCAGAATTTGGTACGATTGCTTAACTCAGTCATAACTTACACCGTCAGTAGGAGGTACTTCGTTTCCCAAGGGCTCAGAACTGACGAATAGCTGTCATATTCCATTTCCTTGGCATCGAGATAGGTTTCCACGAAGGCTTCGCCGAAGATTTCGCGAATTGCCTTGCTTCTGCGCATATTTTTCATGCCTTCAAGGAAGTGCCGTGGCAGCGCCTTGCCGCGCGCTTCGTAGGCAGAGCCCTTGAATTCCGCCAGCGGCTCCAGGCCTTCTTTCATGCCCAGATAGCCACAAGCCAGCGACGTGGCGATGGCGAAATAGGGGTTGGCGTCAGAGCCCGCGATGCGGTTCTCAACCCGCCGGCCTTCCTTCGGCCCGCCCGGTACCCGGAGGCCCACAGAGCGGTTTTCCCGGCTCCAGTGGGTGTTGGTCGGCGCCGACCAGGCCATGGAGAAACGGCGGTAACTGTTCACGAACGGCGCAAACAACGGCATCGTTTCGTGCAGGTATTTCTGCAAACCGGCGATATGGCTCAGGAAAAGGTCTGAATGGCTGCCGTCCTCATTCGCGAAGATGTTCTTGCCTGTCTTGATATCCACCACCGACTGGTGGATGTGCATGGCGCTGCCATAGCTATCGGGGTAGGGGCTCGCCATGAAGGTACAGAACATATTGTGACGAATGGCGATTGCCCGAAGGATGCGTTTGAACAGGAACGACTGGTCAGCAACCTGAAGCGCTGGGCCATGGGTCACGTTAAACTCGAACTGGGCAGGGCCGGCTTCGTGGATCAGTTCGTCCACATCAATGCGCTGGGCCTCGCACGCGTCATAGACATCGTCGAAATAGGCGGCATATTCGTCCAGGCTGTCGATCGAATATGGGGCCGACCCAACGTCACGGCGGCCAGAGGCGCCAACTGGAGAAATCGGTAGAGATTCAACGTCTTCCTGGCGATCGATAAGGTAAAACTCGAACTCTGGCGCAACGATTGGCTGCCAGCCTTCGTCCTCATAAAGCTTGAGGATGCGTTTCAGGAGCTGACGTGGTGAAAAGACACATGGGTCGCCGTTTTCAAGTTCGGCATCGCAGATGACTGCGGCCGTTGGTTCCGGTTGCCAGGGCGTCGTGCACAGCGTGTCCAGGTCCGGCGTCAGGATGACGTCGCGCTCTGTTTCCGACAAGTGATCATTCAGGGCGTAGTCCCCTGTGATGGTCATGCCGAACACGCTTTCCGGCAGCTTCAGGCCGCGGGACTTGATGCCTTCGATGAATTTGGTGCGCGGCATGGATTTACCGCGGGCAATACCCGCGTTGTCCGCCACCATACATTCGATGTCGTCGATGTTTTCAGATTTCAGCCAGTTATCCAGCTCTTCGATGCGCTTTGCATCATACATAGATCACCTATCCAGGGCCCATTGCTGGGCCGTGTCCTTCTCAATCAGGTTCTCTTGGTCTTATGCCCGCGCACGGCGTCGCCGAACGCGTTAAAGATCTTGGTGGAAGGCATATCGTCCCAGGCCTTCCATTCCGGGTGCCACTGGACTGCCAGGGCAAATTCTTTGGCGCCGTCAACCGAGACGGCTTCGATGGTCTCGTCGTCGGCCAGCGCTTCAACGCTCAGGCCGGGCGCGAGGTCGCGAATGGCCTGGCCGTGCACCGTGTTGACCATGAAGCGGCTTTCACCGGTCACGCGTGCCAGAAGCCCGCCCGCCGTTGTGCTGACAGCGTGGGCATGGCCATATTGGACATCAATCGGGGCGTTCTTGTCCTCCCGGTGGTCCATCCGGCCTTCAATTTCATGGACACGCGGGTAAAGCGTGCCGCCCATGGCCACATTCAGTTCCTGCAGGCCGCGGCAGATGCCCAGCATGGGCACGCCGGCGTCCAGCACCGCTTTCACCAGCGCCAGTGTGTTCTTGTCGCGGCGCGGGTCTTCATGTTCGCCTTCGGGCGCAGGATCTTCGCCATAATGGTGGCGCTGGATGTTGCTGTAGCCGCCGGTGAACAGAATGCCGTCGGCAATGGCAAAGATATCCGTCGCTGCAATCGGGTCCTCAAGGGCTGGTATCAGCACGGGTGTCACGTCCGCACAGCGCACCAGGGCCTGGATATATTTATCCCCCACCTGATGGTAGATATGCGGGCCCTGCTGGTTGGTATCGCATACGATGGCAACAATCGGCTTCATGCTGCGTCTCCGGACTCGGTTACAAGATCATCTTCTGCTGGCGTCGATTCGTGCCACTTGAAGAGGTTCATTTCGATGAAGAAGAAGGCCAGGATCCACAACAGCGCATCCCAGAAGCCCATCAGATCACCCAGCCAGCCCCAATAGACACAGCAGGCCATCAGGGTCAGATACAGGAAGGCTTTCACAACACCGTTCCACTTATAGAATTTTTCCGTCAGTTCACCGCGAAGCTGCAGGAAGATGTCCACCCACAGGAAGACAACAATCAGCACCCATGTGGAGGCGTTGATGACATCAATGATCGCCAGCTTTTCCATTTGGATGAAGCCTGCCCGGTCGGAAAGCGTGTCCAGGTCTGCCTGATAATAGAGGGCAGTGGAATCAAGCGTGCCGCAGTTCTCGGCCGTCAGGTCGACAAATTCATAGAGGTCAAGCGCGATGGAGGAAACAGAACCAACAGCAGCACACGCTGTGCTTTGGGCATAGGGCGCGAAGTCAAGAATGACTTCAAAGTGCGCAATATAGCCCAGCAGCGCCTGGATGATCAGGGCATAACAGATGGCTGCAATCAGGTTCAGGCCCCATTTCAGCGGCCCTTTAAGCTTTTCGTCTGGGATAATGTAGGTTTCAAACTCGAACGCGAGCAGCAGCACAAGCCAGGCAAAGCTGTCAGTCGACTGGGAGAAAGCATCAACAAGCATCCCGAAGCCAACGCCTTCAGGGAAGCGTACCGCGCTTGCCAGATATTCTTCCCGCATGAAGTAGACGAGATTGAAAAAAATGAGCGTGTAGATGGTGTATTTGAAAGCCTGGAACAGGGTTTCCGGTTTCATGCCCAACACTCGTCGCTCTGCGGTCATCGATAAATTCCCCACTTCCCACCTAAGCCTTTTCTATATTCCAAGTTTGTCCCGCATGGAGTACCACCAGCAGCCAAGGGTGCTCAAGGGTACACTAAGAAGCTGTCCGCCGGGGAAGCTTCTTGCGGGCATGCTTTCAAACACGTCAAACGCCGTCGCGTCGCCGTGCAGCGCGTGCGCCACAAGCCGCCCCATCATATGGGAACTGGTCACACCGTGGCCACTGTAACCATGGGCGAAATAGGTGCCCGCGCCAAGCCGCCCGACATGGGGCAGCCGCGACCATGTCAGCGCGATGTTGCCCTGCCAGCCGAACTCAACCTTGAGGTCTTTCGTGGCCGGGAACAGGCGCTCCATGTTGGGGCGCAGTGCATTTTCAACGTCTGCCACATCTTCACCGCCATAAACGGTGCCACCACCGAACAGCAGGCGTTTGTCTGCGGTCAGGCGGAAATAATCGAGTACATAATTGGCGTCCTCGACGCACATGTCTGTGGGCAGAATGTCGTTGGCCATTTTATCGGAAAGCGGCTCGGTCACAATGATCTGCGTGCTGGCAGGCAGGATTTTGGGGTAGAGCTGTTTCACGGTTTTTCCGAGATAAGCATTACCTGCCAGAACAACATATCGGCTTTTGACCGAGCCGCCTTCCGTGTGCACAACGGGGGTTTCTGCCTGATGGTCCACTTCTGTGACACGTGTCTGTTCAAAAATGCGGGCGCCCAGGCTTTCGGCAGCCCTGGCTTCACCCTGCACCAGATTAAGCGGATGAATGTGGCCGCCTTTATGGTCAATCCAGCCACCGACATATTTATCCGTGCCGACATGATCGCGGATCGCGTGGCTGTTCAGGATTTCGATGCCGTTCCTGCCGCGGCCTGCCCACATGTCCTTCACGTCGCTCATGCCGCGCAACTGCTTGTTGGTGCAAGCCGCAAGGACAGAGCCATATTTGAGATCGCACTGGATGCCGTAGCGGCTGACAAGTTCGCGGATAACGTTTCCGCCTTCAAGAGCCAGGGATGCAAGAGCAGTTGCGCCCTCCGGGCCCACCGTTTTTTCGATATATTCGATTTCGCGGCTGAAGCCGTTGATGATTTGGCCGCCGTTGCGGCCCGAGGCGCCCCAACCGATCTTGGCGCCCTCAAGAATCACCACATCATAGCCAAGCTCAGCCAGCGTCAGGCCTGTGACTACGCCGGTGAAGCCGCCGCCCACGATGCAAACATCGGCTTCGATGTCGCCTGTCAGGGCAGGGCGATCCTGCGTGTCGTTGGCTGTTGCGGCATAATAAGAGCCGGTATGATTGGTTTGTTGCTGCACGAATACACCTGTAAGCAAAAATGGGTAACGCGGCCCTTTGGCCGATAACTTGGCAATAAAGTGATCACATTTTTTAAAATGGGTCAAGTGAACTTTTATGATGCTATATAAACAGCAGAATAAAGGGATTTTTGGTCCCTTTGACGAGGCTTGTGCTTCGGCGTGGAAGCAAAAATGTCCTGCCTGTGTTGACACTAATCATATTTTGTGATCACATTGTCTCGTGCCTAGAGGGCTGTCGCTGCTGGTGGCGTGAACAATGTGTTCTAAGTAAACTGTTCAAGCTGTCGGTCAGCGACACTTCCTTTAGGTATTAATAGTGGGGATATTTTGTGATGAAACTGAGTGATCGTGCCTTACTGAAGGACAAGGGCTATATTGACGGTACCTGGGTGGATGCCGAGAGCGGTGAAACGTTCGAGGTCAAGAATCCGGCGACCGGCGACGTCATTGCCACGCTTCCCAATATGGGGGCGGATGAGACCCGTACAGCGATCGAGGCTGCAGAGGCTGCTTTTGCCGACTGGCGTGGCCGGGTTGCGGCTGAGCGGTCCCGGGTTCTGAAGAAATGGTATCAGTTGATCATGGATGCGCAGGAAGACCTGGCGCAGATCCTGACGGCTGAGATGGGCAAGTCGCTGGCGGAAGCGCGCGGCGAAATCGCCTACGGCGCCAGTTTTATTGAATGGTTCGCGGAAGAGGGAAAGCGCCTGTATGGCGATGTGATCCCGCAGCACCAAGCTGACAAGCGTATCATCGTACTGAAGCAGCCGATCGGTGTTGTGGCGGCGATCACGCCATGGAACTTCCCGAATGCCATGATTACCAGGAAGGTGGCACCCGCCTTGGCTGTTGGCTGCCCCGTGGTGGTGAAGCCAGCGGCAGAGACGCCGCTGTCGGCGCTTGCGCTGGCGGAGCTGGCGGAACGCGCCGGCCTGCCCAAAGGCCTGTTGAATATTGTTGTAGGCAAGAAATCCCGCGACATCGGTGGTGAAATGTGCGCCAACGAGACGGTGCGCAAGCTGACCTTCACCGGTTCGACCGAGGTTGGCCGCGTGCTGATGCGCCAATGCGCGGACGATATCAAGAAAGTATCGCTGGAGCTGGGCGGCAATGCCCCGTTCATCGTGTTTGACGACGCGGATATCGATGCGGCAGTTGAAGGTGCCATGGCATCCAAATACCGCAACTCCGGCCAGACATGTGTGTGTGCCAACCGGCTGTATGTTCAGGCGGGCGTCTATGATGAATTCGTTGAAAAGCTGTCTGTTAAGGTTGCTGCCATGAAAGTGGGCAACGGCACGGAAGAAGGTGTGGCCCAGGGGCCGCTGATCAATGAAGCAGCGATCGAGAAAGTTGAAGAACACATCACAGATGCGCTCGATAAAGGGGCGGCGCTGGTGGCTGGTGGCAAGCGCCATGAGCTTGGCGGCAGCTTCTTTGAGCCGACCATCCTGCGCGATGTAACGCGTGAGATGAAAGTGGCGCGCGAAGAAACCTTTGGCCCGGTGGCGCCTGTCTTCAAGTTTGAAGACGAAGCTGATGTGGTTGCCCAGGCCAATGACACGGAATTTGGTCTGGCGTCCTACTTCTACGCCCGCGACCTGTCGCGCGTTTGGCGCGTGGCCGAGGCACTGGAATACGGCATGGTTGGTATCAATACCGGCATCCTGTCCACCGAGGTGGCGCCCTTTGGCGGTGTCAAGCAATCCGGCCTGGGGCGTGAAGGATCGCGCTACGGGATCGAAGATTATGTTGAAGTGAAATATCTCTGTATGGCGGGGATCTAAAGTGAGTAGTTCAAGTATGCCAGTTGGTGAGGAAATTAAGTCCTTTTTGAAGGACAACCCGGATATTGAAGTGGTGGAAGTGCTGATCGCAGATATGAACGGCATCTTCCGCGGCAAACAGATGCCTGTGTCCGGCCTCAAGAAGCTGGCGAAAGCCGGTGTGCCTTTCCCAATCACAACCACCTTCCTGACAACGAACGGCTCGAATGCTGAAGCCATTCTGGATGATTATGGCAGTGACCCGGACAGGATTTGCATGCCGGTTCCAGGCACGCTGAAGCGCGTGCCCTGGGCCTCGCGTCCGACGGCCCAGATTCTGGTGACCATGCAAGACAGTGACGGTGCACCTTTCTTTATGGACCCCCGCAGTGTGCTGCAGCGCGTGTTGGACCGCTATGCGGAAAAACGCCTGCGCCCCGTGATTGCGCTTGAGTATGAATTCTTCCTGTTTGAAGCAGGCTCAGTGCCGCCGGTGCCGGTGTCGCCACCAAACGGCATGTCCGCCGCAAGCGGCGCGAACTGCTACAATATGGACGTCTATTATGATTTCGAAGGCCTGATGCAGGAAATCGAGGAAAGCTGCCGTGCGCAGGGCCTCGATGTCATCGGCCTGGTGTGCGAATACGGCAACGGCCAGTTCGAGGTGAACCTGCAGCACACGTCCGATGTGGAAAGGGCGTGTGATGACGCGCTTCTGCTGAAGCGTGCGGTCAAGGCTGTGGCGCTGAAGCACGGCCTGCTTGCCAGTTTCATGGCCAAGCCCACCTATGATGAAGTTGGCAATGGCCTGCATGCCCATGTCAGCGTGCTTGACGCTGACGGCAGCAATATCTTCGCGGGTGAGGGCGGTGAAACCAAGCTGAAGCGTGCGGTGGGTGGCCTGCTGGAGACCATGCCTGAAGCCACCGCATTCTTTGCGCCCAATGCCAACAGTTACCGCCGGTTTGACCCAGAGTGGTTCGCTCCCGTGGTGCCGAACTGGGGCGAAAACAACCGCCGCCTGAGCGTGCGCTTGCCGCTTTCGGACGATGCCAACCGCCGGTTCGAACACCGTGTGTGCGGCGCGGACGTATGCCCACATCTGGTGGTGGCTGCGATCCTCGCCGGCGCCTTCCATGGCCTTGAGGAAAAAACCGATCCGGGCGAGCCGCTGGGTGAGTTTGACCTGGTGGATTTCGACGGTGTCCTGCCGTCCCGTTGGCTCATTGCACTTGACGTGCTTGAGAAGGGCAAGGTGATGCCAGAGTATCTTGGCAGGGATTTCGTGGATCTTTACCTGCGCATCCGCCGGTCCGAGGAGGAAGAGTTCCACCGTCAGATCAGCGTCGCAGACTATGAACAGTATTTGAGAATTATCTAGAGGACTTATGCGTATTCGCGATTCTATCCATAGCGACCAACTGCCGCCATCCTATTATACGGCGACCTGCAATGACCTGAAGCCTTTCCAAAGGCTTGAGGGCAACATGAAGGTCAATGTGTGCGTGGTCGGCGGTGGTTTCACTGGTGTGGCCGCAGCACTCCATCTGGCCGAACGAGGCTATGAGGTGGCGCTGGTGGAACAGAACCACATTGGCTGGGGTGCCTCGGGCCGGAACGGTGGGCAGGTGATTGGCGGCTATGGCCCCGAACTATCGAACCTGTCGAAAATCGAGAAGGTTTTCGGCAAGGATAACGCCCGCGCAGCCTGGAACATGGGTGTCGAATGTGTCGACATCATCAAGGGCTGGGTAGAGAAATACGACATCGATTGTGACCTGAAGTGGGGCTATTTCGACGCTGCGATGAAAGAGCGCGACATGGACGAGCTGAAGGAAGCCATGGATACGCTGGTCAGCTTCGGTTACGAGCCCGAGCAGAAAGTGATCGAACGCGACCAGGTGAAGGACATCGTGGGGTCTGACCGCTATATCGGCGGCGTTACCAACATGGGCTGGGGGCATTGCCACACGCTCAACCTGGTGCGCGGCGAGGCCCGGGCGGCAGAAAACCTGGGTGTGAAGGTTTTTGAAAATGCGCGCGTGTCCAAAATGGATTACCAGGGCGACCAAGTGCTGATCGACATGGACACCTGCCGCATCACGGCTGATATCGTGGTGCTGGGCGGCAATGCCTATCTGGGGCGGCTGGTGCCAAAGCTGGCGTCTCGTGTGCTGCCCGCAGGCAGCTATATTGTCGCCACCGAGCCCTTGACCGACGAACAGGTGGCCAGTGTGCTGCCGTCTGATTATGCCGTATGCGACCAGCGCTGGGCGCTCGATTATTTCCGCCTGTCGGCTGATAAACGGCTGCTGTTTGGCGGCCTTGCGACATATTCGGGCCGGCACCCCCGTGACATCGAGGCCGCCGTTAAGCCCAACATGCTCAAGGTGTTTCCGCAGCTTGAAGGCGTCAAGGTGGACTATAGCTGGGGCGGCTATATGGGCATTGGCCTGAACCGCATTCCGCAAGTGGGCCGCATCAAGCCAAACGTCTATTTTGCCCAGGCATATTCGGGCCACGGTGTGGCAGCAACGCATATGTCGGCAAAATTGATCGCCGAAGCGATCGCAGGACAGTTCGAACGCTTTGATATCATGGCAAAAATCAAGCATCCTCCATTTCCAGGGGGGCAGTTGTTTGCTCAGCCCCTGCAGGCCATCGGTATGGCCTATTACCGAATGAAGGACGCGCTAGGGTAGGATCATGGCTTCAAATACCGGCACCATTGGAATGAAACCGACAGGCGCTGCCCCACGAGAGATGGGGCAGGCGGATGTGGCTAAGTTCCTGCGCCGGGGATATCAGGCCTTGATGCGCCGCGATTTCACTGAGGCGGCTAACTGCTGCAGTCTGGTGCTCAAATATCACCCAAAGCTTGTCGAAGCCCATTTTCTGGTGGGGCTGGTGGGCATTGAAAGCGGCGACTGGACAACCGCCCGCCGCGCTTTCAAGAATGTCGTGTCTTTGGATGACAAGCATGCCGCAGGCTGGGCCCAGTTCGCGCGCTGTTGCGCCAAGATGGGTCAGTTCACCATGGCGGAAAAAGCCGTCATCAACGCAGAAGATAATGACCCGACCGATTCCCTGGTTCTGGACGTTATCGGCAATGTGCACAGTCTTTTGGGTGACCAGAAGGCCGCGCTGGCCTGGTTTGACAAGGCCAAGGCGGCAGGCAAATCTGCTTTCTTTGACCTGAGCCGCGCCAAGGCGCTGACGTTCCTGGGGCGCCTGGATGAAGCGGGCGCAGCCTTGAAGGCCGTTTTGGCGGAAAAGCCGGATGACGGCATGGCGCACTGGATGCTGTCGCGCCTTGGTAAGGCTGAAGACGAAAATCATATCGCCGAGATGCAGAAGATCGCGGACCGCATGCCATCGGGCCACCCAAGCCACGCGTTCCTGAATTATGCCATCGGCAAGGAATATGAAGACCTTGAGGCCTGGGATGACGCCTATACGGCCTACGAGGCAGGCGCCCGCGCCCGCCGCGCCGCCGTACCGCATGACGAGCAGGCGGAGGCCGAGTTGTTCGAAGCGCTTGAGCAATCTTTTGACAAAGCCTGGCTTGATGGTATCGGCGAGGGCGCTTCAAGTGACGCGCCGATCTTCATCGTAGGCCAGCCCCGCACGGGCACCACGCTGGTGGAGCGTATCATCACCGCCCACAGCGATGTGGAATCAGCTGGTGAGCTGCAGCAGTTCACCATGGGCATCAAGCGCCAGCTTGAGATGAGCTCGCCAAAGCCGATGACGGCGGACATCATCCGGGAAGCCCCCAAACTGGACGTCAAGGCGCTGGGTGAGCTGTATCTTGAAACGACAAAGTCGGTGCAGCCTGACGCAAAGCATTTCATCGACAAGATGCCGGTGAACTATATGTATCTGCCGCTGATCGCAAGCGCGCTACCGAACGCCAAGATCATTCATATCGTGCGTGACCCGATGGACAGCTGTTTCGCAAGCTACAAGCAGCTGTTCGCCGAGGCATACTATCATTCCTATGACCAGCAGGAGATGGCGCGCCATCATGTGCGCTACCGTAAGCTGATGGACCAATGGCGTACGCTGCTGGGCGACCGCATCCTGGACGTCGCGTATGAGGACGTGGTGCAGGAGCTGGAGCCCAATGCCCGCCGCATCATCGATTTCCTTGGCCTTGACTGGCAGGACGCATGCGTGGAATTCCACAAGCAGGACGCGGCGGTCACGACCGCAAGCGCCGCGCAGGTGCGTGAGAAAGCCCACACCCGGTCGGTTGGGCGCTGGAAGAAGTTTGAGAAGAATTTGAGCCCTATGATGCAGGTGCTCAAGGACGCCGGGCTTGAGGTGGAGCCCTAGTACAACTGGGTGACTGAACGGCAACGCCGCCGCTTCCGCACCTTTGGTTAAACATGAGAGCAGCAGGTTTGGAGACGGAACATGTTGCTTAAAACACCCCGACAGATGTCGGGCCATTCCTTAGGGGAGGAGCAGAAAATGAAAACTGTCCATAGAACCCGCAATCGAGCCCTGGCCACAGGTGCGTCACTTGGCGCCATCCTGTTTGCCAGCGGAACTGCGTTTGCGCAAGACACCGACAGCGGCGGTCTGTCGCTTGAGGAAATTGTGGTAACGGCGCAGAAACGGGCCCAGTCCACGCAGGACGTTCCTGTTTCCATCACGGCCTTTGATGCCGCCTTCACCAAACGGGTGAACCTTGATGACGTGAAAGACTTGGTAAAATTCGCACCGGGCTTTTCCGGCGACAGTAAAGACAGCTTCATCGACTATATCAACATTCGCGGTATCTCCACGAATGACTTTGGTGTCGGCGGTGACCCTTCTGTCGGCTTCTTCAAGAACGGCCTCTATCAGGGCCGCAACGGGGTTGTTGTAACCTCCATGTTCGATATGGCACGCGCCGAAGTGCTGCGCGGTCCACAGGGTTTCCTGTTTGGCCGTAACGCCATCAGTGGTGCCGTGAGCCTGCATACGCAGAAGCCGAACTTCGATGAAAACGACGGCTATGTGGAAGTTGGCCTTGGCGAGCGCGGCATCTTTGAAGCCGAAGGCGCGATCAACCTGCCGATGTCCGATAATTTCGCCCTTCGCCTCGCGGCCTACCACAGCGAGGAAAACGGATATGTGGACAACACATTCGCACCAAATGACGACAAGCTGGTGTCGCACGACAAGTCCGCCTTCCGGGCGACAGCTGCTGTTCGCGGCGAGAGCTGGGACGCCACTTTCATGGCGGAATATGAAGACCGCGACCAGTCCGGCTCCATTTACCGCCTGATCCGTGACGATGTTCCGGAAAATGATGGCTTCTCGATCGTCCAGCATCTGAAGAACGTGCTGGGTGAAGAGAATGTCCTGCCGGGCGGTAACAAACGTGATGTGGGCGCCGACCAGAAGCTGGGTAACTATGACCGCGGTGAGATCCTGTCACTGAGCGCGGAATTCAACGTGGATCTGGATTTTGCCACGCTGACGTCCCTGACGGGCTACAAAGACCACGACTATGAGTATGCGGAAGACTTCGACGGCATGCCGATCGGCTTCAACGACTATGGTCAGGTCCAGAGCGGCGACTATTTCGAGCAGGAGCTGCGCCTGGTCTCCAATGGTGACGGGCCGCTGAGCTGGTACGCTGGTGTGTCATACTACAAGGAAAACATTGACGCCCACTTCGACCAGCGCGCTGACGAAGAAGTCATGTGTCAGGTTTACTACTACTATAGCTGTTCGGAAGTATTTGCTTACTATGAGTATGGCGAATTCACGCCAAATGCCATCGGCCTTCTGGAGTCGAACGACGTGTACGGCAAGTTCGAAGGTTGGGGCGCCTATGTTGACCTGACCTACGCTGTGAACGACAAGTTCGAAGTTGGCATGGGCCTCAGGTATAGCAAGGACACCAAGGAATTCGGCAACTGGATTCTGCCGGTCGAAAGTGACCTCGGTCCTTTCTGGGCGTTTGGTGTTACCACCGACGGTTTCGTGACCGGCAAGAGCTCCTGGGATGATTTCACCCCGCGCTTTGTCGCCCGCTATCGTCCGAATGACGACTGGATGATCTATGCCAGCGCCACGCGCGGCTTCAAATCAGGCGGCTTCGGTAGTTTCGCAGTAGAAGCGGATGATGACGACATCACTGATGATCTGGTGGCCGAAAACGCAACCCTCAACCAGTTCGAGCCAGAGACTGTCTGGTCCTACGAATTGGGTGTGAAGGGTGACATGCTCGACCGCCGTATCCGTATGGACATGGCCGTGTATCACTACATCTACAAAGACCTGCAGCTGAACTATTTCGACAAGGGCACGCGGGTAACCAACGTGGGTAAAGTGAAAGCAACGGGTATTGAAGGTACGGTTCAGGCGATCCTGAGCGAAAACTTCGACCTGTTTGTCTCATCATCCTACAACGACAATGAGATCAGCGATGTTGATCCGGTTGTTGCTGAAGGTGTTGATGGCAACACGCTGCCGGGTACGCCGAAGTTTACCTTCTCTGGCCTCCTGGCCTACCACCGGGCGATTGGTGATAGCGGTGAAGTCAACGCGTCCATCGATTGGCGGACGCAGACCAAAACCTATGGCGGTCTCGATAACATCGATATCTACGCCCAAGAGGGTTGGTCTGATTTCTCGGCCCGTGTTGGGTATGAAAGCTACAATGGCTGGTCTGTTGTCGCATACGTCGAGAACATCTTTAACCGCATGTATTATGACGGCACAGCCGAAGGCGGGGACTTCTTCCCTGGCCACGGTTTCGGTATCAGCCGTCCACGGACGATTGGCGCCAAGTTTACCTACCGCTTTGGCGGCTAGGGCTTACGCCTAACTGATTGTAACTAAAAGATTATCATTTTTCTGGAGGGGCCTGCGGGCCTCTCCATTCAGATGAGGTGTGTCATGAATGACCAAAGTAAACGAGTGAATGACGACTTGGCTGCCTATTGGATGCCATTTACGCCAAACAAGGATTTCAAGGCCAACCCGCGCATTCTCGAGAGCGCTGACGGGCTTTATTATAAAACAAGCGACGGGCGCGAGGTGATCGATGGGTCGTCCGGCCTGTGGTGCTGTGCGCTGGGGCATAATCACCCGAAGGTTGTTGAAGCCATCAGGGAACAGGCCGGCGTGCTGGATTATTCCACAGCCTTTGCCTTCGGGCATAAGGGCGCGTTCGAGCTTGCCAACATGCTGAAGGCCACAATGCCAGGCAGCCTGGACCATTTCTTCTTCACGAACTCGGGTTCCGAATCCGTGGATACGGCGCTCAAGATCGCGCTTGGATACCACCGGCTCAGAGGCGAAGGCCAGCGCACGCGCCTGATTGGCCGCGTGGGCGGTTATCACGGTGTTGGCTTCGGCGGTATCTCGGTTGGCGGCATGGTGAACAACCGGAAATTTTTCGGTTCCTTGCTGCCGGGCGTTGATCACCTGCCGTTCCCCTATGACCCAAACACCATGTCCATGAGCCGGGGGCAACCGGAAGGCGGCGCCCATCTGGCGGACGAGCTGGAAAACATCATCGGCCTGCATGACCCCAGCACCATTGCGGCGGTCATCGTTGAACCTGCTGCCGGTTCATGCGGTGTCTATATCCCGCCGAAGGGCTATCTGGAGCGCCTGCGGGAGATTACCAAGAAGCACGGCATCCTGCTGATTTTCGACGAAGTGATTACGGCTTTCGGGCGCCTCGGATATGCGTCTGCTGCTGAACGCTTCGGTATCGAGCCGGATTTGATCACCACAGCCAAGGCCATCAATAACGGTGCCGTACCCATGGGTGCCGTGGCGGTGCAGAAGGAAATCTACGACACCTTCATGGACGAAACCAAAGCGGGTGTGGAGCTGTTCCACGGCTATACCTATTCCGCGCACCCGCTGGCGGTCGCGGCGGCCATCGCAACCCAGAAGGCGTACGTGGAAGAGGGCGTTTATGAAAATGTCCGGGCGCTCGAGGGCTATTTCGAGGACATGGTCCATGATCTGGCTGAGGCCGAAACGGTCACAGACGCCCGGAATCTGGGCTTCATGAGCGCGCTGACGTTCGCCCATAAGGACGGCACGCCGATGAAGCGAGCGGGCGAGATATTCCAACGGTCATACGAGAATGGCCTGAAGGTGCGGATGAGTGGTGACCACATTGCGATCGCGCCGCCCCTGAATATATCCAAATCAGATATTGACAAGATTGGTGAAATCATGCGGAAAACCATCAACGAGGTTGGTTAGTATCGCGAGATTTCATGGTCAGAAAACATGTCAAAAGGGTAATGCCTGCCACGCGCATCGGACGCATTGTGGTGGGCATTCTTCTTATTTTGGGGGGCTTCCTGGGGTTCTTGCCGGTTCTGGGCTTCTGGATGGCGCCTCTTGGGCTTCTGGTTCTGTCTGTCGATTTCCCAGTCGTCCGCAGGTTCAGGCGCAAGTATGAGGTCAAAATTGGCCGCTGGTGGGATGCGCGAAAAGCCAACTATAAGAAATCAAAAAAACAGAATGGCGAGGATGCCCCAAAATGACTTATGCAATCAGCTATGATGATATTTTAAGTGCTGCAGAACAGATCAGGGGCGTGGCGGTTCGGACGCCGCTGATCGAAAGCCCGGCGCTGAATGCGCGCGTGGGTGGCCGGGTGCTGATCAAGCCTGAAAACCTGCAGCGTGTTGGCGCTTTCAAATTCAGGGGCGCCTATAACCGCCTGTCACGCCTGTCGGATGGAGAGAAGGCTCGCGGTGTGGTGGCCTTCTCAAGCGGCAACCACGCTCAGGGCATCGCTCATGCGGCTGAACTGCTGGGTATCAAGGCCACCATCGTGATGCCCAAGGACGCGCCTGAGCTGAAGCTAGCCAACACCCGCGGCTATGGTGCGGACGTGGTTCTGTATGACCGCTATAATGAAAACCGCGAAGAGGTTGCGGCCCGCGTTGTGGGCGACAGCGGTGCCACGGTGGTGCCGCCCTATAACGACCCCTTCATTATGGCGGGGCAGGGCACGGTGGGCCTTGAAATCGCCGAGGACCTCGAGGCCATGGGGATCACGCCTGACCAGGCGGTGATCAACTGTGGCGGTGGCGGCCTGTGCTCTGGCGCCTACATGGCGCTCTTTAAGCATTTCCCGGGCCTGGACGGCTATGTGGTGGAACCTGAAGCCTTTGACGATGTGACCCGGTCGCTCATCAGCGGCACCATTGAGCAGGTGGACTTCGGTGCGCGGTCTGTTTGCGATGCGCTTTTAACCCCCAGCGCCGGGGACCTGACGTTCCCCATCATGAGGAATCTGGGACTCAAGGGCGTGACCGTCAGCGACGATGAGGCGCTGGACGCTGTGGCCTATGCGGCGATCAGCATGAAGCTGGTGGGTGAACCTGGCGGCGTGGCGTCGCTGGCGACGCTTCTGGCGGGTAAAGTGGCCTGCCAGGGTAAGACAACAGTGATCGTGATCAGCGGCGGCAACATCGAACCGGCCCAGTTGCAGGCGTGTCTTGAAAGAACTGTGTCATAAGGTCGCGGATAGGGCTTGGCCTCGGGCGCTGGTTGCGCTATAGAGCGGTCGAGATGGTTTAAGGGCACGCTGCAGTGCCAGTCTATTGGAGCTAAAATGATGGATATCAAAGAACAGGAACGGACGTTCGAAGGTTTCATGAAAGCGACTGTACGCGGTACTGCTGCTGTTGTTCTGGTAATGGCGCTTCTGGCGGCTTTCGTTGCCTAAGGCCTGACGCCAATACCCAATAAAAAAGCGGCCCTGGTGGCCGCTTTTTTTTATGCTTGAAATATAACGCTCCGGTGCCTTAGTGGCGCGGGATCGCCTTCAATTCATAAAGGCCTTTGTCCAGCTGGCCAAACAGTTCCCCCACATCCGGGTGGTTCACTGGTTCGTCTGAATCGTCCGCTACCAAATTCTGCTGGGATACGTAAGCTTCATAGCTTGAATCCTCATTTTCAGCGAACAGGTGGTAGAAGGGCTGTTCCTTGGCCGGGCGGATTTCTGCCGGGATGGATTCCCACCATTCCTCGGAATTGGAAAATTCTGCGTCCACGTCAAAAACCACGCCGCGGAATGGGAAAAAGCGGTGCCGAACCACTTGGCCAATCGTGAACAGAGGATTTTTCGTTACTTTTGGATCATACTGCATTTTAGCTTCCGACTCCTTTACTGATGCGTCAGATAGGCATCTCAGGCACCTTTGTCAACAAAGCTTGCAATTTATCGCACGCAAGCGTCACTCTAGCGCACATAAGTTGGCAAAAGCTTACCAAGCCCTAAGAAATTTAGGTTTTTTAGCAGGGGCACCGCTAACGCGACATAAGGGAGATATCATGTTTCGTAACACTGTTTCATCTGTAGCGCTATTGCTGGCACTGGCTGCTTGCGAACCCGCGAAAGACACCAAGACCGCACAGGAAGGCCAGGCCACCGAGCAGGTCCAGGACGTTAATGCCCAGATCACCGCTTTCTTTGACGAGGCGATGAAAGCACGGCTTGCACTGAACCCATTGATGGCAGAGCGCCTGGGTGATCGCAGCAACAACGACAAATGGCCGGAGCTGACAGGAGCCGCCGCCGACGAACAGCTGCAGCTGATCAAGGACCAACTGGCAACATTGAAGACCTTCAATTTCGATAGCCTGAATGAGAAGAACCAACTGAGCTACCGCATTTTCGAGATTACGGCTGAGCGCACCATCGCCAACGATCGCTGGCGGGATTACGGCTATCCGGTCAACCAGATGTTCGGGTGGCAGACGGGCATCCCGAGCCACCTGATGACCGTTCACCGGGTCACCAGTGTGGATGATGCCAAGGCCTATATTAAGCGCCTCAACGGCGTCGAGGCGCTGATGGGCCAATTGGTTGCGTCGCTTGAGAAGCGCGCAGGCATGGGCATCCAGGCACCCAAGTTCGTCTATCCTTACGTGATCGAGGCGTCTGAAAACCTCCTGAAGGGCGCGCCATTTGATGATAGTGGTGAAGACAGCGTGCTGCTTGCCGACTTCCGCAAGAAGGTTGCTGGGCTTGAGCTGCCGGAAGCTGAGGCGGATGCCCTGGTGGCTGAAGCGTCGGCGGCACTTCTGGCTGGGGTGAAGCCGGGTTATGAGGCACTGATTGCCGAGCTCAAGAAGCTGGAAGCCACAGCGACCACGGACGACGGCGCCTGGAAGTTCCCGGACGGGGACGCTTTCTATGCCCAAGCCCTGAAAAACATGACGACCACCGACATGACAGCGGATGAGGTCCACAATGTGGGTCTTGAGAATGTGGAACGCATTCACACCGCCATGCGGGAGATCATGGACAAAGTCGGCTTTGAGGGCACGCTGCAGGAGTTCTTCGAGTTTACCCGGTCAGACCCGCAGTTCTATTATCCGAACACGGAGGAGGGCAAAGAGGAGTACCTCCAGAAAGCCCGTGACCTCATTGACGGCATGCGCGCCAAGGTACCCGAGTATTTTACCCTGACGCCAAAAGCGCCCATGGAAGTGCGTGCGGTGGAAAAGTTCCGAGAAGATTCCGCTGGCAAGGCCTTCTATAATCGCGCGGCGCCAGACGGCTCCCGTCCTGGTATCTTCTATGCCAACCTGCGCGATATGAGCTTCATGCCGATCTATCAGCTGGAGGCACTGGCGTACCATGAGGGCATTCCTGGCCACCATTTCCAGATTTCCATCAGTCAGGAACTCGAGGGTGTGCCGCTGTTCCAGCGTGTTGCGCGCTTCACCGCCTTCACGGAAGGTTGGGGCCTCTATACCGAAGAGCTGGGCAAGGACATGGGCTTTTATGAAGACCCTTATTCAGACTTCGGTCGCCTTGCGATGGAGCTATGGCGGGCGTGCCGTTTGGTGGTGGATACTGGCATCCATTCCAAGAAATGGACGCGTGAACAGGCAATTGACTATCTTTCGGAAAACACACCGAACCCAAAGGGCGATGTTGTGGCTGCAATCGAGCGCTATATCGTGATGCCGGGGCAGGCAACGGCCTATATGGTCGGCAAGCTGAAGATCATGGAGCTTCGCCAGAAGGCCATGGACGAGTTGGGCGAAAAATTCTCCTATGCCGGTTTCCACCAGGTGGTGCTTGAAAACGGTGCTGTGCCGCTTTCCATCCTTGAGGAAAACGTGGATTCCTGGATCAAGTCCTTGAAATCCTGAGGATAGTTCCCATATTATTTCTATCTCTGGCGGCGGTGCTACGTAGGTGGCGCCGCCGTTTGTCTGAAAGCCATACTTTTAATTGTAAGGCTGCTGTCAAAAAACTGCCTTCAAGTGGCGGTATACAGGAGAGCATAATAGTAAGAACAGAAAGCGAGTGAGTATATGGAAGATAGAATGAACCATACCATCAACAATGAAGGCCTGCACAGGCTGGTCGCACATGAATTGAAGCGGATGCATCCCACGTCCCGCAAGGAAGCGTACGACACAATGATTGGCCGTATGGGGGTTTATGACCGCCAGGGCGAAGTGATTGAAGAAGGCGTTCGCGCCTATTTCGACGGCGCGGCAAGCGCCATTTAACGGGTTGATCGCGTTTCGCGATCCCTGATTCCCGGGCCCCACCTTTTCGCAGGGCCCAAGACTTTACAGAAAATCAGCTGGAAAGAGCCCGGAGTTTATTCTTCGGGCTGCAACAGCTTGTGCAGGTGCACCACCACATATTTGGTCATGGCATCGTCAACGTTTGCTTGGCTTACGCTGCGCCAGGCCGCTTCAGCCTCAGTGTAGCTTGGGTAAATGCCAACGATGTCGACCTTGTTCAGGTCAGCGAATTCCAGTTTCTGTGGGTCAGTCACTTGTCCGCCGAAGACAAGGTGAAGAAGTTGTTCAGCCATGAGTTACCATCCTGTTGCGTTTGGCCTGATGCCTTTGGCCTGATGCGATTGTTCAGGCAACGATCCTGCCGGTCTCGTTGCGAATTTTTTCTGCAGTCTGCAATGTAAAAAACATTGATTGTGTGCGCGGCGTTTATTTAGCAAACTCGCAGCAAAACACCACCTTTTTCTAGGAGTGCCACCGTGACGGCTCAAAACCCAACATCTTTTCTTATTTCGATCATCGGCCGTGACCAGACAGGTGTCGTGTCCGCTGTAACTGGCTATCTCTTTGAAATTGGGGCAAATTTAGCGGACAGCTCGTTCGCGGTACTGGGCGAGGCGTTTGAGTTTTCCTGTATTGCCACGTTTGAAGCTGACACCAGTCGGGAAGACCTGGAGAAAGGCTTGGCAGAGCTCGCGTTGCTCAATGGGGCCAGAATCACCGTCTCAAGCTTCCATTATGATCTGGAGCGTGGCGCCGATGGCGAAATCACGCATTTGGTGGAAATCAAGGGCGGTGACCGCCCGGGGCTTGTGGCGCGCATCAGCGAAGTGCTGGTGGACTATGACGCAAACATCGTGCGTATGAGCAGCCGACGTGTGCCGCTGGATGATGGGGCGTTTGATTACCGCACGCGGTTTGCGGTGAATGTGCCAGCGGGCAGGGAGGCCGCGCTTGAGGCCGCGCTTTATAATACGGCGGGGAGCCTCCGCCTCGAGTGTAGCCTCGAGGCGGCGCACTAGATTTATTCCGAGCTTGCGCCCTGAACGGCTTGTGGCGCGGTGTTTTGTGCTTTCAGCCAGCTGATCAGACCGTCCATGCCGTCGTCCTTGACCTTTGACGAGAATACATCTCGGTTGGTGATCATCAGGTTGATGCCTTCAAACTCCAGATTCACGATCTGGAACTTGCCGTCTTTCTTGCGAACTCGCCAGTCTGCCAGGATAGGCTCGCCTTCGTCGCGCTCAACTTCCGTGCTTACAAACAGGTGTCCATGTTTGCCAGGTGCTGCCTTGGTGCCGGTTACAGCAAGGGTCTTGAAACCGATCTGAGCCATGCGCTTGTCAAATTCGGAAACAATATAGTCTCCCATGGCTTTCATGTAGGCGTCGCGCTGCTCGCTCGTAGCGGTACGGTAGTGGCGCCCCAGCATGCCGCGGGCCAACAGTTCAATGTCTGTTGCTTCCTCAAAAATGGCGCGGAAGGCGTTATAACGCTCCACCTCTGTCATTTTTGAATCGCTCCAGACAGCAATGGTTTCGTCGGAAATCCGCTGGATGAAGTCGATCGCACCGCGGGCATCGTCAACGGCCTGGTCGCCTTGAGCTTTCGCAGGCACAACGATCATCAGCAGCAGGGATAAAGTTGCTAGTAGGCGTTTCATTCAAATGTGTCCTCACATGTCGGCCGCGGATGGTCCGATATATCTTATTCCGCGCCGGTTGTCGCGTCCCGCAGATAGGCCATCAGGTCCTTGCGGTCTTGTTCTTTTCGCAGGCCGGCAAACTGCATTTTGTTGCCAGGCAGGAATGTTTTGGGGCTGGTGAGCCAGGCGTCCAGTTTTTCTTCTGTCCAGACAAAACCGGCCTCCGTCAGTGCTTTCGAATAGCGGGTGAAGCTCTCGGATGTTCCAGCGGTACGGCCGAACAGATTATCCAGGTTGGGGCCCAATTTGGCCCGGTCGGAAGCTGTCAGGTTATGGCAAGCCTTGCAGCGGTTGAAGAGGCGCTTGCCTTTGGTGGCATCGCCGCCGTCAGAGATTGCCGTCGATGTAGGGTCATCGTCTGCAATGGTGGCAGGGGCGACAAAAGGCGATAGCGCAGCAACAAGCGCAAGAGTGGCAAAAGTCTTTTTCATAACACAAGCTCCCAATAGCGTTGTGGCGGGGTAACCCCCGCCACATATTCCAGTTCCTTACTTAATAGCACATGAATGAAGA
Organism: Kordiimonas sp. UBA4487; assembly: GCF_002389025.1. Lineage (NCBI taxonomy): Bacteria > Pseudomonadati > Pseudomonadota > Alphaproteobacteria > Kordiimonadales > Kordiimonadaceae > Kordiimonas > Kordiimonas sp. UBA4487. Next base: position 298,440 of record NZ_DGNR01000003.1, read on the forward strand.
TCAAGTCTCCTGTGGCAGTTTGCCGCTTTCATTTGCTCCGGGAACATAAGGTTTGATCTTGCCAGCTTTAAGGCGCCCCCAATAATCGTTCAGGAGTGCTTTCACTTCCTTGCGCAGCAGGAACACGCCAATCAGGTTCGGGAACCCGAGGGCCAGCAGGGCCGCATCGGCAAAGTCCATCACGGCGGTAAGTTGCATCGCGGAACCGACAACGATGGCCAGTAGGTAACACATTTTATAGATGTTGGTTGCCTGCTTGTGGCCGCCTTTCGTCAGGTAATCCAGCGCCCGCTCACCATAATAATAATAGGTGATGGTGGTGGAGAAGGCGAACATCGGCACAGCAATCGTTAGCACATAACGGAAGCCATCGAAGAAGCTATCAAACGCCATGGACGTCAGCGCAATACCGTCAAAATCACCAGCCTGCAGGTAAGCGCCTGTCAGGATGATCACCAGCGCCGTCATGGTACAGATCACAACCGTGTCAACGAACGGCTCAATCAGCGCCACGAGGCCTTCAGCCACAGGCTCATTGGTCTTGGCGGCAGCGTGCGCGATGGACGCCGTACCAAGGCCTGCCTCGTTCGAGAAGGTCGCCCGCCTCAGGCCCATGATCAGCACACCAAGGATACCACCAACAACACCTTCACCAGTGAAGGCGCCTTTGAAGATCAGGCCGAAAGCAGCCGGTACATCAGTGATATTTGCTCCGATGATCGCCAGCGCCGCGATGACATAGACGGCCGCCATGATAGGCACCAGGAATTCAGTCACGTGCGTGATACCGCGGATACCACCAACAATCACGAAGGACAGCAGGCCAGCATAGATCAGGCCGAAGATCCAGGCTTTGCCGGCGAAGAAGCTGTCTGCACCGCCCGTCAATTCAGCCGCAATCGCAGCCAGCTGGAATGTCGCCTGGTTGGCCTGGAACATGTTGCCTGCGCCAAACGCGCCCAGGATACAGATCAGGGCGAAGATGACGGACAGGGTTTTGCCCAGGTTCGGCATACCGAGGCCCGCAAGGCCTTTGGACAGATATTTCATCGGGCCGCCGGAAACCACGCCATGTTCGTCAATGTCGCGGTACTTGTGGCCAAGCGTTACTTCGCAGAACTTACTGGTCATCCCAAAGAGACCAACCAGGATCATCCAGAAAGTGGCACCAGGGCCGCCAACGGAGATCGCGATTGCGACACCCGCAATGTTTCCAAGGCCAACAGTTGCGGATAGGGCCGCTGTCAGCGCCTGGAAGTGGGTCACCTCACCAGGGTCATCTGGGTTGTCATAAGTGCCTTTTACGATCCGAAAGGCCTGCGTGAATCCGCGTAAGTTGATGAAACCCATATAGATGGTGAAAAACAGCGCAAAAGAAAAAAGCCATAATACAATGACAGGCAGTCCAGGAGCACCGTCAACCAGCCAATCCATAGGAATTGGATAGAAAATGATTTCAGAGAATTTCGTTGTGAAAGGTGAAACAGCGTCGTTCACCATCATGGAGAAATCATCCAGGAATTGTTGGAAGGATGATTGTTCTGCAGCATGCACTGTCCCACTTAGTGCAAAGACTGCGGTCAAGGCTCCCAGTAATCGTTTATACATAACTCAAAGCTTCCCCTGTTGACGGGCGCATTATTATTTTCTTGCCCAGACAAAATATTCTTGGGACGGTAGGCCCGTCCGGTTAAAATTGTTGCGCATGCTAGCCGCTAAACGGCGCAGGCTCAAGGAAACTATAGTCAAAATCGGGAGAGGGCTGTGGTTTTCACAAATTCAGGCGGACACGCCCTTTTAACTGGCGCTTAACTTGTTTACCGTAGCGTTCATATGAAATTACATGAGTGGGGATAAGGCCTTGTCAGACAGTACCAAGCTTTCCAGCGCCGATGTCGCGAAACTGCTGCAGGATCCGAACGTCGATAACCGGGCAGCGGCGGCCGCCAAGGTAGCGTCAACTTTTGGTGATGCGGCGCTTACGGAAGGGGAACGCAAGATCGCGGAAGACATTTTCCGCGTGATGCTCAAGGACGCTTCAGTCCGGGTTCGGCACGCGCTGGCTGAAAGCCTGAAGGAAAACCCTGACGTACCGCGCGATGTTGCGACGTCTCTTGCGAAGGACGTGGACGAGGTCGCGCTGCCGGTCGTTGAATTCTCAAGTGTCCTGACAGATCAGGACCTGATTGAAATCGTTCGCACCAAAGGGGTTTCGGTCCAGAAAGCTGTAGCAGGCCGCAAGGATGTTTCTGAAGATGTGGCGGACGCGCTGGCTGACTCTGGCAATGAAGAAGTTGTCGCGACGCTTGTCGGCAATGAAGCGGCAAGGATCGCAGAGAAGACCTACGACAAGGTTCTTGAGAAATTCAGCGATAGCGACGCGGTCAAAACACCGATGGCGCTGCGCGGCGAACTGCCAATCGGTGTCGCCGAACGTCTTGTGACCATGGTGTCCGAGAAGATCCGCGACCACATCATGACCCACCATGAGGTTTCGCCTGCTATGGCGGCAGACCTTCTGCTGGAAAGTCGTGAGAAGGCTACAGTGTCGCTTCTGGAAGGTGGCCAGAAATCCGCCACTGTGCAGGAACTGGTTGACCAGCTGGCTGAAAATGGCCGCCTGACACCCACACTGATGCTAAGGGCGCTCTGCATGGGCGACACTACCTTCTTCGAAGTGGCACTGGCCAAGAAGGTGGGTATTCCCGTCAGTAACGCATACAAGCTTGTTCACGACAAAGGCGAGCTAGGCATGAAGCGTCTGTTTGAAGTGGCCAAGATGCCGCCACAATTCCTGCCCATGGCACGGGCTGCGCTTGAGGTTGCCGACGAAATGCTGGAGACCGGCGGTGATGACCGGGAGATGTATCGCCAACTGATGATCGAACGGGTTCTCACGGCTGTTGAAGATGATGTGGATACTGAAAACTTGGATTATCTGATCGGCAAGCTGCAGACGGTTGAAGGAATCGAATCGAACGAATCTGATTCGAAGTGATTCGTTTCGTATATCCGGGATATATCAAGGGACGCATGCCAGCGTCCCTTTTTCTTTTGCTATGAAGCCATGGCAGCAGGCAGCCAAAGCGCTATTTCCGGCCAGATCAGCAGCATGATCAACCCCAGAAGCTGTAGCAGAACGAAGGGCACGATGCCCCGATAGATATCTGTAAGCTTTACGGAGGCCGGGGCGGCACCCTTCATATAGAAAAGGGCAAAGCCGAAGGGCGGTGTCAGGAAGCTGGTCTGCAGATTGACTGCCATCAGGACGGCAAACCACGGCAGCACATGGCTTGGGTCCGACAGGTGATCGCCGAAATCCAGTTGCGAGATGACGGGCGCGAACACAGGCAGGATGATCAGGGTGATTTCGATCCAGTCGAAAAAGAACCCCAGCACAAAGACGGTTACCATCAGGATCCCAAGGATCAGCCACGGACCGGCGCCTGAGGTTTCCATCAGGTGCAGGATCAGGTCGTGCCCACCGAGAAGCGCGAAGACGAACGAGAAAGCTGTGGCCCCGACAAACAGGCCAAACAGCATGGTGGATGTCAGGGCTGATTGTTCGACAACGTTCTTGAGCGTCGCGAAGCTAAGTTTTCTGTTCGCAGCAGCCAGGATCAGGGCACCCGCAGCTCCCACGCCGCTGGCTTCCGTTGGTGTGGCGATGCCGCCAAAGATGGACCCAAGCACAGCAACAATCAGCAGAATGGGTGGCACAAAGCTTTTGACGATGCGGCCAACTGTCAGTTGGCCTTTTGCGGCTTCGGCGCCAAGCGGCGGCGCAAGCGCCGGGTTCAGGCTGGTGCGGATCAGGATATAGCCCATATATAAAACCGCGAGCACGAGGCTGGGGCCAATGGCGGCCATGAAAAGCCCACCAGCGGACGTGGACAACAGGTCCGCCATCACCACTAGCATGATGGACGGCGGCAACAGGATGCCAAGCGTGCCTGAGGCCGCGATGGTGCCGGACGCCAGCGCCTTGTCGTACCCGCGTTCAATCATAATCGGCAGGGCCAGCAGCGTCATCATCACCACGCTAGCACCGATGATACCGGTGGTGGCTGCCAAGATCACGCCCAGGAGCGTGACAGACAGCGCCAGGCCGCCGGGGATGCGGCGGGTCATCAATTGCAGGGTGTAAAGCAGCGAGCGTGCCACACCGCTTTTCTCCAGCATGGTCCCCATGAAGATGAACATGGGAATGGCCACCAACACCTGCTTGTTCACCACGCCGCCAAAAATGCGGCCGATGATCAGGAAGAAGCTGTTCTCATTTTCAAGACCCAGCGCCACGGCCAGCAGCCAGAAGGCCAGGCCAACACCGCCAAGCACAAACGCGACCGGATAGCCGGAGAACAGCAACGGCGTCAGCACCAGGAACATCAGGAATGGCAGATATTCGATCAGCATATCCATCAGCTTTCCCCCGTCTGTGGTTCAGTTTGGGAGAAAGGCGTGCGTTCTGCCTGCTCAGGGCTACCGAAAAGGAAGACAACGGCCTGCAGTAGTCGCGAAATGGCGGCAATACCAAGAACGGCGAAGCCGATGACGATCGCCGATTTGATGATCCAGCGGTCGGGCAGGCCTGTGGGCGAGGCGGAGGCTTCATTATAGGCCCAGCTGTAGCTGACATAGTCATAGCCGAACCACAGCACCGCGCTGACGTACGGCAGCAGGAACAGGATACAGCCGACCAGCTCAAACCAGGCGCGGGTACGGGCGCTCAGGCGTTCGCTTACCAGCTCAATGCGTACATGGGCGTTTTTTGTGTAGGCCCAGCCAAGGCACAGCAGGAACAGAAAGCCGTGCAGGTGCCATTCAAGTTCCTGCAGTTTGGTGGAGCCGATCACGAACCAGCGCCTGAGGATCACATCTGTCATGATCACCAGCACGAGTGCGATAATAGCCCAGGCAGCAAGGCGGCCAATGGCGCTGCTGATGCGTTCCAGCTTTGCTGCGAAGGATAAGAGGCGTTCCATAACCCTCATTCCTTCAGGTAGCCGCGGTCGGACCAGGCTTTGTATTTCTTGCGGAAGGCTTGCAGACTTTCCCAGACGCGGGCGAACTCGGGATCGTCGCTCGCCATCCTGGCAGCGACCTTGTTCCAGGCGGCTTCGAGCTCAGCCAGAATTTCCGGTGACCAAGTGTGGATTTGCACACCTGCGGCTTCAAGGGCGGCCATGGCGTCTGCCTGCAAGGCCTCGCCCTCGGAAATGCCGTAGCGGATGTTCGATGAACATGTGGCCTCGATGTGCGTTTTCTGTAGGTCCGACAGGCTGTTCCAGCCATCCAGGTTGATCATCAGCTCAAAGAAGGTGGATTGCTGGTGCCAGCCGGGGAAATAATAATGCTTGGCTACCTGATAGAAGCCCATGCGGTAGTCGACAGCCGGCATGGCATACTCGGTTGCGTCGATGGTGCCCAGCTCCAGCGCCTGATAGATCTCACCGCCCGCAATCAGCTGTGGGGAGGCGCCGATTTCCTCCATCACCTTGGCGCCCAGGCCAAAGAAGCGAATCTTGAGGCCCTTGAAGTCATCGATGCTTTTGATTTCCTTCTTGAACCAGCCTGAGGCTTCAGGCGGAGTCATGCCGCACAGGATGCTGTGGATGTTGTGCTTGTGGTAGACTTCCTCGAACAGTTCGCGTCCGCCACCATAATCAATCCAGGCCAGATATTCTGGCGCGGAGGGGCCAAAGGGAACCGCAGAGAACAGCTGCAGTGCGCTGTCCTTGCCAGCCCAATAGCCGGGAGTGGACCAGCCTGCCTCGATCGCGCCATAGCTGATGGCATCGAAGGTCTCGAAGGGCGGGGCAATCACGCCGGGCTCATAGAATTTGAGCGTGATATTGCCGCCTGAAATGGCATTGACTTCACGCTCCAGCCGTTTGCCCATGGTGCCCAACTGGATGAGTGTGCTGGGGTAGGTGCTGGTCATGCGCCATTCGATCTTCTCGGGCGCTTGAACCGGGCTTTGGTCTTTGGCTTCTTCAGTACCGCAGCCTGAAAGAAGGCTACAGGTGGCAAGTGCCGCAATGATGTGCGCGCGCATAGGCTCCCCTCCCGTACTCGCTTTATTTATAATGGCTTAGCCGAATTTCTTGAGCGATTGTCCTAGCAAAATATACAGCTTGCCCATATCGGACGAAATCAATGTGACAGACATGGCGCTGCCGCGGTCCCCCAGCATCGCCCGTTCCATCATACCCTCGAAATCGCGGCAATAGCGGGTAACCGCCTCGCGGAATTCCGGGTCTGTCTTGAACTTGTCGGCGATGGTCTTGCGGGTGCTGCGGTCTGCGATCTTGAGCGACCGGCGCATGAAGACAGATCGGTCCCCCGCCAGATAGGCTTCCCACACATCATCCGGCAGGTCCGTGGAAATGGCCTTGTTGATGTCGATGGAGGTCGACTGCAGGCTTTCCATCAACAGCGTGGATGTGCGGGCGAAGTCATTCTTGGTGGCGCTGGCGATGCGCTGCTCGATCTGGGCCGTATGGTCCATGAACTGGTTGGCCTGTTTGGCGATCTTGTCGGCTTCGGTACCGATGCGCATGGCCAGAAGCGCGCTTTCCTTCTCTGCCTGCTCGGCCGTGTCGGTATACTCCTCCAACACGCGGGCGAGGGTGGCCTGCATCTCTTCGCGCAGGTAGGTGATGCGCTCTGCTGCCTTGTTGGAGATTTCCTCCATGCTGGCGGCCAGTTCGTCGCGCGTTTGGTCGACGGAGGATTTCATTTCCGTCTGCGCCCGCTCGGTCTGGTCCATCAGGGACTGGCTGGCGGCATCAAGGCGCGCTGCGGCTTCCATCGAGCTGAGCGCAAAGCGGTCAACTTCCTTGCTCATGGTGTCTGAAGCCTGATTGAGGTTCTTCACCACGCCTTCGGTTTCGTCCTTGATGCGCGCCCGTTCGCCAGAGAAGGCCTCGGCGGCGCTTCCAAGTGCATCGCTGGATTCCTTGAGTTCCGTCCGCAGGTCGGTGTTGCGCTCCTTCAGGGTGTCCGAAGCTGCCGTCAGGTTTTCGGCTGTCTGGGTGCCCGTTTCGCGCATATGCTCAACAATGGACACCAAATTGCCTGACTTGCCCTCCAGGGCTTCGCCGACCTGTTCCGCAGCTTCCTGCAGCTCGCGCCCGTGCGACGTAAAGCGTTCGGCGGCTTCGATCACGCGCTCGGCGGCGTCGTTCGAGGCATTGTTGAGCGCATCCCGCTGGGCAGAAAGATCTTCCTCCAGCCGTGCCAGCTTCATGCGGGTATCATTCAACACTTCTGCGATTTGCTGGCTTTGTGCGCTCATCTGCTCACTTACACCCGCAAGTTCTTCACTGGTGGCGCCAGCTTTTTCTGTCAGTTCGTCAGCCTTCGCGCCTATCTGATCTGCGGAAGCCCCGAGTTGGGTGCCTGCGGTCTCGCCAGCCTTGGCCAATTCTTCAAGCTGTTCCTCAACGCCCGCACGCAGCTGGCGGATATGCTGCAGGGTTCGTGCAGCAACTTCTTCTGCCTGGGCTGCAGCAGTATCGCTGTGGCTGGTGATGGACGCCATGGTCTCATCCAGCGCCCGACGCGCGCGCTCAAGCCCGTCATCAAGCACCCGGTCCACCTGTCGGGCGTGCTCCAGCACGGCCTTGCCGGTTTCTTCGGTGGTCGCCAGCGTCTGCTCGTTCACCGACTTGCTTGTGGAAAGCGCGGCCTCACAGTGGTCTTCGAGCGATTTACCGGCTTCATCCAGCATGGCTTTGGCTTGGCTGACGGCTTCGGTCATCTTCTCGGACATGGTCTGGGCACGCTCGGACACAATGGTCGAGACTTCTTCGGTGTGCGCCAACGCATCGGTGGCTGCTGTACGGACTTCACCGACGTGGGACCGCAAAGCTTCTTCGATTTTGGCGGATTCGGCCGCAGCCAGCTGTGCCAGTTCATTGAGCACATTCGCCTGAGTGGTCATATGTTCGGAAAGCTCTGCGGACCGGCCTTCAAGGCCTTCCACATCGTGGCGGAAGCGGTCCATGCCGGACAGTACATTGTCTGTGACAGTCTGCAGGCGCAGCTCCACGTCCATCGACATCTCCTGAACTTCGCTTGCCTTTTTCGACATCTGGCTGCTGGCGCTATCGAGGCGGGCTTCCATGTCGTCTGTCGCGCCGTGAAGGGCCGTGAGGCTCTCGTCGATCTTTTCCTTGGCGGAAAGGGCCGTGCCGGCCGCGTTTTCGCCCGCCCCAGAAAGGTCTGCCGCCATAGCTTTGACAATGGCTTCCAGATTGTTGAAGCGGCCTTCGATTTCTTTTGTCAGGTCTGACATGCTGCCGCGCTCGCGCTCCAGGATTTCCCGGATGCTGGTGGTGCGGGCTTCTGTGTCTGCCGTGGCTGAAAACAGGTTGCTGATCTGCTCCTGGAAACGGTTCTCCAGGTTATCGATCCGGTCAGACGCCAGGTCTGCGACGGCTTCGATGTTGGTCAGTTCTTTTTTGAGCGAGCGGTTCAGCTGCGACAGGCGCTGTTCTGCCAGTTCCACAGGCGCCACGGCCTTGTGGAGGCTTTGCGCCATGGCCAGTCTACGCTCAAGCAAGGGGTCTGTGCGCTGGAAGGCCAGGGCAATCAGCCAGAAAATGGCTATGGGCGTTGTCAGGCCGCCGATGATTGCGGCAGCAGCCTCGGGTGCCATCGCAGCAATGTTGATGCCTGCGTTGGTCAGGTAATAGCCACCAGCACCCAGCCATCCCAGCGATGAGACACTGGCCAGCATGAAAGGCATCAGGCGCCGCGTGTTGCGGGCCCGGATGGCTTTTTTCGCATTCTCGCTATTGGCTTCAGGCAGCGCGTCGTTGCCCTCGACCGACTTTTGCTCAGACGTTTCTGGGAAGTCCATTTCCGCTTTTGACATGCCGCCCCCGGCGTTACCGCCACCCATATGAAATAGTTTTCTCTATTGTTACAGTTTATGAATAACACCAGAACGTCAACACGTGCCAGCTTGTTCCTTATCGGAAAAGAAGAATTTTAACGAAGATTATGGCAATATGACGGTTCGTGATCGTTTTCATGAAAGGGAAGGGGTTTTATGAACGATCTGTTGGAACAGACACCTGCCACCAAGGCCAAGCCCAGTGGTGCACAGAAACGCTATCTTGAAAGAGGGCTTTCCGAGCCTGGTGGCAAGCTGCCACTGTTTGACCGGGACGGCCAGCGTATCAGGGACGCGACAATAAAGTCTTGCCTGTCGAAAGGCTGGTGCGAGCCTTGGTACAGGAACCCGATCAAGCCTGATTGGCTGGTTTGCAAGCTGACCCGCGAAGGACGCGCGGCCCTTGGCAAGGATGCTGGTTAATGGCCGAATCCGATTGGGACGAGTCCGTCGTTTTGGACCGCGAACACCTCAAGGGGTACACTGGGGGTGACGCTTATCTGGCGCGTGATGTCCTGAAAATCTTCCTCGATAACGCGCCGCTTTACCTTGATGTCCTCTCATCCGCTGAGGGGGACGGCTGGCGATCATCAGCCCACAAGCTGAAGGGGGCGGCCCGGGGGATCGGGGCGTGGCGGCTCGCGCGCGCTGCGGAACGGGCAGAGATGCTGGGGGAACCTGCGGCGAATGACCCGCGCCGTGGGCCGATTCTTGATACGCTGAAAGAGCGCCTCGCGGAGCTTGAGGGTGTGATCAACGCTGGTTAAACTGGTGAAATGAAAGCGAAAAGATTGACCGGGCGCCAAAACTAACGGTAAAAAAGTTTATCAACCTGTGTGGGGCAGGATAATTAAGGCACATGTATGAGCGATTATGATTTTGACCGGGTAAATGTATTGTTGGCGGAAGATAGCCCGTTCATCCGCTCCTTGCTGGTAAATTCCCTGAAGGTCCTTGGTGTTGGTAACGTGTTTGCAGTGGAACATGGGGGCGACGCGATCCATTTCCTGCAGCGCGTGAAGAACGAGCCCATGAAAGTGGGGGTGCAGCAAATCGACATTGTCATCTCAAACTGGGACATGCATCCGATCGATGGCATGATGTTCCTGCGCTGGGTGCGCCGCCATAAGGATAGCCCTGACCGCTTCGTGCCGTTTGTGATGATCACCAGCTATTCGGAACCCGAGCGCGTGCTTCAGGCCCGCGAAATGGGTGTTACCGACATGCTGGCGAAACCCTTCACCATCAAGAATATTGGTGAAAAGCTGATTTCAATTATCGAGCGGCCTCGTCAGTTTGTGCATACCAAGGATTTCTTCGGCCCGGACAGACGCCGCCAGAAGCTTGAATATGGTGGTACTGAACGCCGCGTCCTGACGGACAAGAGCGAAGGTGTGGAGGTGATCCGTGGATAAGAAGAAGGTCATCGTCCGCTTCTACCGGTTCAAGAACCGCCTGAAGGAAAAGACTGCGGGGCTTGCGCCAGGCAAGGTTTCCATTTCGCCCGAAGCGCTTGAGGCCGCGGAAGCCGCGCTTGAAAAGATGGCTGAAGACTATCCGGATTGGGTGTCGGGCCTGATTGTGAAGCTGCAGGAACAGCATGGCCGGTGTGTTGACAGCCCGGAAAAACGCCGTGAAAGCCTGGAGGCGATCAACCACATTGCCCATGACATGAAGGGGCAGGGCGGCACATTTGGCTATCCGCTGATCACGACAATCGCGGATTCGCTGTATGGCTTTTCCTATTCCCGGGACGAGATCACTGATAATCAGGTCGAGCTGATCAAGGCGCACCTGGATGCCATGCGTGCCGTGATCCGCGGGCGTGTCAGCGGCAGTGGTGGCGAGATTGGTGAAAAACTGATCGAAGGCCTCAATCAGGCGATCACCAAATACGACAAATAGGCCAGTGAGCGAGATTGAAAAAAAGGGACCGAATTTCGGTCCCTTTTTCGTATGCGTGTTGGGTGCCTAGTCGGCGGCGCGTTTCCGTAGATTGAGCGCCTTGTCCATGATGTGGAAGACCACATTCTGCTCCATGGTGCCGCTTACCAGGTGGGCCCAAGGGCCAATCGCGAACAAGGCAACATCCTCGCCACCATGGGTTTCGCTGCGGGTCGGGACAAGAGCCTGGGGCTTGAACATCGGATCTGCGATGTCTTCTTCCGTCAGGTGTTTCCGTTCACCTTTCACGGCACCGGGCCCGTTCTGGTAGGCCAGTGTGGTGTATGGTTTGCCGTCTTCTGCCAGCGTTGGTTCAGTTTCATGCGGGCCGGTGACGAGGCCAAAGATCGGATTGCCCCGCTTGGGGTAGCCAGCCATGGTGAAAACATGGCTGTGGTCAGCGGTTACAAGGATCATTGTCTCGTCCAGGTCCACCATTTCCATGGCTTTGCGGACAGCCTTCGACAGAGCCACCGTATCAAAGAGCGCGGCTTTGGCGCTGCCCCAATGATGGCCATGGTCGATACGGCCAGCCTCAACCATCAGGTAGTAGCCACCGTCATTCTTTTGCAGCATCTTGATGGCAACCTCGGTCATTTCGGCGAGGTCTGGTTGCTCGTCACCGCGCTGGGCCTCAAACTGCATGTGGGATTTATCGAAAAGGCCCAACAGGCGTGATGTGTTGGCTATATCTATTTGCGCCAGGCTTTGCTCGTTTTCGACATAGGCAGCTCCGCTGTCGCTTGCCAACCATTCCTTGGTGAGGTCCCGACCATCCTTGCGGCGGCCTTCCCCAGCACCATCGGGCAGGAAGTTGCTTCGCCCGCCGCCCAATGCCACTTCAAGGCCGTTCCCGCCTATCGGGTCGAGCATTTGTTGTGCGATGTCCCGACAGCCGTTCGTGACAGCTTCTTCCGGCAGTTCACCGTCGTTTTCCCATTGGCGGCTTGGACTGTGGGCGTAGACAGCAGCAGGTGTCGCGTGGGTCAGCCGTGCGGTACTGACAATGCCAGTTGCCATGCCGACTTGCTCGGCATAATAGGCCAGCGGTGTCAAGGCTGTGTCCATGGCGCCCGCACACTGGGCGTTGGGCTGGGTTGGCGCTGTGTTGATCGCACCGATACGGGTTTTGACACCAGTATTGAGCGCCGAAGCCGTGCCAGCAGAATCCGGTACCTGGGCATCCACGTTGTAGGTTTTGACAAGAGCTGTGTATGGGAAGCGTTCGAAGCTCAGATAGTTCTCCTCGCCGGACTTGCCCTGTAATTGGCCTTCCAGAATGCGGCCTGCGGTCAGGGTTGAGATACCCATGCCGTCGCCCACGAACAGAATGACATTCTTGGCTTGTTTGGTATTTACCGGTCGTGCTGCGCGTTCGGTAACCGCTTTGGCGCCCGCATCAAACCAGCTTTCCGTGGTGCCAGTGTCCTGGGCAACAGCCGAAGCCGCGAAAAGTGAGGTGGCCAGTGCGGTTGTCGCAATCGCCACGGATCTCAATTGTATGTTTTTCATATATTCCTTCCCGGAACTTGAGTTGATATGTGGGCGCACATCGCCATTGTTGTAGCAAACTCAGTCACAGCTATAAAAGGCAAATTTAGACATATTGTGACAGCGCAGTGCGGCAACATTCATATAGGCACATGAAAGATATAAACTTCGGTCGTACGGTTTATCGACAGGTCGCAATTTCTCCTCCTTTCATCGTGTCGGTATCGCGACCGAGCCGGATTCAGGCATTCTTCATTTACCGGCGCAGCGCAAAGACGCCAGAAACAAAGGCCGGGCATTGAAACACGAGCGACACGCAAAATAAAAAGCGAGGAGAAGACTATGACGACCAGTTTTTTGAAAAAGAGTGCATTTGGTGCAGCAGCATTGTCTGTAATGTTGTTGGGCGGTGCTGCGCAGGCAGGCCACAACGGTGGCCTTGACGCCTGGGCGGAATCTGCAGGCAGCAGCATTGATAAAGTAATGAAATATCCTGCCTTTGCGGCGCGCAAGGGCGACCAGGGCTATGCCAGCTTCCGGGTGACGGTGAACAGGGCAGGGGATGTCATTGCGTCAGACCTGCTGCAGCGCACTGACAGCGCATTGCTGAATTCAGCTGCGATGCGCGTCGTCGCAAAAGCTGATTTCCCGGCACTTCCCGCTGAATTTGACGGTGAGAAACTTACGTTTTCTCTGCAGCTGAATTATGCGCTTGCGGGATCAGCGATGGAGCAGCGCAATCTGATGCGGGAAGGCCGCGTGACTGGTAGCGAGGTGGCGAGCAATCGCGGGCCGGTGACAGCGAGCATCTCTTTTGAAGGTGCCAGCGCTGACTAGAACAAGGCGGAACCGCAGAAAAGGAAAGGGCCCTGATGGGCCCTTTTTCATGTTCAGCCTAGTTTTGGCGCCTAACGGCGCAGTTCGCGCATGGCCCGGTCGATACCGCTGACCGTCAGCGGGAACATACGGTCTTCCATCAGCGTCTTCATGATCTGGATGGATTGCGAATAGGTCCAGTGTGTTTCCGGAATCGGGTTCAGCCAAATTGCACGCTGGTAAACCTGCGTGACCCGGTTCATCCACACCTCTCCGGACTCCTCATTCCAGTGCTCCACCGATCCGCCTGGATAGGTAATCTCATAAGGGCTCATGGACGCATCACCGACGAAGATGACCTTATAGTCGTGCGGGTAGGTGTGCAGCACATCAAGCGTGGACTGGAAGTCGTTGAAGCGGCGGCTGTTTTCTTTCCATACCTTTTCATAGAGGCAGTTATGGAAATAGAAGAACTCCATATGCTTGAATTCTGATTTGGCGGCAGAGAACAGCTCTTCACACACCTTGACGTGTGGGTCCATTGACCCGCCCACATCAAAAAACAGCAACACCTTCACGGCGTTATGGCGCTCGGGCACCATCTTGATGTCGAGATACCCCTTGTGGGCCGTGGACCGGATGGTGTCATCAAGGTCCAGCTCGCTGGCCTCGCCCTCACGGGCAAACTGGCGGAGCTTCCTCAGGGCTACCTTGATATTACGGGTGCCCAGTTCAACGCTGTCGTCCAGGTTCTTGTATTCGCGTTTGTCCCAAACCTTGATGGCGCGCCCGTGCCGGCCCTTGTCCTGGCCGATGCGCACGCCTTCAGGGTTATACCCATAGGCACCAAAAGGACTTTTGCCTGCTGTACCGACCCATTTGTTGCCGCCCTGGTGGCGCTCCTGCTGCTCTTCAAGCCGCTTCTTCAGCGTTTCCATGATCTCGTCCCAGCTGCCGAGAGACTTGATCTCCTCCATTTCTTCCTTGGACAGGTAAAGCTCAGCCAGTTTTTCCAGCCATTCTTCCGGTATTTCGACTGTTTCATCGCCGATAAACTCGATGCCTTCGAATGTCTTCCCGAAGATACGGTCGAATTTGTCGAGGTTCTTCTCGTCCTTCACGAACGCAGACCGGGCCAGATAATAGAAATCTTCCACGCTGAAGCCCGCGCAGCCTGCCTTCATGGCTTCAAGAAGGGTCAGATACTCCTTGATGCTGACGGGTACGCCACCGTTCTTCAGGTCGTAAAAGAAACTGTTGAACATGGTCTTTAAGCACCCTGGCGCCGGTTCATGAAGGCAAGCCGCTCAAACAGATGGACGTCCTGCTCATTCTTGAGAAGCGCGCCATGCAGCGGCGGGATGATGGTTTTCGGGTCTTTGGACTTAAGCACGTCCAGTGGCAGGTCTTCGGCCATCAAGAGCTTCAGCCAGTCAAGCAGTTCGCTTGTGGACGGCTTTTTCTTGAGGCCAGGCACCTCGCGAAGTTCAAAGAAGACATTCAGCGCTTCCTTGACCAGGCTTTGCTGGATGTCGGGATAGTGGACCGCAATGATGTCCTTCATCGTTTCTGGGTCAGGGAACTTGATGAAATGGAAGAAACAGCGGCGCAGGAAGGCGTCGGGCAGTTCCTTTTCATTGTTGGATGTGATGATCACGATTGGCCGGTTCTTGGCTTTCACAGTTTCGCCGGTCTCGTAAACATGAAACTCCATGCGGTCGAGTTCCAGCAGCAGGTCGTTCGGGAATTCAATGTCAGCCTTGTCGATTTCGTCAATCAAAAGTACCGGTGTTTCGTCGCTCGTGAAGGCTTCCCAAAGCTTGCCCTTCTTGATGTAGTTGCTGATGTCTTTGACTTTTTCATCGCCTAGCTGACTGTCGCGCAGACGGGAAACAGCATCATATTCGTAAAGGCCTTGCTGGGCCTTTGTGGTGGATTTGATGTGCCATTCAATCAATCGGCATCCGAATGCATCCGCGACTTCATTGGCCAGAACTGTTTTCCCGGTTCCGGGCTCACCTTTGATAAGGAGAGGGCGCCTGAGCGTCGCCGCAGCATTGACTGCAACTTTCAGGTCATCGGTGGCGACATAATTTTCGGTGCCAGCAAACTTCATCGTGTCAAACTCCTGAAACGAACAAATGGAATTGCTACTTACGTAGCGCATATGTCTGTGATGTCCAGCCCTACAGTGGCGTGGTGGGGATATCGATAGATTGCTTGGTGGATAAACGCAAAAACCCTGTTCCGCACCCATCGGGGCAGATACAGGTTGGGGTATCATTATCAGCTTAGGCTTGAGCTACGTTACCGCATTAACCGTTTAATTTAAGTTAACTCAAGCCTAGGCTTTATCGTCTACTGCCAGTCCAGCAACATGCCGATAATAGGACAGAAACTCCAGAATAGATTCTGGTGGGAACTGTTTGATTACTTCACCGGACTCGGTGTCGATATTCTTGTAAACAAACCGTCCTGTTTCGTCGTCTTTATCGATACGCAGTCGCGTATTCGGAGCCTGCTCTTCTTCCGGTAGGAAGCTTTGCAGGGCCTCAGCCGCCCGCTCCAGCGGTGTGGCATTGGCGTTTTGAGCCTTCTTCTCAATATGAGACAGAGGTTCAGCTCCTGACGTTTGCCCGCTTTGGGCTTTGATGCCTGTCAAGCGGTCGACGTCATTCGAGGCTGGCTTAGCAGTTTTCGCGCCACGGAGGTCTACGACCTGTGCGCTGCTGCTTATTTTTCCAATCTCAGTCATCGGTCCACTCCTGAAACAATGGTTAAACTCATTGTTTCGTTAACGTTCATGCTCTTGCCTGGGCGAAGGGCGGGCTGCCTTGGGTGCCGGACGGCAGCCCGCCAATCAGCTCAATTAACGGAAGAGCCCAAGTACGGTCGAAGGCGCCTGATTGGCGATCGACAGTGCTTGCAGGCCAAGCTGCTGCTTCACTTGCAGTGCTTGCAAGCTAGCAGACTCTTTGGCCAGATCCGCGTCAACGAGGTTACCGATACCAACTTCGATGGTGTCAGACAGCTTGCCTACGAACTCTTTCTGCAGGTCAAGACGTTTCGCGCCAGCACCAAGTGCGGACAGCGAGCTGTTCACGTTAGTGATGGAAGCCTCAATTGCAGTCACAGCCGCGGAAGCGTTCGCTGCAGTGTCAATGGAAGTTGTCGTTGCAACTGTAACGTTCGCACTACCGAGAGACAGGTCTTGCGCGGCAATCGTGATGGTGTTGGAGCCATCATCGTTTGTGATCGCCACGATTGCAGAACCGCCGGATTCAACAACGTTGGTGCCGTTGAACTCTGCGTTCGAGACAATCGACGTGATCTGATCACGAAGCTCTTCGAATTCGTCGTTCAGGGCAGTACGGCTTGCAGTGTCAAGGCCAGAGTCTTTCGCGGACACCGCCTTCTCTTTCATTTCAATAAGAAGGTCAGATACCGCTTCACCAGCTGCAACAGCAACGTCGATAGTTGAAAGCGCGCGGTCCAGGGAGGACTTCACAGCGTTCAAGCCGGAAACGTCGCCGCGCAGTTTTTGCGCGATCGAGAATACAGCTGCGTTGTCTTTTGCAGAAGCTACTTTCAGGCCTGTATTAATACGGCCTTGCACCGTATTCAGGTTGCTGCTTGTAGAGTTCAGGTTTTGCAGGGCAGCAAACGCGCCTGCATTAGTATTTACCGAAAAAGCCATTTTGCTTCTCCTTTTTGGAGTTATTTAACGGGCATTTTGCCCTAAGGACTTTTTGTCCTGGAATTAACAGTGCAATAATGGTGCCAAGATATACATCGTGGCATTTTCTGTTAAGGTGCTGATATATATGGAAAAAGAGATGTAGTTCTGGATTCTGGAACAAACGGAAAGGTGGGCAATTTTTGCCCATTATGCGATTTAGAGCAGTTTTTGCCTATTGAGGTGGGAAAAAAATGCCGGGGCGGCCCGTAGGCCGACCCGGATATGGTTTTAGACTTTAACCTTGGAAAAGGCTTACAGCAGCCTGAGGCGCCTGGTTGGCAATAGACAGGGCTTGGAGGCCCAGCTGTTGCTTCACCTGAAGCGCCTGCAGAGTTGCGGAGGCTTTCGCCATATCGGCGTCCACAAGGTTACCGATACCGATCTGGATTGTATCCGAAAGCTTGTTGGCAAAGGCTTGTTGCAGCTCAAGCCGTTTGGCGCCTGCGCCAAGAGCTGACAAGGACGAGTTTACTGCAGTGATTGATGCATCGATGGCCGACACAGTAGCGGCTGCATTCGTTACGGTGTCAATGGTTGTCGTGCTGGCAACGGATACGTTTGCGCTACCAAGCGACAGGTCCTGTGCTGCAATCGTGATGGTGGAAGAACCATCATCATTTGTGATTGCAACGATATCACTGCCTCCAGAAGCCACAACATTGGTGCCGTTGAACTCGGCATTTGAAACGATTGAGGTGATCTGGTCACGCAGTTCTTCAAACTCGTCGTTCAAAGCAGTCCGGCTGGACGTATCCAGCCCCGAATCTTTCGCGGCGACTGCCTTTTCTTTCATTTCAATCAGAAGATCGGAAACCGCCTCTCCTGCTGCAACCGCAACATCAATCGTGGACATGGCGCGGTCCAGCGAGGACTTAACAGCATTCAAGCCCGACACATCAGCCCGGAGGCTTTGTGCGATAGCAAAAACTGCTGCGTTGTCTTTCGATGAAGCCACTTTAAGCCCCGTGTTAATTTGCGTTTGCACTTTTCCTAACGCCCGGTCTGTAATGTTCAGGTTCTGAAGCGCTGACAGCGCGGACGCATTGGTATTAACGGAAAAAGCCATTTCTGTTCTCCTTTCTGAGAGTAATCAACTGAGCCTTTTGCTCTTGGTTTCGTTAAGCGCAAGCAGCGTGCCAGATTAAGTCTCTGAAAGGTAAGGGTATTTTTATGGGTTGGGTTGGGCGTAAACTGCCTTGCGGCAGAAATTGCAGGCAAAGAATGCCCTATGGCACCATGAAAGAGCGCATAAAAAAAGGGGCCCGAGGGCCCCTAATAGTCATGGTTTCTTTGAACCACTTACCGGAAGAGTCCGAGAACTGTCGATGGTGCCTGGTTGGCGATGGACAGGGCCTGAAGACCCAGCTGCTGTTTAACCTGCAGGGACTGCAGTTGAGCGCTTGTCTTGGCCAGGTCGGCGTCAACGAGGTTACCGATACCAACTTCGATGGTGTCAGACAGCTTGCCAACGAAAGACTGCTGCAGTTCAAGGCGTTTGGCACCTGCACCAAGAGCAGACAGTGAGCTGTTCACATTGGTGATGGAGGCTTCAATGGCAGCCACAGCTGCAGAAGCATTTGCGGACGTGTCAATTGTAGTCGTCGTTGCAACTGTCACGTTCGAGCTACCCAGCGACAGGTCTTGTGCTGCAATAGTGATGGTGTTGGAACCATCGTCGTTAGTGATGGCTACGATTGCTGCGCCACCTGACTCTACTGCATTTGTACCGTTGAACTCAGCGTTCGATACGATCGACGTGATCTGATCACGAAGCTCTTCGAATTCATCGTTCAAGGCAGTACGGCTTGCAGTGTCAAGGCCAGAGTCTTTTGCAGACACTGCCTTCTCTTTCATTTCAATGAGAAGGTCGGAAACCGCTTCGCCTGCAGCCACAGCAACATCGATCGTGGACATTGCACGGTCCAGCGAGGACTTAACAGCGTTCAGACCAGATACGTCGCCACGCAGTTTTTGCGCGATCGAGAATACGGCCGCGTTGTCTTTGGCAGACGAAACCTTCAAACCCGTGTTAATCTGGGTCTGGGTCTTGTTAAGCATGTTAGTGGTGGAGTTGAGGTTTTGCAGAGCAGCAAATGCACCAGCATTGGTGTTTACAGAAAATGACATACTGTTTCTCCATTCTGAGATGTCGTTTGAGCCTTTTGCTCATGAAAGCCTTTTGCTTTCGGAAATCAGCGTTGCACGGGGTGTGCCAATTTTTCCCGTTGGGCGGAAAAAATTCCCTATTCATTGAAAATAAAGGGGTTTTTCGTGCCGATGGGGGGTGGTGGTCGCTATCGACAGCATTAAGAAAATAAGGCAATATTTGCCGGGTGGGAAAAAAGGATCAGGTTTGGTGGGAAAATGTTGCCGGTTTACGGCAGATCTTGCCTACAGAAGTGAATTGATTGGCTTCTGGTCCTGCGGTGATGGCTCGGGCTGCTCGTCCTGGGCGCGCTGCTGCAGTTTTGCCTGGTCGGCAAGGCCTTCCATGATCGTGCGGTTGATATTGATCAGGTCGTCGATGGATTCCTCGCCGCGCATCACGGCAGATGAATGTTTGGAAACCCATATGGAAAGGGAGATGATCCCGGCGCGCAACTGGGGAGGGAGGCCATTGCCTTCAGTGCCGCAGTCCGAGGACAGGACCGACCACATGCGCCGGTTCCAGTCCAGTGCCTCGACCATCTGTTTGTCCCGTGTTGCCCTTTCCTTGGCCTTCATCAGGGCATTGGTGACTTCTGCGAACAGCCGGTATTCCACCTGGCTTGCGTTTTCCGCAGAATGCTGAGCTTTCTGGTAAGCTTGGTATGACATTTACTTTCCCGTTTGTTACCTATTCTCAACTTCCCCCAAGTCTCGTCTTCTCAAAAGTAACCAGTTTTTTGCAGTTCATCAGTGCTCGATAATAATTCTTGTCCATTACGTCCCGGCTGATGGAAACACACAGTTCAACCGCTTCGGGTGTACTGATGGCATTCATGAATTCCGTCATGCGGACGACAAACTCTTCATAGTATTTGTCGACCTGTCCCTGATCCATGTACATGAGCATGATCGGAAAATAGATGCGCCTTGCTGGTGTCGTAATGTCCTCTTCCTGCAAAATGTCCTTTTCTCGTAAGATCGAGGCCTTGTTGTGGACAATCAATGTTGTCCGCCTGTCGGCATTTGCAATTACCGCGCCATTAATCACCAGTTTCTCATCAGGCTTTAAAGAAAGCTTTAACGCCATATGGTCCTCTCCCCGAAAGTTCCGCTGATTTCAGCTTGCCTATCAATATGTGAGACATGGGTTCACTTTCGCCATATTGCCTCTATGCCATGGTATAATAAGAAATTTTTTTTTGATAGTCCGTTAATTTGCTTGGCATTTGCATTGCATAATTGATGTCAGGGTGCAAACTTCTCCTGTGCCGGGATGTTACCTTTGCAGCTTCAGAGTGACTGTTGCTGCGCGCCCGGACCGAAATCAAAGGTTCGGGAGAATTTATGTGCGTCATGATAATCTGAATATGGGGCTAAGGCTGTAAACATGGGAAATGTTAAACCGAAGAAAATCACCAAGGCGCGCGCCAACAAGGAGTTTGAGCTCGGTCGTAAAGCTGCAAAGGCCGGTGACTGGCATTCTGTAGCGAAGCATCTATTGGTTGCTTGGGAGGTATACTCTGACGACTTGCCCTTGTTGACAGTCCTTTCGCATGCGCTGGTGCAGCTTGGTGCCCGTTCGCAAGCGATCGAGCTGCTTGAAAAAACCTTGCAACGTCACAAGGCGACACCAGATATCTGTGCGATCATGCTTCAGATGGCGCTTGAAATGACCATGTATGATGTTGCGGTCAAGATCGGTCGCATCCTGATCGAAATCGACCCTCAGACTCCGGGGCACTATATTAACTTGGCATCTGCTTTGTCAGGCGCGGAAGAATATGACGCCGGTATTTCCATGCTTCAGGCCGTAATCCCGATGTTCCCGGAGGTGTCGGGGCTTTGGAACGTTTTGGGCAGCCTGGTGCAGCAGCGGGACGGCAGAGAAGCATCCAAGGCCTTCTTCCATGAATCAATCCGGTTGGACCCGAAAAACTTCAAAGCCTACAGCAACCTTGCTGGCGCAGAGGAAGACCAGGCCAAGCGTCATGAGATTATCACTGAAGCCATCAAGCTTGAACCCAAAAACCCTGAACCGCACCTGATCAATGCCTTCTGCCTGATGCACATGGGGCGACTGAAAGAAGCCTTCAAGGAATATGAATTCCGTATGGACCCTTCACGTAAACTGGGTCAAAGCCTGTCCTATACCCACAAGGTCCCTCGCTGGGACGGTAGTTCGCTTGCCGGCAAAACACTTATGGTAACGGGAGAACAGGGTATTGGGGACGAGGTGGCCTTTGCGCCGCTTCTTCACCGTGTCTATGCGGAGGCAAAACAGCTGTACATCGGCTGCGAACCCCGGCTGGTCTCCATTTTCCAACGTGAATTCCCAAATGCGGTTGTCGCGCGGCATGCCACGAAAAGCCAATATGGCTATATCTATCGCTCCTTCCCGGACATTGAATATGCGATGCGCGATGATGGTCTGGAAATTGACTGGGCTGTTCCGATTGCGAGTTTGCCCGGATATTTCTGGGAAGGTCCCGAGGATATCGAAGAATTCCCCAATGGCTATTTAAGCGCAGACCGGGCGTTGGCGGCGGAATTTGCCAAAAAGATTGCGGGCGCAGGCGAAGGTCTGAAGGTCGGAATTGTCTGGCGTAGCGGCAATATCACCGGGATTCGGAAGAGAAGCTATCTGAGTTTGGAACAGCTGCTGCCCATTCTGGCTACGAAAGGGGTTACGTTTTTCAGCCTCCAGTATACGAACGTCGGGGAAGAGCTTGAGGCGTTTGAAAAAGAGCATGGCATCAAGATCCATACTTTCGATGGCGTTGACATGAAAAACGATATCGAAGCCAACCTCGCCATCATGGCCAACCTTGATCTTGTCTTGGGGGCACCGACATCGCCCCTAAGCTTTGCTGCAAGCTTGGGTGCCCGAACATGGTGGATGTGTGAAATGGAACCGTGGTGGCGCTATGGCTTCGATGGCGGTCGTCCCAAATTTTTGCCACAGGGTAAATACTTCACCCAAGGGGAGGAACGTGGCAACTGGGACAAGCCTGTTGACGATGTTCGTGCGGCCCTTGCTGACCTGCTGGACGCTGGATAATGGCAGGCTGGCGCAATACATCTCCTTATTTCATCGCGGAAGTGTCCAGCAACCACGCCCGGGACCTGAAGCGTTGTATCGCCTTTATCAACAAGGCGGCAGAAATCGGCTGTGATGCTGTCAAATTTCAACTGTTCCGGATTGATGACCTGTTCGCGCCGGAGGTTCTTGAGAAGAGTGAAGAACACTCTCGGCGGCGGGCCTGGGAATTGCCAACAGCCTTTCTTCCCGATTTGAAAGCAGCTTGTGATGCTGTGGACATTGCCTTCTCCTGTACGCCCTTCTATCTCGAGGCCGTGGCGGAATTGGAGCCGCATGTAGATTTCTACAAGATCGCTTCCTATGAATTGCTTTGGGATGACCTGATCAGGGCGTGCGCCAGGACTGGTAAGCCACTGGTGCTGTCAACCGGTATGGCAACGCTTGATGAGGTAACTCATGCGGCTGATGTATTCCGCCAGGCTGGTGGGACTGACCTTACGTTGTTGCACTGCGTGTCAGGCTATCCAGTTGAAGCGAAAAACTGTAACCTAGCGGCCATCGAAACAATTCGGGAAGCCACCGGCGTGGCCGTTGGCTGGTCAGACCATAGTCGTGATCCGGGGGTGGTGCATCGGGCCATCGACAAATTCGGGGCGAGCATGATCGAGTTCCATCTGGACCTTGAAGGGCAGGGTGCAGAGTATGAAGCAGGCCATTGCTGGCTTCCTGACGAGATGGCTAAAGTGATTGCAGATTGCCGTCGACTGGCGGCCGCAGATGGCTGCGGCGACAAGGCACCAACTCCTGCGGAGATTGACGACAGACCGTGGCGTGCGGACCCATCAGACGGTCTCCGTCCGACACTGGACGTGAGGCGAGAATGGCGGGACGGGTAGTCGCAGTCATTGGTGCGCGGCTGAACTCAAGCCGCCTGCCACGGAAACATTTGCTTCATTTGGCTTCTGAGCCATTGATTGCACATGTGGTGGACCGACTGAGACATGTGCCGGAAATCGATCAGGTTGTATTGGCAACAACAGCTGACGATTATAACCACGACCTTGTCACGTGGGCCGCAGACTATGGTGTTGCCTGTCACGCATTTGATGGCGACGTTAACGACCTGATGGGGCGGGTGAATGAAGTAGTGGTCCAAGAGGATGCTGACATCATTCTGTATGTTTGTGGCGATTGCCCGCTTATTGATATGGACACTGTGGCGGCCCTGTTGCGTGCGCTCAAAGATGCACCTGATGCGGAAGTGTCCAAGCTTACATTGCCTAATGGGTCGCAGGGAACCATTCATGTGGGCTTCGATATAGTCAGGCGCAGCTTCTGGAACCGGATGTACGCTGCTTCCAGCACCGCGGACGAGCGTGAACATGTGGGGGCTGCCTGGCATCATTCCAAAAAAGTTGAGCCCGCCGCTATAGCCTATGCGAACGACGCGGAGGTTTTTTCCAGTATCAGGCACCGAATTTCCGTTGATACCGCCCAGGATTATTACTTCATGCGTAGGGTCTATGAAGATTGGTACGCGTGCCACGACCAGGGTACGCCTGTAGCGCTGGAATGGGTTGTTGATCGACTGACGGCTGAGCCGGAACTCAGGGCGATTAATGCAGACGTTCACCAAAGAGGCGTCAGCGAGGACATTAAAGAAATCGCCCTCTTGAGTGAAGTTGGGCCGGAGATTGGATTGGGGCATCTTTCCCGTATCTGCGTTGCCGCATTTGCATTGCAGGCCACGATGGGAGCCCGTGTGAGGCTTTTTATCAGGGGACAAGTCGTACCGTTCGAAAGCCTCAATTTGCTGCCCCACACGTGGGTTGACGGCTTTCAGTCGGTCTCGGATGAAGTCCTTGGCCACGATGCCGTTATTGTTGACCTCAAGGAGATCGATCAGGACGCTTCGACCTTGATGGCAAGGTGTGAAGGGAATGTATATCGGGTTGGGATTGATCGGGCACTGCACGCCGACCAACTGTTTGACTTCCTGTGGGTGCCTTCGGTTTATCTGCCGGAAGAAGCAGTGACACGACTTGGTGCCAAGTTGCAGTATGGCCTGGATTGCATGTTATTGAGGCAGCCCTTTCTTGGGAACAGGGGTCAAGCCAGCGAAGGTACAGCCAAACGTGTCGTCATACTGACTGGTGGTTCTGACCCTGCGGGTTTGGCCCAGGTACTTCCAGAAAAACTGCTCGCTGCGCTGCATGGACACGTTCAAATTACCTGGGTACAGGGGCCGTATGCAGCAACACCTAACGTGGGATCGGGAACACAGGCATCGCCGCGATGGACCACTGCCGTTTCGCCGCCAGACTTGCACCAGTTTGTTGTTGGCTTTGATGCGGCGCTTTGTGTCTTCGGGGTTTCCTTTTATGAATGTCTTAATGCCCATGTGCCCACTATTGTATTTGACCCACTAAAGGCTGCGACGGCAGAAGAATGGCAGTTTTTGAAAAAACAGATGCCTGACTTCGTCATGCAAACGGTGGATGATGCTGTGTCACAGCTCGCCTCCATGATGCAGCAAGCGGCACCAGCTGAAATTCCTGCTGCAGCAGACCGTTTGCAAGGTGCTCAGGGCCGTTTTGCGCGGCTCGTGCAGGAAAAATTGCAGGCACATTCAAGAGGAGCGCTTCACAATGCATCATGAATGGCAATCCAGCGATTATGGCCGCCACGAGGGTCCGGAGGTCGTCCGGAAAGACGGCTCAACGGTGATTGACTGTAATGTTTGTGGTTTCAAGCATGTTGTACCCTTGCCGTCAAAGGCGGAACTGATGCGGTTTTACAAAGAAGAATTCTATCAGGTGGGCAAGCCGGACTATTTGTCCCTCAACAAAGAAGATCAGGCCTGGCGCGCGATTGAATATAAGGATCGGTTTCAAGCTGTCGCGGGTTTCCTGCCAGATGACCTTCCGCGAAGTGTCCTTGATATTGGGTGTGGGCCGGGCGATTTCCTGGAAGTCGGGCGTAAGTTGGGCTGGGACTGCCTGGGCGTTGAACCCTCCCCTGACGCTGCAGCCTTCACGCGGTCGCGCGGCGTTGAAGTTGTAAACGCCATGTTTGACAAGCAATTGGCCGCAACCCTGGATAAGGTTTCATTCATTCATATGAGTGAGGTGCTTGAGCATATCCCAGACCCAAAAGACCTGCTTGAACTGGCTTTTGACCTGCTGCTGCCCGGTGGCCTGCTTTGCCTGTCAGTGCCCAATGACTTTAACCCCTTGCAACGAGCATTCTGTTCTGAAACCGGGGCTGAAAAATGGTGGGTGGTTCCGAGCCATCATCTGGATTATTTTGATTTCGATAGCCTTGAGGGACTGCTCCAGCGCGTAGGCCTGACCGTCAAAGAGCGGAGTACAAACTTCCCGATGGAGCTGTTCCTGTTGATGGGGCAAGATTATACCACTGACGGCGTTTTGGGGCGAAACCTGCATAATAAGCGGAAGCATCTGGACGAGATGCTTGCAAAGCATGAACCCGAAGCGCGCGTAAATTTGTACAAAAGCCTGGCAGGGGTAGGCCTTGGGCGCCTTGCCATTGTATTTGCGCAGAAGCCATAATCAAAACCCACGAGCGGTTTGGTATATTGAATGGGTTGAAAGGGGTAAGGTATGGGGTCCAGGTATCTGGTTTTATCCGGTGGATATGACACCAAGAATGTTGGTGACTATGCCATGCTTCAGCTCTTTTCCAGTCTCGCCAGGAAAAAGGGGCTGGACGTGAAGCTTCTGTCTCGTCACAAGCTTGATGTCCTGAGAGACCGGTATGGCGCGGACGAAATTTTGGAGAATTTCGAATTCGGAAACAAAGAGCAGAGTAGGGGGCGCTTTTTCCGCGGCTTCAACGTTGGTGACGCCAGCAGCCACCTGACGGCCCTTACGGACGCAATACGGCAATCCAGTGGGCTGGTTATTGGCGGAGGGCGTCTGCTGGTTGACTATGTAGACGGTGTTATGCGCGGGCCGCTTGCCTATTGGTCGACATTGGTCACCTTGGCCAAATTTCTGGGTGTTCCGGTTCATATCTATGCCATGACATTCATTCGCCTCAAGACTGAACGGGGCGCTACATCGGTTCGGTTCATGGTTGATAGCTGTACATCTGTTGGGGTTCGTGACCAAGCATCACTTGACTACCTACGCGAGATTGGATGCCAGAACCCAAATATCTATGTATTGGCCGACCCTGCGTTTGCCCTTGAATGGGGGCAGTCGCCGTTGAAGGGCAACAAGGTTGCGGTATCCGTCCGTCATATTCATGCCGATTATGCCGGGCTGGCTTATGAGCAGTATCTGGAAAAGATGGTTTGGGTTTGCGAGGCGATACGTGATCAGGGCTATGAGCCTTTTGGTATCCCTCATGCCTATTATGGAATTGACGACCCTTACTGCGATGACCGGACGATTCTGAAAGACATTGCCTCTCGAACGCCCTTCGAGTTTGTGGAGGAGGAATGGCTTGATATTGACAGTTACAACAAGTTCTACATGGAAACCTGTGGCCTGATCGGTATTCGCCGACATTCCATGTTGTTCGCAGCGGCCTCTGGCGTGCCCGTGCTGGGTATCAGTGAAAACGAAAACGCAGGCAATGCATGCAAAGACATCGATGCCGACCAGCCTCTGGCTCTTTCCGCCGGGCGGTCCGAAATCCAGTCGCGCATCGAGGACTTTTTCAAGCGCAGGAATGCAATCCAGGTGCAACAAAAGCGTGCATTTGATCGGGTCAAGTCCGGGCTTTATGAAGGGTATGAGGAATGCCAAATTTGGCCAGAAGGCAGTTAGGCGTCTTTATCATACAGGGTCAGGATCATACAGGGTCAGGATTTTCCCGTCTTCGACACCCTTCTCACGAAGGCTGCTGGCGATTTCCTGTTCGCTGGCACGTGACGAAATCAGGATCGGCGTATCTTGGTGGGTTTTCCAGTAGGTGTCGGGCGAAATCACGGTCACTCCATGAACGCATTTCCCCCATTTCTGGCTATCGTTATCAACTATCGCCTCAATAGCGGTCTGTTCCGCAATTTCAGTGTAGTAAAACAGTTGGGACGTATGCAGCCCGCCGGCCCAAATCACAATGCTTTGCTCTGGATCTTTCCGTGCAAGCGCCTTGTCAAGCCGCGCTTGCCATTGGTTTCTTTCCCAAACCTCGAATTCGGCCAGCACTTTCTGTGACCATTTGAAATCGTTAAGAAGAGGCTTCTTCTTTCTGTCAGATTTTTGAGCGAGCAAGCGCTGAACCGGATATTGATCCGTTTCATAGTCGTCTTCGATTTCGGTGATCAGGCTGAAACCGGAAATCTGCAAAAGATTGGTCAGCGACGCATGTGAGAAATAGTTGATGTGTTCAAAGGTGAAATACCCCTCAATCAAATGCTCGGGGTCTGTCAGAAGTGGAACCTCCACCAAAATGATGCCATCTTCATTCAGCATCGATGCTGCTTTCCTGAGGGCTTCTACAGGGTCATAAATATGTTCCAGCACATGCGTAAGGATGAACAGGTCGTAGGTTTCGCCAGTATCTGGAACATAGCTCTCGAAATCCCCGGGACGGGCTTCCACTCTCCATTGTTTCCTGCCGATATCGATGGCGGATGCTGAGGGATCACACCCGAAAACCTGCCACCCACCAGCCTTGAACCGGCTGAGGGTGTATCCGTCAGAGCACCCTACTTGGAACGCTTTGCCTGGGACTGTTTTTTTTCCAGCGACATACTTCAACTGATCTTCGACGATGAAGGTCTTGCGTTCGGAAGGGGCGCCACCCCGGCCGGCATTCGTGTAATTCGAATAGTTCTGGTAGTACGTCAGCATTGTGTCATGAGGTACTGCCGGGTCCTGAAGAACAAGTCCACAGCCCTCACACGCCCTGTAGGCCATACGCTGACGACCAACGCCAAGCACATCCATCGTTCGGTCAAGAAACACCGGTCCTTGGGTTGAGCCGCAGATGAAACAGGACCGCCGGATGGTGTTTTCAGTTGGTAATTTGTTCTTGGTCATTCGGTAACATAAGCAAAGTTTTTCAATGACGTAAATAGCTTAGTCGATTATAGCTGGACGAACATTATGTTTGGTTACGCTGCGATGGGGGCGCCTTAATTGCGCTCAAGCGGCTAAAAATGGCATGCAAAATGCTTAATAAAAATTCACGATAACCAAACATGAGGATTCTACGGCTTTGTGCCGTAGGACAAATTGAATGCTGAAAGAGAAAGACTGATGCATATGGGGCTGGAAGAAACGGCGACTGCACTGCGGGCGCTATCGCTGCGCGCTATACATTCGGCGCGCTCGGGCCATCCTGGAGGCAGCCTGTCTGTCGCAGATATTTTGACGGTCCTGTATTTTGAGGTCATGCGGGTCAAGCCTGATGATCCGGATTGGATTGACCGTGATCGACTGATCCTGTCGAAAGGGCATGCATGCCCGGCCCTTTATGCCGCTTTGGCTATGAAAGGGTACTTTTCGGAAGAGCATGTCCTTGGCTTGCGCCACATTGATAGCGACATGGAAGGTCACCCAGACTTCAGAATAGCCGGCATTGATGCACCCTCTGGGTCCCTCGGCATGGGGCTGAGCCAGGGACTGGGCATGGCTATGGGCGGCAGGTACCAGAATAAAGATTTCCGCACCCATGTTATTCTGGGCGATGGCGATTTGCAGGAAGGCAATACCTGGGAAGCCATCATGGCGGCAGGGCATCATAAAATGGATAGCCTGGTTGCAATCTATGACGCCAACAAGCTGCAGGGTGACGCGCCGGTCAAGGTGCAGCTCGACCTGGGTGACGTAGCCGCAAAAGTGGCGCAGTTCGGGTGGCACACCATTGATGTTGATGGGCACGACATCAGCGCCCTGAAAGCAGCATTTGATGAGGCCAAGGCAACAAAAGGCAAGCCGACCTTCATGGTGGCGGATACAATCAAGGGTAAAGGTGTTTCCTTTATGGAGGGTGAACTTTTCTGGCATGGTAGCGTGACGATGTCAGACCAGCAGCTGGAAGATGCGTTGAAGGAGCTGGGCAATGACTGATCAATCCATTCTTTCATACTGGGGCCCGGGCGAAGAGGTATCTGTGCGCGATGCCTTTGGGCGTATTTTGGTCCATATGGCCGAAACTCGCGCAGACTGGGTATTCTTGGACGCCGATGTCGCTGGGGGTACTGGCGCAAAACCACTCATTCAGGCCAGGCCAGACAGAGTCATGCAGTTCGGGATTGCCGAACAGAATATGATGGCTGCTGCGGCGGGTGTAGCCGATACGGGCCTGATCCCTGTTGTGTCAACGTTTGCGGCCTTTGGCTGCATGCGGGCGCACGAACAGTTCCGTACAGCGATCGCCTATGCAGGACGAAATGTGAAGCTTTGCTGCTCTCACCACGGCCTAGATGTGGGCCCGGACGGTGCGACCGCTCAAATGCTTGAAGATCTGGCTACCATGCGCGCCATCCCGGACGTCACGGTGATCAGCCCGGCGGATGCGAACGAATTCATGAAAGCATTTGCCGCTATATTGGATCATGAAGGTCCTGTGTACATGCGGATAGGTCGTAGTCCTACCCGAGTGGTTTATGACGAAGATCATGACTTCACCATCGGCAAGGCTCATCGGATACGGGACGGCAAGGATGTGACTGTGTTTGCCACAGGAGTGATGGTTCCGCGTGCCCTTGATGCCGCGGTAGCCCTTGAGGCTGACGGTATTTCCGTACGGGTGGTTAATATGTCCACCATCAAGCCAATTGACCGCGATGAAGTTGTGGCAGCAGCAGCTGAAACCGGTGGCATTGTCTCTGCGGAAGACCACAATGTTCTTGGGGGAATGGGAAGTGCGATTGCGGAATGCCTTGCGGAGCACCACCCGGCCAAAATGCGGTTCGTCGGTGTAAAGGACAGGTTCGGAAAGTCGGGTGAACATACAAACCTTCCGGCCATGTTCGGGATTGATGCTGATGCCGTTGCACAGGCATGCCGTGACATCCTGAAAAGCCAATAACGGAGAAAGTCAAATGCCAAAGGTTGCGTTTGTAACAGGGGCTAGTCGTGGCATTGGACGCGGAATTGCAGAACGCTTCATGGCGGACGGCTACCGGGTCGCGGTTGGATACCGCGTGAATGATGCGGAAGCACACGCGGTTTGTGATGGCCATGATCACGCAATGCCAGTGCAGCTCGATGTTGCCTCTCGTGGTGACGTTAAAGCTGCGCTGGACAAAGTTGAAGCGGCTTTGGGCAAAGTCGATATCCTGGTAAATAATGCAGGCATTGCGCAGGAAAAGCCTTTCTTCGAGATCACTGACGATGACTGGAGCCAGATGTTGGCAACCAATCTGCAATCGAACTTCATTCTGTCTCAGGAGGTGCTGCCGCATATGATAGATGGCGGTTGGGGCCGGATCATCAATATCTCGTCCATCGGCGGTCAATGGGGCGGCCTGAATCAGGTGCACTATGCAGCCGCAAAAGCCGCGCAGATCAACTTTACCCGGTCGCTTGCGAAGCTCTTTTCCGAAAAGGGTGTCACATCCAACGCAATTGCGGTGGGGCTTGCAGAAACCGATATGTCCAAGGCTGAACTGAACCGTGCGGATGGCCAGCAAAAGGTTGCTGGGATCCCTGTCGGTCGATTGGCGGATGTGAGGGAAATTGCGGCGACAGTGAGTTTCCTGGCTACAGACGAGGCCGCATACATCACGGGCCAGACCATCAACCTGAATGGTGGAATGTATTTTGACTAAAAGGCTTTTGGTTTTGGGCGGTGGTCGACAGGCTGTTCGCGGGCTTGAGCAACTGAAAAGCATGGGGCTGGAGTTGGTCGTATGCGATATGGACCCGTCAGCACCCGGCTTCAGCGTGGCAGATCATCGGATACAGGCCAGCGTATACCATCTGGATGATTGCCTGCCTGCAGTAAAGCGGTTTCATGCCGAATTACCGCTGGATGGCGTGATGTGCCTGGCTTGTGATGTGCCCCATATCGTAGCCCGTATCGCAGAAGTTCTGGGCACGCCCCATATTCCGGTTTCAGCGGCCGACCTGACCGTAGACAAGCTGGCGATGAAAGCTCGCTTTGAGGAATATGGCGTAAAGGTTCCTCCGTATGCGCGAGTTGCCAACCCTGAGGCGCTTGAAAATTTGGCCGAGGAATGGGGCCACGTTGTTGTAAAGCCGGTTGACAGCCGCGGATCAAAGGGGGTCACCCTTCTGGAGCGTGGTGGTGATGGTGTTTGGGCTTTCGAACACGCTCTGTCAGCATCGCCTTCCGGCCGTGTTATGGCAGAAAAATTTCTCGAGGGTCCCCAGGTTAGTAGCGAAAGTGTCATTATTGCAGGTCAGGCAATTACTCCAGCGCTGTCTGACCGCAACTATGAGTTTCTGGAAAAGTATGCACCTTTTATCGTTGAGAACGGTGGCGACATGCCATCCAAAGCGAAACAGGGTGAAAAAGATGCAATCTGGGCCCTTATTGGCGACGCTGCGCGTAGCCTTGGCATTGAGAATGGTGTGTTGAAGGGAGATATCGTTCTTCATGGCGGTGAGCCTTATATCATCGAGGTGGCGGCAAGGCTGTCGGGCGGCTATTTCTGTACCCACCAGATTCCCTTTTCAACAGATGTCTACCTTGTTGAGGCATGCGCACGACTAGCTTTGGGAATGCAGCTTGATCCTGCTGACTACCAGGCGAAAGCCGACAGACATGTTTGTTCCCGGTGGTTGATTCCCGGGGCAGGCCAGGTCGTTTCACTGGGATCGCGCGACAAGATACTCTCCCTCGAAGGTGTTCTGGCTTTCGAATGCTGGGTGGAGCAAGGCGATATGGTGGCTGAAGCCGAAAATGCAGCTGCGTCGGTCGCAATGGTTCAAGCTACTGGCGTAAGCCGGGAAGAGGCAATAAGCTGTGCAAATCAAGCATTTACCGTTTTCGGACTTGTAACCAAGCGCTGATTGGGCGATTGAAAAGGGTATGACCAGATCGTCACTTTATATGGTGTTTCACCTGAACCTGGCCTTTTCCTCGATCGATGAGGGCGAGCACCCAACCGTTGTTGACCGCTGCTACCGGCCGCTGCTTGATCTCGCTGAAGCGGGCATCCCGATCGGGTTGGAAGCAACTGGCTACACTCTTCGGGCCATCAAAAAGGTCGCACCTGAATGGATTGATTGCGCCAGGCACCTGATTTCTGAAGGAAAGGTGGAGCTGATCGGCAGTGGCTTTTGCCAGATCATTGCACCACTGGTTCCGCCGGAGCTTACTCGCAGAAACCTGGAATACGGACTGCGCGATTATGATGCCTTGCTGGGCGCGAGACCAGAAGTAGCATTGGTGAATGAACAGGCCTATTCAAAGGGCATTTTGCCGCTTTATCAGGCCGCTGGTTATAAAGCAGTGATGATGGATTGGGCCGAGCCAGCAAGCCATAACCCCAATTGGTCGCGAGCATTGGCTGACCGCCCCCAGATTCTTGAAGGAGCGGCCGGGGTCAGGTTGCCTGTGTTATGGTCCGATGCAATCGCATTTCAGAAATTCCAACGCTATGTCCACGGCGAATTGTCGGTGGAGGAATATTTCGAGTTTCTCTCGGACCTGATAGTAAAGGGCGCCAAGGCGATCCCGATATATACCAGTGATGCGGAGATTTTTGATTATCGGCCGGGCCGGTTTCACAGCGAAGCCAGTCTTGGTGGGGCAGAGTTTGATTGCATCAGTATTCTGTTGGAAAGCATCAAGGCGAACGAGGACGTAGAGCTGGTTCTGCCATCTGAAGCCTTGAGGCACCTTGAGCCTGAAACTGCGCCCATTCGTTTGGAAACCAGCCAGGTGCCGGTGCCAGTAAAAAAACAGCGAAAGTACAACTTGACGCGCTGGGGTGTAACGGGCCGTGATGACACCCGCCTGAACACGCTTTGTTGGCGTAAATTTATGGACCTGAACGCTGGAGGAAGTGACGCTGACTGGGAAGCACTGCTTCAACTTTGGGCCAGCGATTTCCGAACGCACATTACCGACAAGCGTTGGCAATCTCTTCTTGAGGGGCTTCCAGTAGAAAGCGAGCAGGCTTCCTATGCCGAAGCGAATATGGAGGCAGAAGTACCGGAAGCGATCTCGATCCGACAGTCAGGCAGGTTCACCGCAATAGAGGCGGAGGGGGTTCATCTGGTACTCAACAGTTATCGTGGATTGGCGATCCAGTCTTTCGGGTTTGGTCCAGCAGATTTGTCGCTTTCGGGTAAACTGGACAAGTCGAGTGTACTGGGCACGCTCGAGCATGGCTTCTTCGAAGACATTGCTTATGGCGCTGATTTTTACAGCGGCCATCTCGTGCACGAACCAAGGCATGCCCACAAGATTACGGATCTCGGCCGTGTGAAGCATGATGTCTTTTGGCAGGAAGCGTCGAACGCTGTTGTCATTCAGGGCTTTTTGGATACAGGTGCAGGCAAGCTGACCAAGGAAATCATTTTTTGCCCTTCGGAACAGTCGCTGACCATTCGTTTTGATCTGTCTGATTTGACCATTGAACGCGGCGTATCAAGGTTGGGCTTTGTCACCCTAAACCCGGACTATTTTTCCGAGCCAGACCTGTTTTATGCCTGTCATAACGGCGGCGAGGACCTTGAATATTTTCCGCTGAGTTGCAGTGCAGGAGTACAGGAGATTAATCATGGTAAGGCTGTTTCGCGGCTCGTCTCCGCTTCTACAGCACTTGGTATGTCAGGAGGGTGCCTGTTTCTGGGCGATGACAAGACCTACGTCAGGCTTGATATGGACCGGGCAGACTGTGCAGGGCTGGGCATGATAGAAAGCAGGACCATCAGGGGGCGGAATTTCATCCGTGGCTGCATTAGCATTGATGAGCTTGATGAAACCAGCCGAATGGTTCCAAGCGGGCTGGCGGACAGGATGTCGCCGCTTCGACACCACATTCGGATTACTTTGGGAAAAACCCGTAATTTATTATAGCATAAAAAGAATTCTTCCCGTGTACCACAATGGATGGTAGGCATATGAGGCACAGGTACAAGGAGACAGCCAATGGTGACATCGACCTTTAGCGGGGAAAAATGTGATCTCGAAGGGCGGTCAATTCTCATCACTGGCGGTACTGGTTCGTTCGGCAGGACCTTGCTGAAGGAACTTCTGGCTGCTCATAATCCGCGGCGGATCATTGTGTTTGCCAGGGGTGAATTTAATCATTTTCAGCTACAATATTCACTGACACCAGAAGAGCAGAAAAAAGTCCGCTTCTTCATTGGTGATGTCCGTGATCGTGAACGTTTGATCATGGCGATGCGCGATGTAGATGTGGTGATCCATGCCGCAGCGCAGAAACAGGTGCCTTTGGCAGAGTATAACCCGTTTGAATGCATAAAAACCAATGTCATTGGTGCTGAAAACGTGGTGCAGGCGTCGATCCGGGCTGGTGTGAAGCAGGTAATCGCCTTGTCGACAGATAAGGCGGTAAACCCGATAAATCTGTATGGGGCTAGTAAGCTTGCCTCTGACAAGATATTTGTTGCGGCCAATTCCCTGGCATCCGGTACAGGCACCCGATTTGCTGTGGTGCGTTACGGGAACGTACTTGGCTCGAAGGGCAGCGTGATCCCATTCTTCCGGGATCTGGTCAAAAAGGGAGCATCGGAACTGCCGGTTACCGATGTGCGGATGACACGCTTCTGGATTACTCTTGAAGAAGCCGTTGCTTTCACCCTGTCTTGCTTGCCCATCATGGTTGGCGGCGAGATCTTTGTGCCAAAGATTCCGTCCATGAAGATTACGGATCTTGTCGAAGCCCTTGCGCCAGGCATGCCGCAGAAGATTGTGGGCATCCGCCCAGGCGAAAAATTGCACGAGATTATGATCACCGAACACAATGCCCGGAACACCGTTGATATGGGCGACCGATACGTTATTGAACCAGAGTGGAGTTTCTGGTCGCGGCCCATGCTTTCCGAGCAAGGTTATCCTGTCATGTCTGAAGGATTTGAATATGTCAGTGACAAAAACGACAGTTGGATGACCGTTGAGGAGCTGAAAGCAGTTCTAGAGACCATTCCAGAAGGTGGGCAATAGTAGGTGGACTTCAATGTCGGAATCCTTTCTCGCTTATGGCAGGCATCAGATAGACGACGATGATATCGCCGCAGTCGTGGATGTGCTCAAGAATGGCGCCCTGACCTGTGGCCCAAAGGTTGATGCTTTTGAGGCTGCCTTTGCTGCCAAGGTGGGCGCTAGGGAAGCGGTTGTCTGTTCAAATGGTACCACGGCTCTCCATCTTGCGATGATGGGCCTGGATATCGGTCCAGGCGACGTGGTCATCGTGCCAACGGTAACTTTCCTGTCCACGGCCAATGGTGCTCGCATGGCGGGTGCAGATGTAGTGTTTGCTGACGTTTGCCCCGATACGGGCTTACTGACTGCCGACACTCTCGAAGAAGCCTTCGGGCGTGCCGGCCAGCCGGTCAAGGCTGTGTTGCCGGTGCATCTGAATGGCCAGTGTGTGGATATCGAGTCTATCGAACGGGTGAGCAGGGCACATGGTGCCGCTGTGGTGACAGATTGCTGTCATGCACTGGGCGCTACATATAAAGGCGCCCTCGTAGGCGCCCCAGGGGATGGCCAGTTTGAGGATATGGCCTGTTTTTCATTGCACCCTGTGAAGTCTATCGCCATGGGTGAAGGTGGTGTGGTTACCATGTCTGACCCAGATCTGGCCGGACGGCTGAGAATTCTACGCAGTCAGGGCATGGTTCGTGATCCGGCCTCATGGCAGCAGGTAGAATCCGGTTTTTCTGAAGGGTCGGGGGCGCCCAACCCCTGGTACTATGAAATGCAGGAACTGGGCTATAATTACCGGGCGACAGACTTGCAGTGCGCACTGGGGCTAAGTCAACTGGCTAAACTTGATGGTTTTGTTGCACGGCGCCGTGAACTTGCCGAGCTTTATGACCGTCAATTCGAAGCCCAATTGAACAGCCTTGTGCCGGTTTCCAGAACGCACACGGCAGAGTCTGCCTGGCATCTGTATCCTGTTCTTATTGATTTCAGGAGTCAGGGCAGGGATCGAGCTGCGGTGATGGCAGACTTGGCTGAGCTGGGGGTCGGAACGCAGGTGCACTATATTCCCGTTTCATCGCAGCCTTATTATGAAAAGCTATATGGAAAGCAGCGCTTTAGTGGTGCTGAGCGCTATTATGAGCGTGTCCTGAGCTTGCCAATTTTTCCGGCGATGTCGGATGACGATGTTGAGCGTGTGGTTACGTGCCTGGGGAAGGTTCTGCGCTAGTGGCAACTGGTTCAGGCGACCAGTAATAGAAGATCACGACAAGATGGACCTGCAGAGGCCCGGGCTTCAGGCTGAAGCCCGGGAACAACGCTGGCAATTACGTCATGAATGAGTGCCATCATTAGCCCTGGAAGAGGGAAAGGATGGACTGTGGTGATTGGTTGGCTATCGAGAGTGCCTGGATACCCAGCTGTTGCTTCACTTGCAGGGCTTGCAGGTTCGCACTTTCTTTGGCCATGTCCGCGTCAACCAGGTTGCCGATGCCGACTTCGATAACGTCAGCTAGTTTGCCGGCGAAGCTGCGGTTTTGCTCAAGTGCCGTTGAGCCTGCACCAAGTTGTGTCAGTACGGAGTTCAGGTTATTGATCGCGTCACCCAGGTCAACAACAGCAGCAGCAGCAGCCGTTTGCGTTGCGATGCTCTGGGCCGCAGAAATTGGGATGTTGGCACTGCCAAGTGTCAGATCCTGGTGATCCACAGTCAGCGTTTGTGTTGCGTCAGCATTCGTGATGGCCACAATTGCATCGGTTCCACCATCAATCAGGTTGGAGCCATTGAATTCGGCGTTATTCACGATGGTCGTGATTTGGTCGCGCAGGGCGGAAAAGTCTTCTGCCAGGGCTGTCCGGCTGGTGCTGTCGAGGCCCTGGTCGGCGGCTGCTACGGCTTTTTCCTTCATTTCCAGGAGGAGGTCGGAAATAGCTTCTGATGCAGCTAGGGCAATATCTACAGTAGAGATACCACGGTCCAGCGACTGTTTAACAGCGTTCAGGCCTTTCAGGTCACCGCGCAACTTTTGCGCGATTGAGAAGACAGCTGCGTTGTCTTTTGCAGATGAAATCTTGAGGCCAGTGTTAATGTGGGTCTGGGTAGTTTCCAGATCCTTGCTGGTGGCGTTCAGATTGCGAAGCGCGTCAAGTGCGCTAGCGTTAACATTAATTGAAAAGGTCATTTAACCTCTCCTTTTCATGACGTTTTTACCCAACCGATCTCTCGGCTTTCCCCTTTTATTGCAACAGGCGTGCCAATTTTTAATATCATATAACACATTGAAATATATGATCTTTTATTATTCTTGTGTTGAGGGATCGTCTTAGGGGCAAAAATCGACCTGCGGGAATCTGCAGGGCTGCAGCAAGGGGGCAAGAAGTTTCTGCCGGGTGGATCTGGGTGAAAGAGGAGAAAGGGCAGATTTCGCCGGTCTCAGCGACGGCCGATAAGCCCCGCAAGAGCATCATCGCCGGAAGCGTTTGAGGATTTCTTCTTACGGCCTTTACCTCTGGACGTTGTACCGGATGGCGCACCTGATGACAGACCTGCCAGGGGAACGAAGGTAATAGGGCGAAGTGGTTCGCCGGTTGATTGGAGCGACTGTAGATGAGGCTGGCGTATGGCAGTCCGCAGCAATTCACTAAGAAAGGCTGTTGGGACTGCGAGACGTGTCAGAGAATGGGGGAGGGCTACCTTAGCAAGCTGAGCGCCTGAGTTTGGAATGGGATGTGCGGTGTTGACCTGCATGTCGCAGCCTCCGAGGTCAGATGACCTGGTTGAGGCTTAGCGAAGTCGGTTTGGCCGGGCCCGTCGCGCGCATGGATGCATTGCGGCCATATCCAAGAACAGGGCTGTTCTTTTTGGATACTTCTTCGCCAACGCTACGGATCAGTCCTTCAGTAACCGATTTCAGCCGCAGCACCACGCGTGCGTGGTCGCGGATTGTCTCCCTGAGGCCGTCGGTCAGTTGACGCAGGTATTTGCGGTCCCGAGAATCCTTTTCACCCAACTGATACTCGTTCACCTTCAGCTTGCCGATGGTTTCCTTGTATTCAGCCATCAGACGGCTTTTTTCCCCATGTAGGCGCTTTGCCTCCTGGGGGCGGCGATCTTGAAGCAGTTCGGTTTCTTGGCGGATCAGGTCCTGCAGCAGGATGGTCAGCTTGGCCAGGCGCGCACTGTGTCCCGAAAGAGTAGGGCGATCGTCCGCTTTATCTGTTGGCAGCTTTGGGTTGTCGAGCGGCATATTATACCTCCTGCAACTTCAGCAATTCACGGTAAACCTGATCGGCGATACCAACACCGCCTTGTTTGGCGATTGCTTTACTGGTTTCGGTAACGAACATGGACCGGTACATGCCCTCGGCATGGCCGCCGCCCATCGGGCCGTCTGTTGGTACGGTCTCGAACATCGGGCCGAGCATCTGGGCGATGAACACGGCTTCGAATTGTTCTGCTGCATCCCGCGCAGCGCGCTTGGTGTCGTCAGACATGCCAGCATTTTTCAGGCCGGCCTTGGCTGCACCAATCTGTGCGTCGATGGCTTGCGCTTGTGCGGTATCTATCGAGACGACTTGCATTACATCACCTGAATTTCAGCTTGCATGGCACCTGCAGCCTTGATGGCCTGCAGGATGGAAATCATGTCGCGAGGGCCAACGCCAAGGGCGTTGAGGCCGTCTACAAGGTCCTGGAGCGTCACGGCATTCTCAAGAATGGTCAGCTTTTCGGTGCCGGTTTCCTCAACCGTTACAGAGCTGCGTGGCACGACCTGGGTCTGCCCACCCTGGGCGAAAGCGCCTGGCTGGGAAACTTGTGGCTGCTCGGAAACGCTGATTGTCAGGTTGCCTTGTGCGATGGCAACAGAATTAATGCGTACTTCAGCGCCCATAACAATGATGCCGGTGCGTTCGTCGATGATGACGCGGGCCTTCTGATCCGGCTTCACGGGAAGCTGTTCAATTTCGGTCAGGATGTCCACAAGCGCCAGCTCGTAGCCGATCGGACGGTCGATCTGAATGGTTGCAGGGTCAAGTGCGCGTGCCATACTGTTTTTCAGATGACGGTTGATCGCGCGGGTTACCCGTTGAGCGGTTGTGAAATCGGGGTTGTGCAGCGACAGCTTGACGGACGTCATGTCGCTGAGTTCAAAGGGGATTTCGCGTTCAACGATACCGCCGTTTGCGATGCGGCCGTTCGTTGGTACACCCTGAACCACAGAAGCGGCTTCGCCTTGTGCGCTGAAACCTGCGACGGCGATGGCGCCTTGTGCAACAGCATAAACTTCACCGTCGGCGCCCATAAGGGGGGTCGCAAGCAGGGTGCCGCCTTTGAGGTCTTCTGCGTCGCCCATGGAGCTGACATTGACATCAATGCGGTTACCCTGACGGGAAAATGCTGGCAGGTTGGCTGTGACCATAACGGCGGCAACATTTTCCGGCCGCATGGTCTCGCCTTTGGCGTTGACGCCAAGACGTTCAAGCATCGCAGTCAGGCTTTGTTCGGTGTATGGGGTGTTCCGCAGCGTGTCACCAGTGCCGTTCAGGCCAACAACGAGGCCATAGCCGATCAATTGGTTTTCACGAATGCCTTCGATGGACACAATGTCTTTGATCCGCGACGAAGCGTGTGCGGCCGGTAGCGCCCCCAGGAAGAGGAAGGCAACCATCAGTGTCAGACTGGTCCGAACTTTCGATTTGCAAAACATGCTTTGGCACCCTTACTGATTCATGTGCGGTCATATTTGCCGCTTATTCCTAACTCGCTTTAACTAATGCTAATATCATGCCAATTGATTTGGTGGTGTAACTGTCTGAAATATATGGATTTTAAATATGCAGGAATATTGATTTGGAATTATCTGCCGGTTGGGTGTAGCAATGCTTGCTCATCTGCTGCTCAAGGAATAAATTAGAAGCATGAAGATCTCTGGTTCCGGTTCAGTTCAATCTAAGACGGTCAAAAAGACCTCGCGCAAAGGTGCGAGCAGTGGCTCTGCGTTTGCCAGCGAACTGTCGGAAACGAAGGGTGCGTCAGCAACGAGCGGGCCTTCAGGTGCCGGAAGCGCGGGACCGATTGCATCCCTGGATGCCGTAATTGCGCTTCAGGGCGTGCCCGACGCCACCGAACGGCGCTCCAAGGGACTCAAGCGCGCCGAAGAGATGCTTGATCTCCTTGAAGAGGTCCGTAAAGGAATCCTGCTTGGGGCCATTCCGGCACCGCAGCTGCGGAGTCTTGCTGATATGGCAAGGAATCAGCGCGGCAAGACCGATGACGCAAAACTCGACGATATCCTTTCAGATATCGAACTGCGGGCTGAAGTCGAGCTTGCGAAACTAGGCGTTTAAAATCAAAGCCTTAGTAAATCTCTCCTGATTATCACGAATTCGTTGGGCCGCCCGTTTTTATTACAGCTTGTGCTGTGGGGCGGAAATCATTATATAACCCCCCGATGTAGTGCTCTCGGCCTTCGGGGGAATTTGAGGCGAAGGTCCAGATTTGGTTTGTTAGGGAGTGACAATGACCGAGACGATGACAGCGAAAAAGATCCAGCTGCCAGAAGGATACACACCGTCGCCAGACGAAGAATTCATGAACCCGCTTCAGCTGGAATATTTCCGTCGCAAGCTGAATGACTGGAAGCAGGACATTCTGAGAGAGTCTGCGGAGACCCTTCATAATCTTCAGGAAGACAATCTTCGCGAGCCTGACATCGCCGACCGTGCGTCGTCTGAAACCGACTGGTCGGTTGAGCTGAGGACCCGCGACCGTCAGCGTAAGCTTGTATCAAAGATTGACTCTGCCCTGCGCCGGATCGAAGAGGGCGAGTATGGTTACTGTGAAGTGACCGGCGAGCCGATCAGCCTGCGCCGCCTGGACGCCCGTCCGATCGCGACTATGACGATTGAGGCCCAGGAAGCACATGAGCGCGCCGAGAAGGTTCACCGCGACGACTAAGTAGCGGCTAGACCTGAGCGATTGAATAAGGGAGCTTTCAAGCTCCCTTTTTTGTTGCCTTTTTTGAAGGCAGGCAAAAAAAGGGCCGGTAGCCACTGGGGCTGCCGGCCACTGCACTGTCATGCAGAATTAAGTTGGCTTTATTTCGGTAAGTAGTCCTAAGTTCTGCGTTAGACGCCTCCTTGGTTGGTCGTATTAGAATGGGAAGATGATGTCATACAGTTGGGTCCCATAACGTGGCTGTTGGACATCGGTTAGTTGGCCTTTGCCCCCGTAGCTAATGCGGGCTTCGGCGATTTGGGTGTGCGAAATGGTGTTCGAACTGGAGATATCCTCAGGACGCACAATCCCGGCGAGAAGCAGTTCGCGCTTCTCGAAATTCACTCGTACCTCCTGGCGGCCCTGGATCACCAGGTTGCCGTTCGGCAGGACTTCGGTAACGATGGCGGCAACCGTGAGGCTGATGGCCTCGGACCGGTTCACGCTGCCATTGCCTTCGTAGGATGTAGTAGAGTCAGCGTTGACCATAGAGCCCGCGGAGAAATTACTCCTGCCAGCCTCATGAGAACCGCCTTCGCGGTCATTATCAGCGTTACCATAGAGCAGATTTGGAATAGCTTGCTCAAGCCCCAGGAAGTTCGACAGGCCAGCGTCTTCTGCGGTCGAGCGCGAGCGCGAGGTCGAGTTACCGATCTGGGCGCTGTCGGAAATGTCGATATTCACCGTCAGAATATCGCCAATGTTGCCTGCGCGCTGGTCCTTGAAGAAGGCGCGGGCACCGGTCCGCCAAAGCGAGTTTGGCTGGTATTTGTCCGGTGTATTGTTTGGCATGGGCAGGCTGATGGAGCGCTGCGCCACTGGGGCCTTGATATCCTTGATCGGGGTCATGTCTGGCGCTTTGCCGATGTTTGAGATCCGATCTGCCGCACCGCACGCCGCGAGCGACGCGAGGGCTGCCGTGAGGGCAATTTTGCGTATGGCGTTCTTAATCATGACTAGTCTCCGACGTTAGAGGGCGGCAAGCGCGAGGCTGTTGCTCATGACCTTCACCAGGCCAGGACTGATAACCTGAGCTTCTACGCTTTGTTTGGATTTGATGTTCATGACCCGGATCATGTCACCGTCGCCACCATCCTGGAGGGCACGGCCACTGGCGCTGAGGGTCAGGGCACCGCTTTGGATTGTCATCGTCACCAGGCTGCCTTTCTCGACAACCACCGGTGCCATGATGTCATTCACGCGCAGGGGCTGGCCCGGTTGCAGCGGGCGGCGCACGGTCTGGCCGACAAGGCTTTGCTGGTCCAGGACAGAGTTGCGGTTCAGGCGCTTGGACGGATACTGGCTCCAGGTGACGTCTTTTGCCGTGATCACTTCACCGGGTGCAATCAGCCGGGTCAGCATCGGTACCATGCGCACTTCCTGCAGGGTGCCGTTGACCTTCAGCTTCTTCGGCACCGAGCCGCCGGTAGGGATCAGCAGCGTGGCGCTGAAACGGTCCATGCGGTCGGTCATGGTGAAGCGTTCGAACTCAATGTCGGCAAGACTTGCCGTGGTCGGCAGGT
Organism: Kordiimonas sp. UBA4487; assembly: GCF_002389025.1. Lineage (NCBI taxonomy): Bacteria > Pseudomonadati > Pseudomonadota > Alphaproteobacteria > Kordiimonadales > Kordiimonadaceae > Kordiimonas > Kordiimonas sp. UBA4487. The sequence continues at coordinate 341,112 of NZ_DGNR01000003.1, forward strand.
ACAGGCCGCGGTTGCTGCCATACACGGTGACTTCCACATCATGTTGCAGGCCTTGCTGGTTGGCTGCATCCAGTACCAGGTCAGACAGATCGCTGAGTGAGAAAGCAATCCCATCCCGGTGGATCAAGACCGTACGCAGATAGTTGGGGCGTTCCCAGTCCAGCTCGAAATCCTGTGCGATCCGGTCAAGGTCGTAGGAATTCAGCTTTTCAGCTTCGCCAGGCGCAGGGGCCTGCATGACAATTTCTGCGGCCTTGTCGCCCACGTCATCAAACAGGTCCCCCAGGCGGATGACAGTGTCATCAACCGTTGGCGCGGCCTTCAGTTCCGCCGCCTCGGTGGGGGCTGCTGTCATCAGCATGGTGCTGAAGGCCAGGGCTGTGATGAATTTCGTGCTACAGTTCCGCATCAGTGCCTCCTATTAGCGCAGGTTATTGGCAGCCTGGAGCATCTCGTCCGCGGTCTGGATAACCTTGGAGTTCAGCTCATAGGCGCGCTGCGCCGAAATCATGGACGTAATCTCACCCACGGCATTCACGTTGGACTGTTCAAGGAAGCCCTGGAACACGGTGCCGTAGCCTGGCTGGCCTGGTGAGCTTGGAACAGCTGCGCCGGATGCCTGGCTTTCAAGGTAGAGGTTTCCGCCAATGGCCTCGAGGCCCACTTCGTTGGGGAAGATCGCCAGTTCAAGCGTGCCGACCACTGCTGGGTTGGTCTGACCGTCCTGCTTGACCATCACTTCGCCTTGCTCGTTGATGGTGACATCAATCGAATCCTGCGGGATGTTGATGGCGGGCTGAACCGCGAAGCCTTCCGGGGTCACCAATTGGCCGTTTTGGTCAATCTGGAACGAACCGGCGCGGGTGTAGGCATCCTGACCATCCGGAAGCTGGATGTGGAAGAAGCCGCGGCCGTTGATCGCGATGTCGAACATGTTGCCGGTATTCTGCAGACTGCCTTGGTCTGTGATCCGGTATACGCCTGCGGTCCGCACGCCCACACCTACCTGGATGCCGCTTGGGACAACCGTGCCGGCGTCGGACGAGTTGGCGCCAACCCGTTCAATGTTCTGGTACAGAAGGTCTTGAAACTCGGCGCGGCCGCGTTTGAAGCCCGTGGTGTTCATGTTGGCGATGTTGTTCGAGATAACGTCGATATTCAACTGCTGGGCCAACATGCCTGTTGCTGCTGTGCTAAGTGCTTTCATCGTTCTATCCTTTCCTCACAAATGCTGGCTATTTCACTTGAGCCAAGCGACTGAGGGAATCTTTCCTCATCTCTTCGATGCCGCTTGATTGTTTGGATGCCGCCTCGTAGGCGCGCATCACGTCAATCATTTCGACCATGGATTCGATGGGGTTCACATTTGACCCTTCATACGCCTTTTGGCGGATGGTGAATTCGGTCATGTTTTCCGGTGGTTGGGGCGCCTGGTCAGTCTCATACAGAGAGTTACCGCGGCGTTTCATGTTTTGCTCGTTGGCAAAAGATACGATGCCAATCCTGCCCCGTTCGCCGTTGTTCGTGGATATCGAACCGTCAGTTGCGATGGAAATATCGATGTCGTCTTCATCAAACTGGATCGGCTGGCCATTGTCGTCCAGAACCTTCTCGCCAGACAGCAAGGTAAGGTTGCGGTCGGCATCAAGGGTCATACGTCCATTGCGGGTGTAGACGGTTTGTCCGTCGCTACCTTCAATCGACAGGTAGGCCCGGCCGTTGATAAAGATATCAAGAGGGTTGCTCGTTGGGATCATTGTCCCGGCTTCCAGGTTCCTGACAACGCCATGGTCCATAACCGTAGCGATCTTGCCACCGACAGTGCCGGCCGCGCCTGGAACGTCAATCAGATGTTGACGGAAGACAGATCTTTCTTTGTTGAAGGCTGCTGTCGACATATTTGCGATATTATGTGCAACAACATCCATGCGCCTTTTCAGCGCGCTTCTATGAGCCAACCCGACTAACAGTGCGGTATCCATAACTTTTCTCCTGCATTCGCAGTTTGCTGCTTTGCGCAGTTATCGTTTGCCAGGATAAAAGCATGAACCGTGCCAAATTATTTTCTGCTTAAGTATCAGATGTTTAGCCGTTTTCACAGGGGTGGTGCGGAGGCTTGAATGCATGTTTTGCCCACCGAAGTTGCCCAGGCGGGAAAGAAAAGCTTGCCGAGTGGTGCCACTATTTTCCCGCTTTTCCGCGTGATTTCTTTACGACTGTTTCATGGCTTGTTAACTATGTATAAATAAAGATAAAGTTGAAATGATAATGAATGGGCTCGCCCCATATCAGGCACTCAAGAGGTATTGATCGCTTATGTCCGACGAAATGGAAGAAGCGCTGGGAGAAGCCGAGCTTGTCGAAGGGCTTGAGCGGAAGAAAATCAGCGGCAAAAAGCTTGTCATCATTATTGTTGGTCTGTTTGTAGCGGCTTTGACGGCTGTGGGCGCCGTGACCTTGTTTGGCGGCGGTGATGAAGTGGATCCAGCTGACGAAGCGCTGGAGCAGATGGCAGAGGATGCCGCCACTCAACGGGACAACGCTCAGCTTGAGGAAGATCAGCCAAACGAAAAGCTGAAGTTATTGTTCGTTGAGCTGCCTGAGCAGCTTTATAATCTGAATACAGGTGGACAGGGCACCAGTTTCCTGCGTGTGCGCATCGCCCTTGAAATTGATCGTGAGAGCTACAAAGCGGATATCAACGCCAAGATGCCGCGTATTCTTGATGAGTTTAACGCCTACATGCGCGAGCTGCGTCCAGAGGATCTTTCTGGCGCAGCAGGTATTTTCCGTCTGAAAGAAGAGCTGTTGATGCGGATCAACCAGGCTGTAGCGCCGACCCGCGTCAAGGACGTTTTGTTCCAGGAATTCCTGGTTCAGGGCAGCTGATCCTGACAGGGGGCACCCGTGTGGGTGAAAGAGTAAGGTAGAAAATGGCCGACGACGAAGAAATTGACGACGAAGCAGTTGCAGCCGAATGGGCGGCGATGGCTGGTGGTGATGATGACGATGAAAACGCGGCTGACCAGGATGAGATGGCTGCCGAATGGGAAGCCATGGCCGCCGGCGGTGACGACGAAGATGACGATGGCTCAGGCCCGTCACCCGGGCGCGTACTTGATCAGGACGAAATCGATAGCCTGCTTGGCTTTGACGGAGACGGTGATTCCGGTGAGATGACGGGCATCCACGCGCTAATCAATAGCGCGCTGGTGTCCTATGAGCGTCTGCCGATGCTGGATATCATCTTCGACCGTATGGTGCGAATGATGTCCACAAGCCTCAGGAACTTCACGTCCGACAATATCGAAGTGTCGCTGGACAATATTACCTCTGTCCGTTTTGGGGACTATCTGAACTCGATCCCGCTGCCGGCAATGTTGGCTGTTTTCCGGGCCGAGGAATGGGATAACTATGGCCTCATGACCATTGACAGCAGCCTGATCTATTCGATCGTGGATGTGCTGTTGGGCGGTCGGCGCGGCACAGCCGCCATGCGGATTGAGGGACGCCCCTATACCACAATTGAACAAACGCTCGTGGAGCGTATGATCTCGGTGGTTCTCAAGGATATGTGTGGCGCATTCGAACCGCTGAGCCCAGTGAACTTCACGTTCGACCGGTTGGAGACCAATCCACGCTTCGCAACGATCGCGCGACCACCAAACGCAGCGATCCTGATCAAGCTTCGAGTTGATATGGAAGACCGCGGCGGTCGCCTTGAGGTATTGTTCCCATACGCCACGCTTGAACCTGTGCGGGAACTCTTGCTTCAGCGGTTCATGGGTGAGAAGTTCGGTCGTGACAGCATCTGGGAAACCCACTTGGCAACCGAGCTGTGGCGTGCTGACGTGGACCTGCAGGCGATTATGGACGAAACCACCATGTCGCTCAGGGATGTGATGAATTTCGAAGTTGGCCAGACTATTCTTTTTAACAAGAGCCCGAATGATGAAGTTGTGCTAAAATGTGGCGAAGTTCCTATGGTAAGCGGCGCGATCGGTCGGGCCGGGCAGCATGTTGCCGTGCAGATACGGCAGACAGCAGAGCGCCTGCACGTTGAAGACGACCCCAATTCCGGAAGTTATTGATGCAAATCCTACCTGAAATGATTGTCGATGGTGTTTTGGCGATCCTGCTGATTGCAGTGATTGTCGTGTGCACCATTGTATATCGGCGCCTGTCTACCATTCGGGAAGGGCAGGAACAGCTCAGGCAGTTGGTTGATAGCTTGAACAACGCAGTGGTGGACGCCCAGCGTAGTGTCGGCAACATTCGCCAGGCCGCACTTGATGCCGATGAAAAGCTGAGCGCTGAAATCAAGCGCGCCAAAAGCATGGCTGAAGAATTGAGCATGATTACGGAGGCTGGCAACAATCTTGCAGATAGAATTGAGCAAGGCCTGACAGGTGATAAACCTTCAGCGCCAGCTAAAGCTGCCGCTGATCCGGCTGAGCCGAAGGCAAACAAGAAACAGCAGCAGGAAATTTTGGCCGCCCTGCGTGAAGCACGTTGACGTGGCCTGTGTGTGAGTGAGAGGCAGTAAAATGAGTGGCGCGATATACAGTCGGGTTCGTCTATTCCCATTGCTTATACTGTTTGCCCTTGCGGCTCTCGGGCTGCGGGGTGTCAGCCTTTACACGGGTTATGACCTGATGGTTGCTGTTGCTCAGGACGAAAATCAGGCACAGGAAGATACGGCACAGGCTGAAGGTGACAATGCTGGGGCCGACGACCCGGCAACCACCACTGCCGCTGCCGCTCCGCCACCCATCATCGGGCTGCCTAGTACCCAAGAAATGGAATTGATCACCCAGTTACGCCAGCGCCGTCAAGATCTCGAAGCGCGCGAACAACAGCTTGATCTGCAGGAACAGCTGCTGGCGAGCACCGAAAAGCGGATCAATGACAAGATTGTTCAATTGCAAGAGCTTGAAGTCCAGATCAAGAAACACCTGCGCCTCTTCGAAGAGGTGGAGGAAAAGCAGCTGGATGCGATCGTTGAAGTATACGAAAAAATGAAGCCCAAGGATGCGGCGCCCCGGTTTGAAGCCTTGGCGTTGCAGACCCAGGTCGACCTTGTGACCCGGATGAAGCCGGCAAAGGTTGCAGCCCTGATGGAGAACATGTCGCCTCAGAAGGCTTCGATTTTAACGACAGAACTTGCTACGCAAGTTCAACCGCCGAATTTTGACGAGGTTCGAGGCGGCGGGCGCTAAAAGGGGACTGGCGGCATATGGGAGTAGCCGCCTATCTTGAGTTTTCGTGGGGCAGGAGTAGCGGAATGGGAAAACAGGCAACTGTTGTGAGTTTGGAAGATCGGGCAGCATCGCTACGGCAGGACCGTGGCGACAACATCGCTATTGACGAAATTACCCATGTGGTTGGCAGCCTGGTTCGCGGCACCACCCATGATGATGATATGGACAGTGTAGCAACCGAGCTGCGCGAACTTCTCAACTATATCAACGCCGCCAAAAGCGAACTGGTAGAAATGCAGCCCAAGTCGCTCTCGAACAGAGATATCCCGGACGCGGGCGAACAGTTGGATGCTATTGTCAAATCCACGGAAGATGCCGCGGAAGCCATCATGGATGCTGCTGACGCGGTAGGCCAAATCGCGGACGAGTTGGACGATGAGGTTGGTGGCCGATTGGCGCAGATTTCGACGGATTTGTTTCAAGCGTCAAGCTTCCAGGACCTCACAGGCCAGCGCATCACTAAAGTGACACGGACCCTGGCGCATCTTGAGGAACGGCTGAATGCTCTCGCCGATGCTATCGGCGATGACTATGTCGCGCCAGACCCTGAAGAAGAAATTACCCGCAATGAAGAAGGTGTTGTGGAGGACGAGACGGATCTGCTTCACGGCCCGCAGTTGGAGGGTGAGGGTAACAGCCAAGCTGAAATCGATGCGATTTTGGCAAGCTTCGACTGACCTGGGGCAAAGCTAGAGACCATATGTTCAGTGAGGAGCAAGATAGCAAGCGGATATTCGGAGCAGACAACACAATGGGGTTGTTTGTTGCGCTTTATCTCATCTTGTTGGCCTTTTTTATCATCCTGACAGCATTGTCGACCCATGCTGCGTCCCGTGGTTCGTTGGCCATGGAAAGCGTGAACCAAACCTTCACCCGCAGCGGCGAAGCAAAAATCGAAGATATCGACCCGCGCGCCGCGACTTCCGCCGCGGAAGACCCTGTCCTTAAGGCCATTCAACAACGTTTCTTTTCAGAGCTCGAAATTCCGGGACGCTTTTCTGAAGCAGGTGGTGGTGCCTTTGAAATTCAGTTTCCTGAAAGTTATCTGTTTGAACCCGGTTCTATCAATATCAGGCGTGATATGGCGCCTTTCGTGGATCAGCTCGTTGAGGCGCTTGGGGATGTAAGCAGTGGGGGGCGGCAGGAAGTCGCTTTCATGTTTGGAACTGGCCGTGGTGCTGTTGCCAGAGAAATGACCCGCAGCCAGGAAGTCGCTGTCCGCCGTGCCGGAGCGCTGGCGCGGTATCTGCAGACATCCGGCCTTGAGCGAGACGTGTTCACCACCGGCTTTGTGGGTATCCCGGAAGGCGAGATTTTGGCAGTTTTTACCCGCACGCTGGACCGAAATACCCGTAACAAGCTGGGCGAGGGTGGAGGGCGCCATGGCAACTAGGCCTCATTCCGCACGCAATGCTGCAAAGCATGTCCCAGGGAATGCCTGGATGCTGACGTTTGCTGATTTGCTGTCCCTGTTGCTGACGTTCTTTGTGCTTGTTTTTTCCATGAACACGATCCGGTTCGAGGATTGGAAAGCGGTCGTGCGGACGATGAGTGACGAGTTCAACCCCAACAGGCCGACGATCAGTCCGACCGAACATAAAGAGCCGCCCTCAGTGCTTCAGTCCAAGCCAAAAGGTTTGAGCCTGGCCTATCTCGAGGCTGTCGTGTCCCAGCGTTTCAGCCAAATTCCGTTGTTTGAGAATGGTGAGGTATGGCGAACCGAAGGCAAGGTAATTATATCGGTCCCGGCCAGTTTGCTTTTTGAACGCAAGGATGCAATCCCCAACGCTGAAGGGTTCAGGGCCCTTCGGGACCTGGCAGGGGTGCTTATCCAGCTCCGGAACAAGATACAGGTAGCTGGACACACGGACCAAACACCGGTTTCGAACCAGTTGTATCGATCGAATTGGGAGCTGTCTTTGACACGGGCCCGGGTTGTTGCCGGAATTTTGTCTGATGCGGGGTATCGCGAACCGATGGCGGTCCTGGGGTATGCCGATACGCGGTACAATCAATTACCCGGTAGCCTTACGCAGCAGAGGCGGTATGATCTGGCTGAACGTATTGATATAATCATCGTTGATGAACGACGGGATAGAGGATTATATGACCTTTTCTAAGTGGCGATATCTTTCTGGGGTTGCCGCGATTGCAGTTGTGATCGCTGTCCTGCCTGCGCCACCCGTTTTGGCCCTGCAGGCCGTCCCTGTGCAGGGGGCTCAGCAAGCGACCTTCGCGCGTCTGGCTTTTGCCATTCCAGAGAATGTTGCCTACACCGTTGACCACCAAGGCACGCAGGTTACCGTTACAGCAGAAAGCAGTATCAGTTTTGACCTGAGCAACATCAACGCCAGTCAGTTGCGACAGGTCCGCAATCCTCGGGTCGCTGGTTCTGGTGGCCAGACAGTTGTGACCTTCAGTGTGCCCTCGGACGCCAATGTTCGTCATTTTCGCTCCGGCCAGTATCTGGTGGTGGATGTCTATTCGGAAAACATCGTAGAAGACGGCCCGCAAAGCCAGTCACAGGTTCCAGTGCCTGCCGAAAGCCAACCTGGATCACAGGCGACACAGCAATCCAACGGTCAGGCACCCGCCCCTCAGCCAGATGAAACCGCAGCTGATGGCAGCGCAGCGCCGCCACCGTCGGACGATGCTGCAGAGCAGGGCGGGACAGCTGGTGTGGATGCAGTAACACCGGGTACCGATACGACAGGTGCCACACCGCAGCTTGGTTCAGATGATGGCGTGACGCGGGATATTACCGGCCCAACCGAAGATGACGTTAGTACACCGAATACTGATCCTGTCCCAAGCACCAATACAAATGTTACGGACGTGGCGCCGGAAAGCCAGGCAACAACCACACCGCCGACACAGGGTGTAACAGTTACAGGTGTTGAGCCAGAAGGCGAACCTGTGCCTGTTTCAGTTTCTGCGATTGAGAATGGTGTAAAACTGCGGTTCCAAGCGCCTGAGGGGGTCGCGGTCGCGGCGTTCGAACGCGGTGGTTTTCTCTGGCTGGTGTTTGACCGCCAGTTGGGTGTTCAGATGAATAACCTGCGCGCCAATGCCTCTCTTATTGGGCCGCGCATCCGCAATATTGAAGTCGTACCGCATCGTGATGCCCTGGTGATGCGTCTCAATATACGCACAGATCAGAGTACCGTTGTGGAAAAGGATCGCAATGACTGGCTGGTTTCCCTCAAGGATACGCCAGCGAAACCACGTTTCCCATTGGTGCCTGAGCGTCGCACGGAAGGTGCTCAAGGGCAGCAAATTCACATTCCAGCGACAGACCTTGGGCGCAAGATCGAGGTTGAAGATCCCGCTGTTGGTGATCTGCTCGTCGTCGTGCCTACACTTCTTGAAGGCCGCGGCTTACCTCAGCAATATAGCTATGCGTCATCTCAAGTGCTTGAAACCTCCCAGGGCATTGTTGTGGTGCCGCTGTCTGACTTTGTTACCATTGAGCGATACGCTGAAGGCGTAACGATCCGGTCCGCGGGCAATAATATCCTGTCGGCATCGAAGCTTTCGCGTGGTACAGGCATTGGTGACCAGGTTGGAGGCAACTTCAACCGGCTGATTGATTTCCGGGCCTGGCGGATTGGTAATGACTGGGAATATCGGAAGAATAAAAGCCGATTGCTCTATGAACTTTCCCTGCGCCCTGCCAATGACCGCAACGAGGTGCGTTGGAAACTGGCGCGTTACTTCCTGGCCCATGGGCGCGGTGAAGAGGCATTGGGCATCATGGATCGGATGCTTGATGAAGATCCTCTGCTGACTGAAAATAGTGAATTTCTGGCCGTGCGTGGCGTGGCGAACTTCAAGGCTGGGCGGCTGGACGAAGCTGCGGCGGACCTTTCCGCACGGGGGCTTGAAGCAGAGCAGGACGCGGAACTTTGGCGTTCCCTTGTGGCGGAAGCACGCGGCAATTATGAGCAGGCACTTGAACATTATCGCCGCGGTAAGGATGTCATGGGCACCTATGATGACTATGACCGCGCTGAAATACAGCTTGCGGTGATCAGATCCTCCTTGGCCCTTGGCAACATTGAGCAAGCCCAGCGCGAGTTGGACCTGTTGAATGGCCTGTCGCTCACGAGCGAGCAGATTTCTGAATCCGTCTTCCAGAGTGCGCGCATCGCCGAACGGCAAGGCCAGCTTGATATTGCGTTAACGCAGTATGAAGACCTTTCAGATGTGCCCCAACGCTGGATTGCGGCCCGAGCCCGATATGCGCGGATCAAATACAGCTTGCGTATGAACGACATCACGCCGCAGCAGGGCATCGATCAATTGGAACGCTTGCGCTATGCATGGCGCGGTAACCGGTTTGAGATTCAATTGCTCGATGACTTGTCCGAACTGTATTTCGAGACCCAACAATACCGCTTGGGGCTGGAGACGTTGCGGCAAGGCATCTCCTACTTCCCTGAGCTTGCAGCAGAGCGCCAGATGATCAGTCGCTCAAGCGCCGTGTTCCGGAAACTGTTCCTGGACGGTGACGCAGACACTATGACACCGATCTCGGCAATCAGTCTTTACTATGATTTTCGTGACCTGACACCGCTTGGGAACGATGGGGACCTGATGATCAGACGGCTCGCCTCCCGGCTTGTGTCAGTTGACTTGCTCGATCGAGCGGCAGAGCTTCTCGAGTACCAGGTTCGCGTGCGCACCGAAGGGGCGGCTAGGGCCGCGATTGCTGCCAGATTGGCACAGATCTATATTCTTGATGAAAAGCCCGAGCAGGCCCTTCAGATCCTGCGTGGTACGCGCGAGCCTCGGTTGCCGCAGGATATTGAGGCAACACGCCGACACGTAGAGGCGCGGGCCTTGATAGAACTCGAGCGCTATGAAGAAGCTGAAGTGGTGCTGGATGGTGATCGCGGCGCTAACGCTGAATATCTTCGCGCGGATATCTATTGGGGCGCCAAAAACTGGCCGAGGCTGGCATCAACGGTACGCCGTATCCTGGGGGATGGCTGGCGCCGCAAGGAACCTCTCAATGACAAGCAGCGCCTGAATCTGATCCGCCTGACCATTGCATTGACCTTCACGGAAGACCGCGCCGGGCTGATTGAGACGCGCCGCAGGTACGGACTGCAGATGCGGGAAGGTGATTTTGCCAATGCGTTCGAATTGCTGACCAATGACCAGGAACTGTCGGGCGGAGAACTTGGTGCCATTGCGAAACAGATCGCCAGTGTCGAAAAACTTCAAACCTTCATGCGGGAATACAGAAATGATTTTTCTGGCCGCTAGGCTGAGGTTTGAGCAAGTAACGGGCCGCTCGCAAGGCTGTGAGGGTCGGTCTTGCCAGTCATTGGATATCCCACGACAAGTGGTCTGTTAAATGAGGCGGGCTTGAGGGAAGGTGAGGATTGCTGCTGGGTTGACCGATTTCACCAAAGCGTGAATTTCATATTATTTTCCTTTGTCGCGTCATTCGGCGAATATAGAACCACGCAGGCAGGCACCGGTGTCCGCCTTAACGATGTTATGAAGACTGAAAAGGGAAGTTTAAGATGAAACTCAACCGTTTTGCGAAATCTGCAGTGATTACCACAAGTGCAGCGGCATTTGCGTTGGCGGCCGCCTCTGGCGTTGCCACAGCTGACGACAAGAAAGCCAAGAAAGAAAAGTGCTACGGTGTGGTTGCCAAGGGCATGAACGATTGCCAGACCTCTGCGCACAGCTGCGCAGGTCAGGCCAAGATGGATAACCATCCAGAAGAGTGGATCTATGTGCCTGCTGGCATGTGTGACCGCATTGCAGGTGGATCCAAAGAACCTAAGCGTTCCTAACAAGGATAACCGATGGCGGTGATCAGTAACTGCGTGGGGATAGAATGACATTTCCAGCATATATCGCTGCTAAAGGGGCTCAAAAACCGGTCGGCGTTGGCTTGAAATCACAACACTATGATGACGTGTTGACTTCAAAGCCAGCGCTTGCCTTTTTTGAGGTGCATGCTGAAAATTACATGATGCCGGGCGGTGCTCACCACCGTTACCTCGAAGAAATCAGAGAAACCTACCCGCTCTCCATCCACGGTGTTGGCATGTCACTTGGGTCAGCAGAGGGCCTAAACAGAAAACATCTGCAGCGGTTCAGTGAGGTGGTCAACCGCTACAGGCCTTGGCTGGTATCCGAGCATCTGGCTTGGTCGCGGGCCGGTGATACATACCTGAATGACCTGTTACCCGTGCCGATGACACAGGAAAGCCTCCGTATTGTTACTGGCAATGTCAAAGCCCTGCAGGATGCAATAGGTCGAAAAATCCTGATCGAGAACCCTTCCAGCTACCTAACATTTGCAGATGATGAGATGCCGGAAGTCGATTTCCTGGTGGCACTTGCCGAAGCGACCGGCTGTGGCTTGCTGCTTGACGTGAACAATGTCTATGTATCGGGCAAAAATATCGGTTGGGACGTTCGGGCTTATCTAGATAGCATTCCGGCTGATCTTGTTGGGGAAATCCACTTGGCCGGACACCTGACGCGGGACGTGGAGGGCCAAACCCTTCGCATCGATGACCACGGTAGCCGTGTCTCCGACAGCGTTTGGACGCTTTATGAGCGGGTTATTGCCCGGATAGGGCCGCGGCCAACCCTTATTGAATGGGATTCAAATATCCCAACGCTTGATGTGCTTGTTGTCGAGGCAGAGAAGGCACAGAAGCTGATGTCAGAGATGGTCGAGCCCGGTCAGGCTGCCACCCGTGGGTGACCTTGGCGACATACAGCGGTCTATGGCGCGCACCATCTTGGGGCAGGAGGCAGATGACAGCCTGCTTGGCGCGATCAAGGATGATCATCTGGGACCGGCAGCGCGGTTGCGCATCCACCAGAATAATTTCAGAGAGAGCCTGAGCGAAGCATTGTTGGGGATTTTCCCGTTATGTCAGGCGTTGGTGGGTGAATTGTTCCTGCGGCAGGCGCTGCGCCACTTTGTGCTTGAATATCCTCCTGTTGATGCGGCGCTTTATGCCTATGGTCGGGATGTGGCAGATTTCTTCGGGATATACTCGGCAGCCAAATCTGTGCCTTACCTCGCTGATGTGGCACGGCTTGAGTGGTATACCCACGAACTGGCAAATGCGGAGGAAGCAGTGGTTTATGAGGATATCACAGCCGCGCAGGCAGCGCATGAAGCAGGAATGGATTTCGCCTTGCATGACAATGCGCGCGTGCTTGATAGCAATTTCCCCATTTATGACCTCTGGCAGGCATTGTCAGGCCAAATAACACCCGACGACCTGAACATTGAAGACGATGGGCAAACCATCCTGCTGGTGTTGCACGGGGGGCAGGTGTTCTACCAATTGCTGGATGCAGAAACAGCAGGCACGCTGGCAAAGTTGAGCGGTGACCAAAAGGATATAACGATCGGGTCGGCGATGCTCGAAGAATTGATCGACAGGGGGGCGATCAAACCAAAATAACGATAATAAAGAAGAGAAGGTAAAACATTGAAGAATCTTTCGGAGCAATACCATGCGCTGTTTGACCGGCTTGGCCGCGCCTTCCTGTTGCAGGATTATATGTTGCTCTTCGTTCGGGCCTGGGCTGCAAAGATATTCTACCTCTCAGGCAGATCGAAGGCTGGAGACGCGTACCTGACACCATCAGATTTAACAGTGATGTTGTTCGCGGATGAATATGACCTGCCACTGATTGATCCTGAAATGGCGGCACAGCTTGCACTCTATGCAGAGACATTCCTGCCGATAATGTTGCTGGTGGGCTTAGGCGCCCGCTTTGGTGCGCTTGGTCTTATCGGAATGACGCTGGTAATACAGTTTTTGGTCTATCCCGGATATTTCCCTGAACACGCAACATGGATCGCGGCGCTGTTGCCGGTTGTCATGTTAGGGGCAGGGCGGATTTCTCTGGATCATTTATTGGTCTCCCGGTCTGGAAAATAGGCTTATCACGAAATCTTGAAAAGATGGGCGGGCTTACAGGCAGTTTTTTGTGTTTTTTTCCGTCGATTTGCTTTTTATTTAGAATGGAAATCGGCTAAGACAGACCGAAGTTGCCTCTCTTTATTGTGTTTTAAGGACATGTCATGGATGAAATCGACCGTAAGATTCTGAATTTGCTGCAAAAAGACGCTACGTTAAGCACAGCTGAAATTGCCGAGGCAGTTGGTTTGTCCACGACACCTTGTTGGCGCCGGATCCAGATTTTGGAACAAGAAGGCTATATCACCCGCCGGGTAGCGCTTGTTGACCGTAACAAGATCAATGTCCCACTGGACGTTTTCGTCGCGATCCGGACCAACGAACATAACTTTGACTGGCTTGATGAATTTGCCCGCCTTGTTTGCGAGTTCCCGGAAGTGGTGGAACTGTACCGCATGAGCGGTGAGATCGATTATCTGATGCGCGTGGTAGTGCCGGACATGGCTGCATACGACACCTTCTATAAGAAACTGATCAAGCGTGTACAGCTCACGGACGTAAGTTCATCCTTCGCCATGGAGCGGATCAAATATACCACAGCACTGCCGCTGGATTATGCCATTGAAAGTGGCCGTAGTCGCCGTAAGCGGGGTTAGTTGTGGATGTAAGGTCGGCGGCTTCCGCGCCCAAGCAGGAAATAAGGCTCGAGGACTATAAGGCTCCGGCCTTCACAATCGACAAGATCGACCTGACCTTTCGTCTTCATGACGATCATGCTGAGGTCGAGGCCCGCTCACTGTTCAAGATGCACGGTGATGCAGGAGGCGCCCTCCAGCTTGACGGCGGGCCCTATATGGACCTTCTGGCACTTGAAATAGACGGACAGCCGGTCCCTGCCGATCAATTTGTCAAATCTGCCGACTTCCTGCAGATACGGGCCGTACCGAAGACGTTTGAGCTGGGTATCATCACAAAGGTTTATCCTAAACAAAACACTCGCCTTGAAGGTCTGTACTTTTCTGGTGGAAACTTTTGCACACAATGTGAGGCAGAAGGCTTTCGCCATATCACCTATTTTCCGGACCGCCCTGATGTGCTGACCCGGTACATGGTTCGCGTCGAAGCCGACAAGGAGAGCTGTCCGGTTCTGCTCTCAAACGGTAACCCGAAGGAAAGCGGTGACCTTGAAAACGGGCGGCATTTCGCCGTTTGGGATGATCCGCACCTGAAACCCTCGTACCTGTTTGCCTTGGTAGCAGGGGACCTGGCATGTCAGAGCGACAGTTTCCGTACCGCTTCCGGCCGTCACGTAGAGCTGAATATCTTTGTTGCCGAGAGGGACCTGGACAAATGCGACTATGCGATGCAGTCGCTCAAGCGAGCGATGGTCTGGGACGAAGAGGTATACGGGCTTGAATATGATCTTGATGTCTACAACATCGTGGCTGTGTCGGATTTCAACATGGGGGCCATGGAAAACAAAGGCCTGAACGTCTTTAACACCAAGTATGTGCTGGCTAGCCCAGAAACGGCGACCGATGCTGACTTTGACCACGTTGAAGGCGTGATTGGACACGAATATTTCCATAACTGGACCGGCAACCGCGTTACCTGCCGGGATTGGTTCCAGCTGAGCCTCAAGGAAGGCCTCACCGTTTTCAGGGATCAGGAATTCTCCAGTGACATGACCTCTCGGGCGGTGAAACGCCTGGATGATGTGCGTGTCCTTAGAATGCTGCAGTATCCAGAGGACGCAGGACCGTTGGCGCACCCGGTTCGCCCAGAAAAATACATAGAAATCAATAACTTCTATACCACTACTGTCTACAATAAAGGCGCAGAGGTCATTCGTATGATGCATTGCATCATCGGACCAGGGGCCTTCCGCAAGGGCATGGACCTATATTTCGAACGCCATGATGGTCAGGCGGCGACGTGTGAAGATTTTGCGACTGCGATGGAAGATGCCAGCGGCGTTGATTTGAAGCAGTTTCGCCTGTGGTATTCACAGGCAGGCACGCCGAAAGTGGTCGTGCGGCGCGAAAGGGACGGAGAAGACCTAATCCTGACGTTTGAGCAGTCATGTGGAGCTAGCCCAGGTCAGGCGCTCAAACTGCCGTACCATATGCCTGTCCGGGTGGGTCTGATCGGCCCTAACGGCGGTGACGTCACAGGTGAAATTGAGGGAGACGGCGTCTGGAGCGCTTCCGAATGTGTTCTGCATCTCAGGAATGCACGGCAGTCCTTCCGTTTCAGGAATGTTCCTGAAGGTACCGTGCCGAGCATCCTTCGCGGGTTTAGTGCGCCTGTGGTCCTTGATCATGATCTCAGCGATGATGAACTGGCTTTCCTTGCTGTGCAGGATAGCGATGCCTTCGTTCGATGGGAAGCTTCGCAGGACCTATTCAGTCGACATCTGGTGAAACAAGTCGAGACGAATGGCGTGGGGCACCTGCCTGAGTTGTTGCAGCAGGTCTTTGTAGGGCACCTGGAAGACAAGGATACTGACCCGGCTTTGATTGCGGAGCTTCTGGCTTTGCCGAGTGAGATCGCCCTGGGGCAGAAACTGGATGTATTGATGCCAGAGCGGGTGCACGTTGCTCGCGAGGCCTTGGCCAAGGCGCTTGCTGGTGCGTCGTCGGAAAAGATCATCGCGCTTTATCACAGCCTGACAGCCGGGCACGGTTACACGCTGGATCAATCGGCAAAAGCTGCGCGCAGATTGCGGAATATGCTTCTGACCTATATTGCGTTGCTGCCTGATGGAGAGGCCATCATACAGGCACATTATGCCCAAGCCGATAACATGACAGACTGCATGGCAGCTCTGACCTTGATTGCGCACAGCGATTTTGCATTCAGAGACCAGACCTTGGCTGATTTCTATAGCAAGTGGCAGAAGAATGACCTTGTGATTGACAAGTGGTTTGCCGTTCAGGCCCAAAGCAAAAGGCCGGATACTGTAGCCAGGGTTCGGGCGCTGACCGAGCATGAAGCATTCACCTTCAACAACCCAAATCGGCTGCGATCGTTGATATCGACCTACTCAATGCTCAATCAGGTGCGCTTCCATGAGAAAAGTGGTGAAGGCTATCGGTTTCTTGGCGAAATGATCGCCAAAGTTGATGAAATCAATCCGCAGACAGCTGCGCGCCTTGTGGCGCCGCTGGGCCGCTGGGGGCGTGTCGAAGAGCCGCGCCGAGGTTTTATGAAGGATGCTCTGACATCTGTTCTTAAGGCCCCAAACCTGAGCGACGATGTTAGGGAGTTGGTAGAAAAGTCACTTGCATAAGAGAGTGGTGATTCGCGTAAAAAATGAAATTTCCCCGTGGGGAATGGCTAATGTGTCAGCTATATTAAGGATTGATAAACCTTTTCGCACTTTTTGGGCGAAATAATTAGTCTTTGATTTTTATATGTAATTGTCGGCCATGGTATTCTTCAGAATTGGAATCCAGCTGTCGGGGCCTCGGTGCTTAGACAATGTGCTAGTGATCGAAATAGCTGCAATCTATAATGATTAAAGCCAATCACCAGAGAGAGAGTATAATGAATAAGAGTCCTGATCCAATTGATGTACATGTTGGGCAACGCGTCCGTGCGCGTCGCAAAATGTTGGGTTTGTCACAAACTCAATTGGGGAACGAATTGGGTGTAACCTTCCAGCAAGTGCAGAAGTATGAGCGCGGCACCAACCGCATCGGCTCCAGTCGTCTTTTTAGAATGTCTACAACCCTTGATGTACCTGTGGCCTACTTCTTTGAAGGGGCGGAAACCAAACTACCAGGGTACAATGCGGCCATCGAAGGAATGGACGAAGATGCGTTCGAGCGCCAGGAAACGCAAGAGCTTGTCGAAGCCTATTACCGCATCGCTGATCCGCGTATTCGTAAGAAAGTGCTCGGCCTCGCCCGTCTGCTGGCTAGCGGCGTGGATGAGTACGGTATGTAACTAACTCTCTGCTCGAGACTCTTAATCAAAAAGCGCGGTAATTGGGGGCCGCGCTTTTTTTATTGTGATGGGATATAAGCTACCAGGGCTGCGCCCTTAGGCCTTCTTTTTGTGCTTCCTGCGTTCCCGCCGTGCAAGATAGATCAGCCCCGGCGCCAAAAGCAGGGCGCCAAGCGGTTCTGGCACGGAAACCACCCGGATTACCGCCGTATCCAAGCTGGTGAGGATGAAGTCGCCAGGCAGGAACAAGCGTCCGCCGGAAATCAGGTTCACGAATTCGCCGCTACCGAGCAAGCTACCGTCGTAGCGCACACGCAGTGTCACCTGGTAATTACCCGTGGCGTCAAAGCTTGTGCCATCGCCTGTTTGAATGAGCAAATTGGCGCCTGTTCCAAGCTCCTGGCCATTAAGTAGCCATACCAATTCGAACTCTGATGTATCGGTCAGATTACAGAGAGCCTCTGCTTCAAATGTGGAGGCGCAACCATCCAACTGGAAGTCCTCACCAAGAAGCACGGTGTCATATGTGCCAGCCTCTGCGGCCAGTTTTGGCTCAGGTGTCGGCTCAGGTGTCGGCTCGGGCGTTGGCTCCGGGGTTGGCTCAGGTTCTGGTTCCGGCTCCGGGGTTGGCTCCGGTTCCGGCTCCGGCTCTGGAGTTGGTTCCGGCGTCGGCTCGGGCTCGGGCTCCGGTTCTGGCGTCGGCTCCGGGGTTGGCTCGGGCGTTGGCTCTGGTGTTGGTTCGGGCGTTGGCTCCGGGGTCGGTTCTGGTGTTGGTTCCGGCGTCGTTGGGCCACCAATATCAGGAGTGCCATCATCCGGCTGTGGCGTTGGCGTTTCCGGTGTATCGTTCGGGTCTTCCGACGGGGTAGGCTCAGGCGCCGGGTCAGGCTCAGAGGCCGGCTCTGGCGTGCTCTCCGTGTTGGACGTTGATGGCTGTGGCGTGACCGCAGCTGCTTCCTGTGAAGGCAGGCCAGCAGATGCGTCGGCAAATGCCGCGCCGGGATCAATGATAGGCGTGTCTATCTCCAGCACGCTTTCGACCGTGATGTTCTGGCCGGCAGCAGGCGCAATCCGCTCGATGAACTCGGCGACTTCTTCCGCCAGTTCTTCTTCAATCTCGTCGGAAGGTTCTGGATAGATGATAACTGCGGTAATATATGTGTCCTGGCCACCGAGCTGGCGGAAATTGATCTTGAGCGTGCCATCAACCACTTCAACACGGGTAACAAGCATATGACCCGTTGCTGAACCACCGCCTCCAGCGCCTTCGAACTGCATGAAGGGCTGCGTGGCATCAAGTGAAAGGCCTGAAAGGCTGCTGATGCTGGCCAAGCTGACAGGACCACCGCCAAGCGTCAGATCATTGCCGAAGGACGTCTGAACCAGACGGCCGCTAGCACTGGCTTGCACTGTATAGGCCTGAGCATCGAACTGGGAATTATCGCTGGTTGTTGCGTTGGCACCAGTGCCATCTGTCGGTGCCGAAAGCCGGTCCGGCCCATTGGTGCCCAGCTTCATGACCGGGACCAGGTCGTCAGTTGCCCGGGTGTCCACCATGTTGACCTTGCCGCCGTTACGCTTGACGTCTACGCCAAAAGGATAAAGCGGGGACTGGCCGTTAGGGCGGGGCGCTGTAAGGATAACAACGCGGTAGCGGCCGTTGGGAACGTTGTTGGCGACAAACTGTTCCACATTGCGAACACCGTTCGACAGAATGGAAGGTCCCGTGTTAGCAGCTTCATCGCTCATCTGGTCGCCGATAAGCATCTTGCTTTCGGAGCTGACCCGTACAAACTTTTCATACGGTGTACTGCCCGAAGGCCCGAGATCCCAGCCCATGGCACCTTCTGTCAATTTGAAGTTTTCATCCAGCACAAAGGGCGCCATAAAGGCGGTCCAGTGGGTGCGGGCACCAGCCTCAATAATCAGGTTTGCGGCATCTGAAATGGTTGCGAGATCATAATCACCTGCCGCTTCTTCGATTTTCGTCAGCAGCGCGTCCATCCGTGCTTTGAGCGCATCTGAATCGCCCATCGCCTGGTTCAGATAGGACTGAACCACCTGAAAGCCCCATTCGTCAACGGCAAGGGCGCCTTCAACTGCTTCATCCAATGTAACAGTCGGGAAGGTCTCGATCCGCGCTTCTACGGGAGACCGGATCAGGTCAGCGCTTCTGGTGCCAGTAAGGTAGAAGTCTGCAGCCTGGTCGTCCGTATCACGAACAGGTGCTGTGTCAGGGGTACCGGAAACAACACTTCTCAGCGCCGGGCGGACAACCTTCAGCCGCCTGATACCTGGGATTTCCACCGGTGGCGGCGTTGTCATCACATATGTTGCAGGGGGGGGTAGCAGCCGGTCGCCGATTACCGGCGGCAACGTGTCATCAAGAATGCTCAATTCTTCTTCCTGCTGCCAGGCACCATATAATAGAGTGCCCGTTGCGACCGCTGTACCGGTCAGCAGGGTCGAGACAATCAGCGACTTATTGCTTTTCAGCATCCTTGGTTCCTCAACAACAAAAGTCTTTTGTTCAAATTTAACTTAATACACCATAATCACGTTTAACAAACGCATTTTGGTGGTATTCCTTGCTTTCTTCATTGGTTGCGGGCTAATCACTGGCCCATAACAGCACTCAATTGACCTCCAATTTATACTATGGATCATAAAAACATGTTAACTGGTCACCCCTTTGACGATCTTCGAGCTATTGCAGGCCAACTGCCAGAGCCCGATAATTGCGCTGCCAAGAAGGTCCGTGAAGCCCTTGAAAACAAGCCGCTGGATAGCGCCAGCGGTCTGGCAGGCTTAGCGAGCTGGATGGCGAGGTGGCAGGGAACAGCTGAGCCGACGATTGCTGAAAGCCACATCTGTGTGTTGGCTTCAAGCTACGAAGGGCATGATCCGTCGGTAGTGACCGGCTATATTGACGCGACCTCAAAGGGCGCTGCCGCGGTCAACCTGTTATGTGTCGACAAAGGCATAGGTCTGCGCGCCATCCAAATGGCGCCTGAAATGCCGCATTCAAATCAAACGGAATGGCCAGAACCCGATTGCATGGCGGCGGTCGCATTTGGCATGGAAGCAACTGCGGCTGGCGGCCATATACTGGGATTGACCGATATGGCGCCCGGAAATGCGGCGCGCGCGCTGGCGATTGTGATGGCGATCAAAGGCATAACAACGGACGATCCATTGCTTGAACTGGCTGACAGTGAAGTTGCGGCCGGGGCAAGGGCCCTGCTGGAAGATGGTATCGGCGCTGCGGACGATCCGCTTGAAATCATGCGGCGGATCGGTGGGCGTGAGATTGCGGCTGCAATTGGAGCACTGGTCGCTGCCAGAAGCCGTCGGTTGGCTGTACTGTCAGACGGCTGGGCGGCAATTGCAGCGACAGCAGTTCTTGAAGCAGTTACAGAAGGCGCGACAGAGCATGCTGTCCCTGCATCTGCAGATGATGCATTGCAGGAGGCGGTATGGGCCCGTCTTGGCAAGAAGCCAATCCTAGGCGTGCCTGTAGGTGGTGGGCCGGGATGCGGTATTGCAATGGCAGTGTCAGTCCTTGGTGCGGCTTCTGCAATGCTCGGCCTGCGGGATCAGCCTAAATAGCCTTATCTATGCCACAGAAGCAGCGTGAAACGGCACCCCAGGCTTGGCCGGGAAGTTATTGAATAGGAACAATAACTTGCATTTTCGTTTGTATTGCCTAGGCTTCGCACGAGGTGGGGAATTGTAAAGCGGCAGGGCGTATCAAAGATGGTTCGGATCTTTCGGCACTATGTATCGCCAATAAAGCTTGGTCTGGCGGCTATCGATTTTCTATTGATTTTAGGTGCGTCTATTGGCGCAGAATGGCTTCGTTATTGGTCGCTGGATCTTACCGGAGCCATGGACCTGGGGCTGGCGGCCTGGGCCGCAAAGGGCCTGCTGCCAACAGTAAGCCTTCCGGTTCTTATCGGTGTGGGAGTTTACCAATCTGAATCCCTCACAGATTTCCGCGTATTTTGGGTTCGATTGGCGGTAGGATTGCTGATTGGCGCTCTGGTTGCTGCGGCAGTTCTTTTTCTTGTGCCGACATTGCCTCTATGGCGTTCAATCATGGTGTTGGCCATTGTGTTGTCGAGCACCTTTCTGATGATCGCTCGCGGCATCTTCATGGCCTTTGGTAGCCCAGACTTTCTGGGAAGGCGCGTCTTAATACTGGGGGCGGGTAAAACGGCCCAGGATTTGATGCAATATACTGAAAGGGCGCGTGAAGCCGGCATCAACATCGTTCGTACAGTTGCGCTCCCCAATGAGCAGATATTGGTGCAAAATGCGGTGAAGCTGGAAGACATTTCCATGCTTGATGAATTCGCTAAAGACAATCATATCGAAATGATAATTGTGACGCAGGACGGTGCAAGTGCTGAACTTCCCTTGGAAGCGCTTATTGCCTGTAAGTTGGCTGGCATTGAAGTCAAAGATAGGCTTACGTGTTACGAACAAATTCGCGGCTATGTTGATGTCAGTTCAGTGAGCGCGGAGTGGATCATTTTTTCCGATGGATTCCAGGGCGCAACGGCGCTTGAAAGTGCCGGCAAAAGGATACTGGACCTGACAGTTAGTCTGCTCTTTGGGCTTCTTGTGAGCCCTTTGTTGATTGCTGCCGCTATTGCGATCAAGCTAACTAGCCGAGGGCCTGTTTTCTATCTGCAGGAAAGAGCCGGGTTGAATGGTAAGACCTTCCGGTTGGTGAAGCTGCGCAGTATGCGCGTTGATGCCGAAACACAAAGTGGGCCGCAGTGGGCAGAAGAAAAAGATCCGCGGATCACGCCAATTGGTGGTTTTCTGAGGCAATCCAGGTTGGATGAAATGCCGCAACTGTGGAATGTCTTCAAAGGTGATATGAGCTTTGTTGGCCCCCGTCCGGAAAGACCTTTTTTCGTGGACCAGCTTGAACAACAGATACCGTTTTTTAGGGAAAGGCACTGTGTCAAGCCCGGTATGACGGGCTGGGCGCAAATTCGCTACCCGTATGGGGCTTCAGTTGAGGATGCAAAGCGCAAACTTGAATACGACCTTTATTATATCAAAAACTATTCTTTGTTTCTGGACTTGTTGATTATCATCCAGACCGTAAGGGTAGTTCTTTTTCCAGCTGGGGTAAGGTAAGAGGTATGCAGCCAGGCAGCACAGTTTCAGTCCAACTTCAGGCAGCTGGGAAACGGTTGAGGGAAGGGGTTGCGGCCTTCGCCTTAATGGCGATTGCCGGGACAAGTGGTGTTGTGGCCCAATCTGGCAAGGAAGATGTCCGGGTCCTTATCGATTCAGGAGATTTTGAGGCCGCAATCCGACGCATTGAGCAGATCCAACAGGGCGGTCAGGCCGATAGCGAGCTCTATATCCTACTCTCTCGCGCTTATATCCAGACTGGTGCCGGGATTGCAGCCGAGGCAGCAATCGAACGTGCACGCCGCCTTGGGGCAGACTATGCCCAAACGGCTGTGTTGTTTGCCAAAACGAAGCTGCTGCAGGGCAAGTTTTCCGACGCTATTGGTGCATTGCGCGGTGTCAACATTCCATCAGTTCAACGTGCAGACTCATATGTTGTGCTAGGGGACGCAAACTTTGCGCTCAGAAAGTATGACGAAGCGCACAAAAACTATGAATTGGCACGTGCGGCTGATGATAGTAATTTCCAGGCCTATCTAGGGCTCTCGCGCCTGGGTCTTCAAAACGGGCGTCTGGACCAGGCGGCAGATTATGCGCAGAAAGCTGCCGTGCTAGCACCGGACAATACCATGGTCCGCTATACTGAGGGGCTGATTGCCCGGTATCAAGGCAACATAGCTGCGGCGGAAGAGTATTTTCTCGAAGCGCAGAAACTATTTCCCGGCAATATTCTGGCCAACATAGAATTGGCGGCGATGCGTATCGACCAAGGCAGGATTGAGGACGCGCAGACGTATCTGGACGCTATATATGCTGCAGCGCCCAAGCATCCAATGGCGCTATATCTATCGGGCACAATCCTCGCTCGCCAAGGCCGATATGAAGAAGCGAATACACTTTTGAATTCGGCACGGGTTGTTACCGAAAATTACTTGCCGGCGATCTATATTCGAGGTCTTGTAGCCTACGAGCTGGGCAACCTAAGCCAGGCAGAAGAGCTGCTGCAAAAGGTTGTCAGTGCTCGCCCTGCTAGCTTACCTGCTCGGTTGACACTGGCATCGGCCTACCTGAAACAAGAACAACCCCAGGCGGCGCTCAACACACTGAGGCCCGCATTGGAAGCCAGGCCTGATGATCCAAATATTCTAGCAATTGCGGCTGCAGCCACCATGCGTTTGGGGGACATTGAGAATGGAAAAATTCTCTACGAGGCCTTGGCCGCTAAAACGGGTGGGGAAGCAGGGCTTAACGATATCGATCTGATTGCTAAGTTGGCGCTGGCAAAGTTCGTTGCTGGCCAGACGGGGGATGCCTTGTCGACGCTGGCTCAGGCGGTTCAGAACCAGCAGGCGAACCTGCGCAGCCTGGCCATTCTTGCGGGGATGCAAATTCGCGAGGATGATCTTGATGCCGCTGAGAAGACGATTGCGAGCATGTTGGCCTTCGCACCGGATCGTGGCCTTGGGTATAACCTTAAAGGGTCGCTTGAATTCAAGCGTGGTCAGTATGCAGCGGCTGCGCGGTCTTTTGAAGCTGCCTATTCCCGAAATCCTGAATATTACACGGCGCTCAGGAACAAGGCGCTGTCGCAAATTCAACTTGGTCAGTTTGGCAATGCAGAAAAGGACCTGAAACGACTCCTTGAAGTTACCCCCAATGACGCCAGGGCTAAAGCGATGCTGGGGCGCACGCTGCTGCGGCAAAACAAGCCCGCAGAGGCTGTGGAATATTTTAGCGCCGCTGTCAGGGCGATCCCCAACTCTGTGGATGTATGGGCTGATTATTCGGAAGCTCTTGGTGGTGCCGGCAAGACGGCAGATGCGATCTCTCAGGCCAAGGATACAGCGGTCATGGCTGCAGACCGGCCAGACTTGCTGCGCCGCATGGGAGAGCTTTTGCTGCAACTGGGTGAGGCTCGGCTGGCGGTGCGGCCCTTGTCACGATATGTCGCCTATTATCCCGAAAGTGGCGAAGCTCATTTGCTGCAAGGCCGGGCGATGCTTGCAATAAAGCTTTATACAGGATCGAAAACCGCATTCCGACGAGCCTCGCAGGCTAGAGAGAGCAAGCCAGACGAAGGGGTGTTGGACTGGTATATATTTGCCGCGGACGCGCTTTCAGAACGATTTGACGAGGCGATGGCGCGCCGGAGTGGCCTGAAGCCGGGCAAGAGGCCCGCAGATGTTTCCGCCGGCGTTGTTGGAGATTTGTTATTGCGGTCAGGGCGGCCAGAGGAGGCTGTCGAGGCCTATAGAGCAGCCATGACGACCGCGAATAGTAGTGATCTCTATCTGGGCCTCGCCCGTAGCTATGAGCAATTGGGCGACAAGGCTGCAGCGATTGCAACTTTGGAAGGTTTCATAAGCAAAACGCCCGTTAGCAGGGATGCGCGGCTCATGTTGGGTGGGTTATATGTCAGCCAGGGCCGAACTGGCGCAGCCATCAAGCAATATGAATCCATTCTGCGCAATGGTGTAGCCGATGCTCATGTCGCTGCGGTTCTTGCTCTGGCCTATATGGAAGACGGTAACAGCAAAAGCGTCCCATTGATTGAGCGAGCATACCTTATCCGACCGGAAGACCCCTTCATCCTGGATGCCTATGGTTGGATTCTTCTGCAGGCGACCCGCGATACATCCAAATCGATACCTGCGCTTGAGCTGGCGACGCGCAGGGCGCCCGCAGAGGCTCTGTATCGTTACCATTTGGGTATGGCCTACCTTGCAAGGGGCCGCCGAAACGATGCTGAAGCCGCTTTCGAGGCTGCACTGCAGCTTGACCCCGACTTCAGTCAGGCCGCGGATGCCAGGCGCCAGCTTGAACTTTTGCGTTAAACATTGGAATTTGGTTGTAAGAAATTGAAAATAATTACTTTTTCAAGTTTGTTCCCCAATGCGGAACAGCCAAGTTTTGGTGTGTTTGTCGAGAACCGCCTCAGGCATCTTCTGCGGGACACAGATATCGAAGCTCAGGTGATTGCTCCGGTCCCCTGGTTTCCTTTCCGACATCGCATGTTCGGACGCTATGGTGCTCTCGCCTGTGTGCCGGCCCATGAAAAGCGTCACGGTGTCAATGTGTTTCACCCACGGTTTCTGGTCCTACCCAAGATAGGGATGAGACTGACGCCTTGGTTTCTCGCACGTGCTGCTGCGAGGCAGTTAAGGGCGCTTCAGCAAACAGGGTTCGATCCAGACCTGATTGACGCCCATTATCTATATCCGGACGGTGTCGCTGCGGCCATGCTGGGCCGCGAGTTCGGAAAACCAGTGGTTATGACGGCGCGGGGCAGCGATGTAACAGAGATTGGCAGAAGTCAGCCTTTTCGAACCAGGATATTAGGAGCTGCTAGCCAATGCAGCCATATCATCACTGTCAGCAACAGTTTGCAGGAAGAATTGACTGAGATTGGTGTTACCACCCCCATGACAACACTGCGAAACGGTGTCGATGCAGAACGCTTTAATATTCTTCCAGGTGCTCCCAACAAACCCAACGGGCGTGACGACTTTCATATTGTTTTCGCTGGCTGGCTGATCCGTCGCAAGCGCGCAGACCTGGTGATCAAGGTGGCAGATCTATTACCTGGAGCGCGAGTTACCTTGGTGGGGGATGGCCCCGAACGTCCTGCACTTGAGGCGTTGGTGCAGTCGTTGGGATTGGACGACCGCGTCACATTCCTCGGGCAACAGGCACCGGAAAGGATGCCGGAGCATCTTGGTGGCGCTGATGTCCTGATGTTACCGTCTGAGCGTGAAGGCTGGGCAAATGTATTGCTTGAAGCTATGGCCTGCGGTACGCCGGTTGTCTCGAATGCGGTGGCGGGGGCGCTCGACCTGGTCACCGTACCGGAAGCAGGGCGGTTGGTTCGCGGTCAGAGCGCAGAAGCATACGCTGATGCAGTCACGGACCTTATCGCAAATCATCCAGGGCGCGACGCGGTTCGGCGCTATGCCCAACAGTTTGGCTGGCGAGAAATCTCCATGGGACAAAAGGCGATTTTTGAGGCGGTGGTAGAAGAATTTTCAGGAAGGTAGTCTTTCGGTGGGTAAGGGTAACAGCATTCTGGTAACTGGTGGGGCTGGCTATATTGGCGGTCAAACCGTTCTGGCGCTTCTTGATCAGGGTTTTGAGGTATGTGTGCTTGATGATTTATCGACAGGCCATCGCAATGACTTTCTCGCGCGAACGCATTTCTATGAAGGGCGGGTGCATGACCAAGCACTGGTGAAAAACGTGTTGGTGCGGCATGGCATTCGTAGCGTTCTACATTTTGCAGGTTCAATTAAAGTTGATGAATCTGTCTCCAACCCTTTGAAATACTATGAGAATAACACAGAAGGCAGTCGCGCCCTGATCGAGGCCTGTGTGGCCGGGGGCGTGGAAAATTTCATCTTTTCATCGACAGCTGCTGTATACGGAACAACGCCGGGTCGCCCGGTATCGGAAAAGGATACGACGTTTCCACTCAATCCATATGGTTGGTCTAAACTATTCACGGAGCGGTTGCTGGAAGACGTCGCGGCGACAGGGGCACTTAAATATGGGATTTTCCGCTACTTCAACGTGGCGGGGGCCGACCCAGATATGCGGCACGGCCAATATCAGGAAAAGCCCGTGCATTTGATTGGGCGAGCCATTGATGCTCTTTTGGGCGGGGCGCCGCCGCTGACGGTCTTCGGCAAAGCATTGGCTACGCCCGACGGCACGGGAGTACGAGACTATATTCATGTGGCCGATGTCGCTGATGCCCACGTCGCCCTGTTGGCCTACCTGGAAGAAGGTGGTGAAAGCCGGCGACTGAACCTGGGCTATGGCAAGGGGTATAGCGTGCTTGAGGTTGTCACGGCGTTGAGTGAGATAGCCGGCAGGGACGTGCCTTGTGAATTTGGGGCCGCGCGCGCTGGTGAAGCACCTTGTGTCGTCGCAAACGTCGCGGCCTTGCGAGGGGTGCTGAATTGGCAGCCAAAGCATGATACGCTGGGTCAAATATTAAGGCACTCTCTTGATTGGCAAGAAGCGCTGGCAGCCAAAAGGTAAGGATAAGGCTCTGGAAACACTATATTTTATAGGATTTTGCTTCTTTGCTGCTTGGCTTGTCTATTGGATGGTCAAGAATGATGACTATGACGACTTTTCCGGCGATGAAGACAATAGCAAGTTCAATATGAGTCAAAATAAAGAGGAAAGAGACCGCTAAACCATTAGATATCGCTGGTTTCTTACAACCTAAGTCTTTAATAAAGCGCTTGATTTATTTGGAATCTGCTTGGCATATTGCCCAGATAGTGCTGAATGCACGGTAAATGATATGAATTGAGGAAAGAAGGGCTTGTGACAGCGGCATTGAAATTGTGGGCTAGGCTTTTTGTGCTGATAGCTGGAGCCAGCCTGTTAAGTGGTTGTTATTTCTTCAATTGGCCAGACAGGCTGCCCCCTGCACCCTTCGTGCCGCCCGATGAGGGGCCGGGGCCGAACTATGTGATCGGACCAGGCGACGGACTAAGTGTCCATGTTTGGCGAAGCCCGGAGCTTTCTGTGATTGTAACCGTTCGCCCGGATGGACGCCTGACCATGCCGCTCGTGGAAGATCTGCCTGCGACGGGCAAGACACCGAGCCAGTTGGCGCGGGATATTGAAGAGCAGCTTGGCGTATACATCACTCAGCCGATCGTGACCGTTGTTGTTCAGAACTTCTTCGGTCCTTTCTCGCAGCAAGTGCGCGTGGTGGGCGAGGCGGCAAGCCCGCAGGCTATTCCCTACCGCGCCAACATGACGCTTCTGGACGTCATGATCCAGGTTGGCGGTCTGACGGAATTTGCGGCGGGCGACCGCGCAACGCTTGTTCGTTTCGAGAATGGCGAGCAAAAGGAATATGGGCTTAAGATTGAATCGTTGCTCAAGGACGGTGAAATTGACGCAAACGTCAAGATTTTGCCGGGTGACGTACTGATTATCCCTGAGAGCATTCTGTAGTATACTGTTGGCTGCAGGACATAAATTGTTGGTATCGGAGTAAGGCGAATGGCTGTTCAGCAGTCCAGTTTACATGATATATATCAACAGGTTAAAGCCATTGCATACGGTATTTGGCGGAAGCGTTGGTATATGCTTGGAACGACCTGGTTGGTCAGCCTGTTGGGCTGGGCGCTAGTAGCCACGATGCCTTACAAGTATGAAGCGTCAGCTCAGATATTCGTTGATACTGAGACTATTTTGCCAACTATCGCGCGGGAGATGGGCATCAACGTTGACTTGATGCGCAAGGTGGAGATTGTCCGCAGGACTGTTGTAACCCGCGCCAATCTGGAAAAGATCATCCGGCGCTCGGACTATCTTGATCAGTTGGCTCGCACGGATAAAGACCTTGATGCACTAGTCGGCCAGTTGACACGCGATATTCGCATCTTCTCGCTTGATGAAGGCATGTTCCGCATTCATTATTCGATCGATGATGACAGGCTTAGTGACCGTCAGCGGGCAGAGGTGGCGAAACGAGTAGTCGCGAACCTTTTGGCGTTCTTCCTCGAACGGAATACCGAAGACGGGCGCCAGAAATCCGATAGCGCAATCGAATTTATCGACCAGAAAATTCAGGAATACGCCCAGAAGCTATCGGATGCGGAAACCTCAGTCGCCAAGTTCCAACAGGATAATATTGAGTATCTAGGGTCTGCGGGCAGCTTTATCCAGCGACTGGACAGCGCCAAAGCAGACCTTCGCAAAACCACAAGCCTGATTGCCGAAGCGCAGGTAACGCACGACACCCTTGAGCAACAGATCAAGAACGTTCCTGCAACAATTCGGGAAGCCCGCTCTAGCAGGAGTGGCTCCAGAGGCGGGGACCAGGATCCTCTTGAGGAGCGCATTGCCGACCTTGAGAAGAAGCTGGATCAGCTAAGGGTTCTTGGCCTCAAAGACCGCCACCCAGACGTTGTCAATGTGACCCGTCAGATTGATGCACTCAAAAGAGAGTTGCAGGACAAGCAGGATGCCCTGGCTGCGGAACTGCAGGGGTCGGCAGATGCTGGCCGTAATTCAAACCTGACAACGGAAACACCGAACCGCCTGTATGAGCAACTGATGCTGCAGATCATCCAAACCAGGACAGAGCTGCAGACGCTCAAGCAGCGCGAAAGCGACCAACGCAGGACGGTTGCTGAGATGGAAGAGAAGGCAAAGCGGGTACCGGAAATCGAAGCGCAGGAAAGTAAGCTGAAGCGCGACTATATTTCCTTGCGCCAGCAGTATAACGAGTTTGTACAGCAGAAGCAGGACTTGGATCTTCGCGCTGATGTCGAGGCAACTGATGAAGCCATGTCACTCCGTGTTGTTGAAGAACCCATCACACCGCAAAGTCCAAGCGGACCGCCGCGCCTGATATTCTTTGCCGGCGTTTTTGTTGGATCGCTGATTGCGGGCATCGGTGTGGCACTGGTGCTGTCCCAGTTGCGCCCGGTTGTGATTACTGTTGATCAGTTACGGGCACATTTCGACCTGCCCATTTTGGGCAATGTGACCAAATCCATGTCCGAGGACGAAAACCGTCGCCGTAGTATCGATCTGCTGTCCTTCGCGGGCGGGGTTATGCTGTTGATGATAATCTTTGTATCCCTGCTTGCGTTCGATATTTTCGGCGCGCCGACGGTAGGATAAGGGTGAGTGTTGCGTAATGGATCTTATTGAGCGGGCAGCGCAAAAAGAAAAGAAAAAGAAGGAGGGCAGTGGTTCTCTGGTAGAGCGCGCTGCTGAACGTGCTGCTTCAAAGCCGTCCAAGGCGCAGGGGATTGGTATTGGTAGCCCCAATAAGCCAGAGCAGCGGTCTGATCCGTCATCACTAAACCCTGCAGCACAGCAGGAAGAGAAGCCCAAGCAGTTTCGTGGCATTGGCCAGCCAGGAAGCCCACGCTCGGAAGCTAAAGATTCTGCTCCTGAACCGAAGAAGGGTGTGGGGGGTATTGGGTCGCCAGAAGCGCGGCGTAGCACAGCAGATCGTCTGGCTGACAAAATTGGTGACAGGCCGCTTCCGGTGCAGCCACCGAGCCCGGCAGAACCGCCTAGGTCCGACGAGTTGGACATTCCACTCCCACCCAAGCCAGAACAAGTGGGTAAGGCCCGCAGGGCAGGGTCTGGTAAGCGCAAGGACCAGGAAATTGACCTGATGGCGCTTAGAGAAGCTGGCTATATTACGCCAGACATGCCGCCAAACCTGATGTCTGAAGAGTTCAGGATCATCAAACGCTCGATCCTGTTGAATGCGTTCGGTAAGGAACGTCGGGTTAACAACGGCAATGTGGTACTGGTTACCAGCTCAAATCCTGGTGAGGGCAAGTCTTTTTGCGCGATTAACCTGGCGCTGTCAGTAGCAACTGAGCAGGATACGACAGTGCTTTTGATTGACGCCGACTTCTCAAAGCCCGAGGTCCTGAACCGCCTGGGGGTCAGTGGTGGCCGGGGCTTGATGGACGTGGTTGCCGACGACGAAATTGAAATTGGTGACTGCCTGATCAGGACCAATATCCCGAACCTTGTTCTTTTGCCTGCCGGTCGCCAACATAATCTTACGACCGAGCTCCTTGCCAGTGAACGGATGGAAAAAATCGTGAGTGAGATTGGTTCGCGCTATCCAGACCGACTGGTCATTTTTGACTCGCCGCCCGTGCTCGCCAGCTCTGCTGCTTCTGTACTGGCGCTCTATATGGGCCAGACAATCTTTGTCATTGAGGCAGAGAAAACGACAGAGCCGCAGATCAAGGAAAGCTTGAGCATGATCAGTGCCTGCGAGCATATCAATCTGCTCCTTAACAAGACCCGTTACAGCGGTAGCAACAAGAAATTTGCATCATATTACGGTTACGGCGGGCGATAGGGGAAACGCTAGGTGGGGGCTGTCTCCAGCAACATCCAATCAATCAGGTGCTTGTCCCTGGGTGCCTTGGCGCTTGGCTTGGGGGCCGAGCTGCAGGCAGCCTATGCGCAGCATGTCTGGTTTGACCCGAGGGTAGAATCCAAACTGGCCTACTCCGACAATTCGCTCCTGACAGAAGCGAACAGGCAATCTGACCTGGTGCTAAATTTTGCGCCTGGCCTGAACACCAGGATTGAAGGCCGTAAACTACGTGGTGCGCTGGACTATTCGTACGATTACCTGCGCTTCATGTCTGATGGGTCGACCGAAGGCCGTCACAATCTTTTTGGCACCTTTGATATGGATGTTTGGGAAGATCATCTGACTGTCAATAGCCGGGCCAGTCTGCGACAGGTATTCTTGGACCGCGGCGGTAGCCTGTCGAAAAGTATTGCGAATAAAAGTAGTAACCGGCGATTGGTGCAGAGTTACACGGGCAGTGCAATCCTCAAAGGGACGATCAGGAACTATGCAGACTGGCGGGTCAGCTACCGATATGGGCTGACGCTGAGTCCGGCTGACAACCTTGATGATGAAACCATTACGTCCAATTTTTCGGATACGCAGACCCATGAAATAAGAGCGTCCTTGGGCTCAGGTCAGCGGTTCAACAATCTGGAATGGCGGCTCTTTGCGACCAGTCAACGCAGTCAACGGAGCTTGGAAGTTAATGACTTTACGTCAGAAACTGCTGGCGGTGAACTCAATCTGAAATTCAGCCGGCATTTTGCGCTTCTTGGCTCGCTTGGTTACGCCAGCAACGGCCTGCAGTCATCGGCGCTTGCCGCTGATGGCATTTCGTGGGAGACGGGATTTCGCCTGACGCCCGGCAGTAAGCTTGACCTGACCATGAAATGGGGCAAGGAGGGCAACCGTACCAAATGGTATGGGCGGTTGCAGCATTTCTTCTCGGTCCGGCTGGATTTGGCAGCAACCTATACCGACACAATTACGTCGAACGCGATTGTCCTGAATGACAATCTGCAGTCTCTGCAGTTTGACCCGTCAAGGGGCATTATTGACTCACAAGGCTTACCAGTTGACGAGACAGACCCCAGCTTTTCGTTATCGGATGTTGATTTCCGTCGCCGGAACGTCAATGCGGTACTAACCTGGCGACACAAGCGTTCGCAGCTTTATGTGAACGGGAATATGGAGTGGCGCACCTTTGACGATAGTTCCGGGACTGCCGCTTCTTGGGGGCTTTCCACCGGGTTCAAGCGAAGTATAAATAAAAACACTGATTTATCTGGAACAATAAGCTATCGTCGCAGTAGATTTGAGGACGGAGTTCGGGTAGATAACTACATTGTGGGGAGCTTGGATTGGTCAAAGCGTCTGTCTAAGTATTTTACTCTTGCAGTAAATGCTAGCCACAGTCAGCGACAGTCGAACGAGCAAGGCTCGGATTTGATGGAAAATGCTTTGACCCTGTATCTAAGAGGGACGTTTTAAGGCGGTATGTACGAAAGTTTTTATAATTTGCAGGGACGGCCGTTTCAGCTGACGCCGGATCCTCGATTTTATTTCAGTTCGCGCACGCACAAGAAGGCGATGGCTTACCTTACCTATGGTTTGAACCAGGGGGAGGGTTTTATCATCGTTACCGGCGATATCGGTACTGGTAAAACGACCTTGGTGCGTCACCTGTTTGAAACGCTCGACCGCAACGAGTTCATCGCTGCGATGATCGTGAGTACCCAGCTTAGCGCGGAAGATCTACTGCGTAGCGTGGTTGCAGCTTTCGGGCTGGATGCCCAGGCGGAAGACAAAGGCCAGCTTTTGGCGCGCCTTGAAAAATACCTGAGGGAACAGTTCCAAATGGGCCGCCGTGCCCTTCTTGTTGTGGATGAAGCGCAAAACCTGTCGAATGCGGCGCTTGAAGAAATGCGCATGCTGTCCAACTTCCAGGAAGGCGATAAGGCATTGTTGCAAAGCTTCCTTGTGGGCCAGCCAGAGTTTCGCGAACGGATTTTTGCTGCCCCAGAGCTAGAGCAGTTGCGGCAACGTGTGATCGCGACCCACCATCTTGAGCCGATGGAAGAAGAGGAGCTCGCGGGCTATATCGAGCACCGCCTGCACCTTGTGGGATGGGACAATGACCCTTGCTTCACAGCTGACGCTGTTGAAGCGATTTACCAGCATAGCGCTGGTGTGCCGCGTCGCCTGAATACCCTTTGTTCGCGGATACTCCTGTATGGTGCGCTTGAGGAAATTCATACAGTTGACGCTGAAACCGTTGATGCAGTGATTGCGGATATGGCCAGCGATACGCGCCAGGTAACACCGACCTCCTCGGCGATCCAGCGGCCGAAGGCGGCGCCCGTTAACCTGCAAAATGATCCGTCGTTACCTCTTGAGAAGTCCAGTGGTGGTAGCTCTGGTAAATCTTCGTCTGCCAAGTCTAAGGATGAGGACAGCGGTAATGACAAAGAAAAAGAAGAAATGCAGAACCGCATCAACCAGCTTGAGAATATGATGAAGTCGCAGGACGAAACCCTCAAGCAATTGACCAATTTGATGGCTCAGCTTGCCGGTGGCGGTGCAAAGGATGACAAGTAGGGACGCATCAATCCTTACGTCGATTGAGCCTGTCGCGGCCGGCACCAACTTTGGCGACCGATCCGCCTTCTCCGTGGACGTTGAAGAATGGTTTCAGGTGGGTGCGTTTGAAAACACACTTCACCGGGAAGACTGGCCCAGTCTTGAAAGCCGTGTTGAACGCCAAACGCACAAGGTGCTGGAGCTTCTGGACAGGCACCGGGTCAAGGGTACCTTCTTTTGTCTAGGCTGGGTGGTTGAACGGCATCCGCTGTTGATCAAAGCCATTCACGACGCTGGGCACGAGGTTGCCTGCCACGGCAGGGATCACAAGCGCCTTTTTACCATGACCCGAGGTCAATTTCTTCAGGATGTGGCTGGCGCCAAGGCGCAACTGGAAGACGCCACAGGTGTGTCGGTTAAAGGCTACCGAGCCCCCAGCTTTTCCCTGAGGCCAGATACCTGGTGGGCTTATGAATGCCTTGAGGACCTCGGGTTTCACTATAGTTCCAGTATCTATCCCATTCAGCATGACCATTATGGGATGCCGGAAGCCCCGCGACGGCCTTTTTGGCCTATTGGGGCCGGACGAATACTCGAGGTGCCGATGAGCGTCTACCGTCTGGGTCGGGCGTGGCCGGCTTCGGGTGGCGGATATTTTCGCCTTTTACCATACATGTTAGGGAAGGGGCTGTTCAGCTTGAGCGTCCGACAATCGGGTTTGCCGGGTGTTTTCTATATGCATCCGTGGGAAATGGACCCGGGCCAGCCTTATGTTGGGAATGCTCCATGGCTTTCCCGCTTCAGGCATTATACTAATCAGGCCCGAATGGCCAAAAAAGTTGGCCGCTTGTGCGATAGCCGAAAATGGGCCCGCATGGACGAAATATATGGCGGTATGTTTGCCCAAGCTGGCCAGGCAGGTAATCCATGACAGTGCGCGTGCGGCATCTTGATGCAGCTTCTTGCGCTGCCTGGGATGCTTTTGTGGCACAGCACCCTGATGGAACCTTCTGTCACCGCGCCGGTTGGAAAAAGGTCATTGAAGCTGGAGCAGGGCATGAAAGCCCATTCCTTGTCGCTGAACAGGATGGATCGCTTGTTGGGGTGTTGCCGCTAACGCTCAGGCGCAGTTTGTTGTTTGGAAAACAAGCCAGCTCCACTATGTTTGGCGTGTATGGTGGCCCACTCGCAGGGAGCGATGAAGCCTATGACGCGCTTGATGAAGCAGCCTGGAACCTTGCTCGTGATGCCGGCTGCGACACGCTGGAATACCGCACTATTCGGCCACGCCATCAGGCCACAGAGGGATGGCAAACTGTGCCGGGGAAAGCCGCAACCTTCATTCGCGATCTGGCGTCGGGCGATGAGCAGGATATCTTGTTGCAGATCCCGCGAAAGCAGCGCGCCGTTGTTAGGAAATCGCTTAAACAAAATATCGTAAGTGATTGGAATGCAGGCATAGATGAGTTTTACCAGTTTTATGCCTATTCAGTGCATGGACTGGGGACGCCGGTATTTCCTAAGCGGCTTTTTACGGCCTTCAAAGCGGTCTTCGAGGACGACGTTCTGGTCCAGGTTATCCGTGATGCAGGCGGTAAAGGCGTGGCCAGCCTGATGAGCTTTCGCACGCGTGACACAGTGCTGCCTTTCTATGCAGGCGGCAGTGCGCAGGCCCGTTCGTTGGCCGCGCACGACTTTATGTATTTTGAGCTGATGAAACGAGCTCAGGCAGATGGGCTCTCAAAGTTTGACTTCGGTCGCAGCAAGATCGGTACCGGTCCCTTTAACTTCAAAAAAAACTGGGGGTTCGAGCCCACGCCACTGGAATATGAATACAGGCTGGCGCCGGGCGCCAACGTGCCAGATATTTCGCCGCAAAACCGAAAGTTCAGCCTGGTAATCGAGGCGTGGAAGCGGCTGCCGCTGGGTGTCGCAAATCTGATTGGCCCGCCGATCGCGAAGCATCTGGGATAGGGGGCAGGGATGGCACGAATACTTTTTCTGGCGCACCGCATTCCCTATCCGCCCAACAAGGGCGACAAGATCAGGTCATGGCACTTTCTGGACCATTTGCTGAAGAACCATGAGGTTCATCTGGGATTCTATGTCGATCAGCCTAAAGATCTGACGCATATTCCGTTTCTGCAGTCAAAGGTGAAAAGCCTGTGTTACCGTTGCGTTAGCCGCTTTTCACAGATCGCAGGAATTCTGACTGGCATTCTGCGAGGCCGCTCCATGACGCTTTCGGCATATCCGAAGAATAAGCTGAAAGCTTATGTCGATGACCTGTTCGCACGGGATGAAATTGATCTGATCTTTCTGTTCTCTGCTGCCGTCGCGCCGTTGGTTGCCGATCGGCCGGCCCATATCCCCGTTGTCGCTGACCTCGTCGATGTGGACAGTGAGAAATGGGCGGCTTATGCCCAGAAGAGTTCCTGGCACCTTCGCTGGCTCTATGGACGGGAAGCTCGGTTATTGCTTCAATTCGAAACCGCGATTGCTGACACAGCTGCAGCAACGGTTTTTGTCAGCGACGCAGAAGCAGAACTATTCAGGGAGAAACTGGGGGGCGACAGCAAAGCACGCGTCAGCCACATCAACAACGGGGTGGACCTCAAGGCCTTTGATCCATCGCGGTTCAGTGCGCTAACCGTTTCCCCAAGAACGGTCATATTTACCGGTGCGATGGATTATCAACCGAACATCGAAGCCGCTGTCTGGTTCGTGTCTCATGTCTGGCCGATTGTGCGCCGCACCGTCCCGGACGCTGAGTTTGTGATTGCCGGTGCTCCGGTACACAGCCGGGTGAGGGCTCTTGCCGATAAGCCGCACGTCACAGTGTTGGGCTTTGTTGACGATATGGCAGAAACGATTGCCAGGGCGGGGCTTGTTGTCGCGCCATTGCTGACCGCCCGCGGCATTCAGAACAAGGTGCTTGAGGGTATGGCCATGGGCAAGGCTGTGGTAGCAACACCTGCCGCGAAGGAAGGCATTGATGCAGAGCCCGGTGAGCATCTTATCGTCGCTGACGGCGCTGGAGACTTTGCAGCTGCAGTTGTCGCCCAGTTGCAGAACCCAGCCGCAGCGGCCAAGCTCGGCCAGGCCGCGCGCCAACATATGGTTGAACATTATAGCTGGCCGAAAAGCCTGAAGCGCCTGGATGCGCTGATTGACCGGGTTATGCCCGAGGAGACGCAGTGATGGCGGTATCGAGCCGTTTGAATCTGAGCCTCCTTGGGGCAGGCCTGTTATTGCTGGTGCTGGCGTGGTTCGACACCTTGCGGCATATGGCAACTCTGGTGTGGACTGTGGATACCTTCAGCCATGGAATCTGGGTACCTGTTGTCAGCGTCTGGTTGATTTGGCGGGACCGAGTCCAGCTGGCAAATATACCAATCAGATTCTGGTGGCCGGGTTCGGTTGGACTGGCCTTTGTGTCTTGCCTCTGGCTCCTGGGTGGGGCAGCGGAAGCCAAGATTGTTCAGCATGTGGCGTTCATCGGCGCTATTCAGTTCCTTGTGGTGGCCTGTCTTGGGCGTGCCATATATCGTGCCTTGCTGTTTCCGCTATTGTTCCTGTTTGCCTTTGTCCCGTTTGGGGGGCAGTTGGTGGGACCGCTGCAGGTCTTCACCGCAAAGATAACCATCTGGGCACTGGATGTTACAGGCGTGGCGCACCAGTCGGATGGGGTATTGATCCGACTATCATCAGGGCTTTTCGAAGTGGCAGCCGCGTGCGCTGGTGTGAAGTTCCTGTTTTCAAGCTTGGTGACGGGCATTCTATTGTGCCGGCTGGCGTTTCGCAGTTGGCGTCGGCGTGTGGTTATGCTGGTGGCGTCTGTGATTGTTCCAATATTTGCCAATGTGGCGCGGGTATATGGGACGCTTCTGATTTCAGAGGCGACAGACATCTCTTTTGCAAAGGACGTTGACCACATCGTTTATGGTTGGGGGTTCCTGAGCTTTGTCCTGATTATCCTCATAGCAGCGGCATATAAATTCTCAGACATTGACAATACACAGGCGGAAGAGGATCAAGGGCCTGTGTATGCGGTAGGTGAGCATAGCTCACAGAGACCTGCGTTTTTTGCAGTGATAGTCAGCCTGCTGTTGGTGCTTTTCAGTGCCTGGTGGTTGCCTGCAGACCCAGAAAAAGCGTTTACCTGTAACTTGACTCGCTACAAGATTCCCCAATGTGATGGATGCGGTATTCGCGCACTTTCACCCGACGTTCAGGCAGGTTGGTTGGATGCGCCATCGGCAGACCACTCCAGAGCCTGGATGTACCGCCTTGAAGCAGATACCGTTTTCGGTGTCACGGCACTGTACGCCCCGGACAGGGTAGGCCACCGTTTGGCGGCCTCAACCTCCATGGCGCCTGCGCCAACGTGGTCTCGGCTGAGTGGGCAGGATATAGAGGACCAATCTGTGGGCGCTGCCGCATTCCAGGAAACAGTGATTTTCAGTAATGGCCGGAAGAGGCTGGTTTGGCAGACATTCTATGTAGACGGCCAGTTCTTCAGTTCACCGATCGGGGCGAAACTCGCGCTCGCTATTCTTCGCCTTAAGGGGCAGGACGCCGTTGGGCAAATGCTTGTGGCAGCGGCAGAATTTCCGTCGACAGGGGAATACCCCAGGGCTATCCTAACCAGGTTTTTTGAAACCTTCAGTCCTTCAACTCTTGTGTTCGATCTGGGCGCAACCGGCCAGGAAAAGAATGTATGTGTGGCATAACCGGAATTATCACGACTGCCCGGACCCGCATTGATCAGGCTGTATTGCGCCGAATGACGGAAAGTATCACGCACCGTGGGCCGGATGATGACGGATACTTCTGGGGCAACCAGGTCGCCTTTGGCCACTGCCGGCTGTCGATTATTGACGCAGCAGGCGGGCACCAACCGATGCTTAGTGCCGACGAAGGCGTTGTGCTGACTTACAATGGTGAAATCTATAACTTCCAGTTCCTGCGCCGCGAACTGGAGGGCCTGGGCCACACGTTCAAGACGGAATGCGACACAGAAGTCTTGCTGGAAGCCTACCTGGAATGGGGTCAAGATTGTGTCAGTCGCCTGCGGGGCATGTTTGCCTTTGCCATATGGGATAACCGAAAAGGTGAACTGTTCCTTGCTCGCGACAGGCTTGGCATCAAGCCGCTTTATTATGCCAGCCTACCCGATGGGACATTCCTGTTCGCGTCAGAAATGAAGGCACTGATGAAGCACCCGGGCCTTCAACGCCGTTTGCGGTTGGATGCAGTGGAAGATTATCTGGCGCTGGGTTATGTGCCTGACCCTAAGTCGATCCTGACTGGCGTGGAAAAGCTTCCACCCGCCCATTGCCTGATCCTATCGAAAGACACCGGCCGGTTTGACCTCTACCGTTACTGGCAGCTTGATATGGCAACGCCTTCAGTGGTTGATGAGGACACGGACGAGCTGCTGGAACGCCTTGAGGAAGCTGTGAAACTGCGGATGATCGCCGATGTGCCTTTGGGGGCTTTCCTCTCCGGCGGTGTGGATTCGAGTATGGTCGTTGGCCTGATGAGCCGCAATAGCGACAAGCCTGTGGAAACCTGTTCTGTCGGATCAGATGTACCGGAGTTCGATGAAAGTGGATATGCGCAGAATGTGGCCGATCATTTTGGTGCTCACCATAGAATGCGGCTGATCTCTGCCCATGACGCCAGCTTGATCGATGTCATGCCGGATGTTTTTGACGAACCATTTGCCGATATGTCTGCTCTGCCGACCTATCGAGTGTGTGCTCTGGCGCGGGAAACAGTGAAGGTTGCGCTATCTGGTGACGGTGGAGATGAACTTTTCGGCGGTTATCGACGCTACCGCCTTCACATGATGGAAGAGCAGTTCCGTAGCGCCATTCCTCATATGGTTCGGCGCGCAGTCTTTGGGCCTTTGTCCAAGGTGTATCCCAAGATGGATTGGGCGCCTCAGTTCTTGCGCGCGAAATCGACCCTTGAAGGGCTGGCACGAAATTCTGCGCAAGCGTATTTCCAGTCGGTGGCCAAGACACCGGACCGGGACCGATTGCGCTTGCAGTCAGACCGGATGAAAAAGCAGCTGCAAGGCTATCACCCGCAAGAGCGTTTTGAAGAACTGGCAGGGCATATTCCGGGCGCACATCCGCTTTCGGTGGTGCAATATATTGATATCAACACCTATCTGCCTGGCGATATTCTGACCAAGGTAGACAGGGCAAGTATGGCTCACTCCCTGGAGGTAAGGGTACCACTGCTGGACCATAAATTCTTTGAATGGGGCGTAAGGCTTGGTCCTGAAAGCCGAATTGTCGATGGTGATGGCAAGGCCGCCTTCAAGAAGGCCGCACGCGGCTTTATTCCTGATCAGATTATCGACAGGCCCAAAAAGGGCTTCAATATTCCTGCGGGCCAGTGGATGCGCGAGGAATTGGCGCCAATTCTTGAAAGCCTGTGTGAAAGCGAAATTCTGCTGGATTCAGGCCTTATTTCCAGAACCGGCCTCAGGGAGATGGTGGCAGAGCATCTAGCCTCGAAGCGAGACCATCATGCCTCGCTGTGGTGCGTCCTAATGCTGGACCGCAGTTTGGCCAAGCTGGACGCCAGTCCAGCCTGATCCTGCCAGGCGTCAATTGTAATTATCGAGCGAGTAGCCAGCAGAGCGTACCGTGCGGATATAATCCGGGGCGTCCTCTAGGTTGATGGCCTTGCGCAAGCGTCGAATGTGAACGTCAACCGTACGGGGCTCAACATACACATCATGGCCCCAGACACTGTCCAGCAGTTGTTCGCGGCTGAAGACCCGACGCGGGTTTTCCATAAAGTGCCGCAGAAGGCGATACTCGGTGGGCCCAAGCTGGATTGGCTTGCCACCACGTGTCACACGGTGCGAGACACTATCAAGCTTGATATCCTCAAACGCCAGCTCGTGTCCGGCAAGGGCTGGGCGAAGGCGGCGCAGTACCGCCTGAATGCGGGCGATCAACTCTTTGGGTGAGAAAGGCTTGCAGATATAATCATCCGCGCCTGTCTCAAGCCCGCGGATACGGTCAGGTTCATCTGCGCGCGCCGTTAGCATGATGATTGGAATATTCTGGGTCTCAGCGTTCCGGCGAAGTTGACGGCAGATTTCGAGCCCTGAAAGGTTCGGCAGCATCCAGTCCAGAAGGATCAGGTCAGGTGCCTCCTCGCTGGCGCGGTAAAGGCCGTCTTCCCCGTCGGCAACGGCATCAACTTTATAGTCAGCGCGCTCAAGATTATAGCGCACCAGCTCAGTGATGTTTTCGTCATCTTCGATCAGTAGAATACGTGTTTTCACAGGAATTTCCTTAGATTGCCCTGTTTATTGTTCACCTGTCATCAGCTCGGTGCTGGTCAGGTCATGTTTCGGTCGACGGGCCTCCTCAAGCATTACGCCCCGTAGGGTGTAAAAGACTTGCTCGGCGACATTTGTGGCCTGGTCACCAATGCGCTCAAGATTCTTGGCAATCATCAGGAAGTGCGTCAGGACACCTACCTTTTCGGGGGTCTCCATCATGCGGGCCAGAATGTGCCGGTATGCTGCATTGTGCAGGTTATCCAGTGCCTCATCCCGCTCCCAAACCTCCATCGCCAGGCCTGCGTCGCGGTGAACGTATGCGTCCATCACGTCCTGGACCATCTTCCGGGCATCACGGGCCATTTGGTCGAGGATCGGAGGCAATGCCACCGGCCCCATTTCAGATATAGCAAGTGTCCGCTTGGCGATGTTTTTCGCATAATCGCCCATCCGTTCGATCAGGCCGGTCATTTTAAGGCTTGAAACCACTTCGCGAAGGTCATCAGCGACGGGCGCACGGCGGGCGAACACCACGATTGCCGCCTTCTCGGCGTCGATTTCAAGTTTGTCCAGCAGCTTGTCGGAGGCGCGAACCGCCGCAGCTTTTACGACATCAAACTCGTTCAATGCTTCCATGGCGCCAACAAGTTGATCTTCAGCCAGACCACCCATGCGGCTGACGATCGCACGCAGGTCTCTCAGTTCATCGTCATAGGCTTTGACAGTATGATCCGTCATCTCAACACTCCTTAGCCGAAGCGGCCGGTAATATAGTCGCGCGTCCGCTCTTGCTTCGGCGCCGTGAAGATTTCTGTGGTATCGCCATGTTCAACCAGGTCCCCCATATGGAAAAAGGCTGTTTTCTGCGATACGCGTGCGGCCTGCTGCATGCTGTGGGTCACAATCGCAATCGCGTAACGGCCTTTTAGTTCGTCAATCAGGGCCTCAACCTTGGCCGTTGCAATCGGATCAAGCGCAGAGCAGGGTTCATCCATCAGAATGACTTCCGGGTTCACGGCAATGGCGCGTGCAATGCACAGGCGCTGCTGCTGGCCGCCGGAAAGTGCGGTGCCGGGACTTTCAAGCCGGTCTTTCACTTCATTCCAGAGGCCTGCTTTTTCAAGTGCTGTAGAGACGATCTCGTCCAGATCGGTACGTGTCTGTGCTAACCCGTGAATGCGCGGGCCATAGGCGACATTGTCGTAAATGGACTTGGGGAAGGGGTTTGGTTTTTGGAAGACCATGCCCACCCGTGCACGCAGCTGAACCACATCGATTCTGGAAGCATAGATGTCTTCACCATCAAGCGTGATCCTGCCTTCGACCCGACAGCTGGCCACCGTGTCGTTCATTCGGTTCAGACAGCGCAGGAAGGTGGACTTGCCACACCCCGAAGGCCCGATAAGTGCTGTCACCTCATCCTGGTGGAGGTCCAGCGTAATTCCTTTGACAGCGTGGTTTGTGCCGTAAA
This sequence comes from Kordiimonas sp. UBA4487, assembly GCF_002389025.1. Taxonomy (NCBI): domain Bacteria; kingdom Pseudomonadati; phylum Pseudomonadota; class Alphaproteobacteria; order Kordiimonadales; family Kordiimonadaceae; genus Kordiimonas; species Kordiimonas sp. UBA4487. The sequence goes on from NZ_DGNR01000003.1 coordinate 383,629, forward strand.
ATACGTTCACATTCTCCGCCAGCATTTTTGGTTTGCGTGTTTCTGTCATGGTATCCAACTCTGAGGCCATTTTATACATTTTACCAATGCTGCTCGAATTTTTGGCGTAGCCAGATGGCCAGGCCGTTCATTGCAATCAGGAACGTCAGCAGCACCAAAATGGCTGCAGAAGTTTTCTCGACGAATGCGCGCTCTGGGCTGTCGGCCCAGAGGAAAATCTGCACCGGCAAAGCTGTGGCCGCATCCGTCACACCACCCGGAATATCAACAATAAAAGCCACCATACCAATCATCAGAAGCGGTGCAGTTTCACCCAGCGCTTGTGCCATGCCGATGATAGTACCCGTGAGGATGCCAGGCATCGCAAGCGGCACGACATGGTGGAAAACCACCTGCATCGGTGAAGCCCCGAGGCCGCGTGCTGCGTCCCGAATTGATGGTGGAACCGCCTTGATCGAAGCACGGGAAGCAATGATGATGGTTGGCAGTGTCATTAAAGCCAGGGTCAGCCCCCCGACAAGAGGCGCAGAGCGTGGCAGGTGCATGACACCAAGGAATACCGCCAGGCCCAGAAGGCCGAACACAATGGAGGGTACGGCCGCCAGGTTGTTGATGTTGACTTCGATCAGGTCGGTCAAGCGGTTCTTGGGTGCGAATTCCTCAAGATAGATTGCCGTCAGAACGCCAATCGGGAAAGCAATCGCCAGTGTCACCAGAAGGGTGAGGGCAGAGCCGACGGTTGCGCCCCAGATACCAGCCAGTTCTGGGTCGCGGGAGTCACCACTTGTCAGGAAGGTCGTGTGGAAATTCAGCGAAACGCGGCCTTCTTCCTTCAGCTTCTGGTACCATCCCAGTTCCTTGTCCTTCACCTTGCGGTTTGCCTCTGGCTCTGAGGCGTCGATACGACCTTTGCGTAGCTGGTCGACGTCATCAGACGCAAGCAAGCGCACCCGCTCTGTGGTGCCCACCAGGCTTGGGTTTGCAAGAACCATATCCCGGATCTGGGCCCGTGCACCGGTGCTGACCATCCGCAGCAGCTCGCGGCGATCGCGGCGGCTCTTCACGTCGGGGAAGTGGCCCTGGAGGCTGGCGTCGATAATACGCAGCATGTTGGCACGGCGTACATTCTCTTCAAAGTCGGCCTTTGACATCTCGCGCGGGTTACCAAGGATGCTTTCCTCGAACGGGATATCCAGTTCGATACTGGTTTGTACGAAACCGTAAAGACCGTCGCCTGCGATTCTGCCAATCAGTGTCACCAGGAACATGGCCGCCAAGATCACGGCAGTAAAGCCTAGGCCTTTGAACCATTTTTCCTTGCGATAGCGCCGCTTGATACGGGCATTCATTTCAGGTGAATGCCAGTCGGTAGGTTTGATTTCTTTTGCGTTATCCGACATGTGACATCCTTAATCGTATACTTCGCGATATTTTCTGACGATCTTCAGCGCGATAACGTTGAGCACCATCGTTGACACAAACAAGGCAAGACCCAACGCAAAGGCCGACAGGGTCTTGGCGCTATCGAATTCCTGGTCGCCGGTCAGAAGGGCCACGATCTGCACCGTTACAGTCGTCACGGCTTCAAACGGGTTCGCAGTCAGGTTTGGCTGCATGCCGGCCGCCATCACGACAATCATGGTTTCACCAACCGCGCGGCTGATTGCCAGCAGGAAGGCGCCCACGATACCAGGCAGGGCCGCAGGCAAAACCACCTGTTTGATTGTTTCGGACGGCGTGGCGCCAAGTGCCAATGACCCATCTTTGAGCGATTTGGGTACAGCGGTAATCGCGTCGTCAGACAGGGACGAAACGAATGGAATGATCATGATGCCCATCACAATGCCGGCTGCGAGCGCGCTTTCACTTGCGATATCGAGGCCCAGCGTGATCCCCATGTCGCGGAACAGCGGTGCGACCGTTAAGGCTGCAAAGAAGCCGTATACAACGGTGGGCACACCCGCGAGGACCTCAAGCATCGGCTTGGCGATCTTGCGCATGCGCTGACTGGCGTATTGGGTGAGGTAAATCGCTGCCAACAGACCAATTGGCCCGGCAACAAGCATTGCAATAAAACTGATCAGAAGGGTGCCTGCGAAAAGCGGCACGGCGCCGAAGGCTCCTGCGGAGGCAACTTGGTCAGCGCGCAGTGCGGTTTGTGGGCTCCAGTGCAACCCAAAGACAAATTCAGCGATCGACACTTCCTGGAAGAAGCGCAGGCTTTCAAACAGAAGCGAGGCCACAATGCCGAGCGTGGTCGCAATGGCGATGACCGAGCTCATGCCCAGCGTGATCAGGACAACACGCTCAAACTTGTTGCGGGCGCGAAAGTCCGGCTTGGTGCGGTTTACTGCCACGTACAAACCAACGAGGCCGAGAGAGATCGACAGTACGAAGGCTGCCCAGATACCCTTCAGATAGATGGCCTGAAACTTCGCTGCGGCTGCCAGAATGTCTGGATCCGTTTCCGGAGAATTCGGATTTTCCACCGCCAACCGGATTCGGTTTAGAACCAAGGTGGCCTGATCGCCATTCTGTTCAAAAACCCGGTCAGGGACGCCGGAAAGGATGAGGCCTTCGATGATGCTGTTGCCGAAAATGACCCATATGCCGAAGGCGAAAAGCCCGGGCAGTAGGACACATGTGGCAGCGAAATAGCCATAGTGGCGTGGCAGGGAGTGCAGTTTTGCAGGGTCACCGCCCGCGCCGGCCAGCGCTTTTTGGCGGGCAAAGACGAAGGAACCCAACGCCAGCATCACCAGAAAAAGAAAAATTGCGGAGCTCGTCATATCAGGGCGGCCTTACGCAGGTTTGTTGAACGTATCGAGATTTGAAAAAGGGGCAACAGCTCAGTGTCGCTTGTTGCCCCTCTACACAGTATTTTACACCTGTTAGTCAAGCACAAGGTTGGTCAGGTCGCTTGCTGCCTGCTCAAACTTTGCTCGGTCTTCGTCAGGCAGTGGGATCAGGCCGCGATCTGCCAGGTAACCAAAGTCGCCAGCTGCTTTGTCGCTGGTGAATTCTGCGAGATACTCACGGATCCCAGGGACAACGTCCACGTGCGCCTTTTTAACATAGAAGTAAAGCGAACGCGAAATCGGGTATGAGCCGTCTGCAATGGCTTCAAAAGTTGGCTCTTGGGAAGCCTCGCCCACCGTCTTTGCGACAGGGAAGGCCTGGATTACGTCGCCGTTCTGATCAAGGAAGCTGAACCCGAAGATGCCAACAGCGTCGTCGTTGGTCTGGAGCTTCTGAACGATCAGATTATCGTTCTCACCGGCTTCAATGTAGGCGCCGTCTTCGCGAATGCCGCGACACAGAGCTTTGTAGAGCTTCTTGTCGGCAGACTTCAGGGCTTTCATGCCAGCGAAAGTCTTGCAGCCGCCTTCGATGCCCAACTCATTGAAGGCGTCACGCGTGCCGGATGTTGGCGGAGGGCCGAGAACCACGATCGGTTTGTTTGGCAGGGCGGGGTTTACTTCATGCCAGTTTTTATATGGGTTCGGGACCATGTTCCCTGCACCACCTTCAGTGCCTTCAGCAGGAACCTGCGCCGCGAGGGCGAGATACAGGTCGCGCAGGCTGACTTCCATTGGGGCAGCATTCTTGGACGCGGCCAGCACAATGCCGTCATAACCGATTTTGACTTCGACAATGTCGGTCACGCCGTTTTTAGCGCACAGCTCAACTTCGCTCGCTTTGATGCGGCGGGAAGCGTTGGTGATGTCGGGGTGGTTGGTGCCGATGCCAGAGCAGAAAAGCTTCAGCCCGCCACCGGAACCAGTCGATTCTACAATCGGTGTCTTGAAATTTGTCGAACGGCCGAATTCTTCAGCGACAGCAGTCGCGAAAGGGAAAACGGTCGAGGAACCAACAATCCGGATCTGATCCCGGGACTGTGCTTCCGCATTTGTGGTGCTGAAAGTGGCAGCGGTGATCAAGGCGGCTGCAGCAGCGAATTTTTTCATCGTAGTTCTCCTTGCCACAACACCCGTGGCTAATTTCCTATCAGGCCGGTTCATATATTGTGAAAGCCTATGCTTTCTGCCGGCACCGCGACTGTTACAGCTTAAATGTTACAGGCAGATGACAGTACTATTCGGATGGCTTTTGGGCGATCGGAAGTCGGAAGGAAAACTCTGTCCCTTTACCAACCTCACTCTTGATGTCGAGGCTGGTATCGTGCCGTAAAAGAATGTGTTTTACGATTGCAAGGCCAAGGCCGGTACCTCCCATTTTGCGAGAGCGAGCGGTGTCGACGCGGTAGAATCTCTCGGTTAGGCGAGCGAGGTGCTCTTGCGGGATACCTGGGCCTTCATCACGAATATTCACATGGATTCGCTTGTTATCGAGCGTCGGCGTGGCGCTGATATGCAGTGTGCTGTCAGGATCGCAGTATTTTGATGCGTTCGAGAGTAGGTTGATAAAGACTTGGGTGAGTTGGTCGCCGTCTCCGCGGATATGTGCCAGATTTTCAGAAATGTTACACTCCATTTTGATGTTCCTGGCGGCTGCGGCAGGTTGGATTGTGCTAACCGTGTTGACGATGAGCTTCTTGAGGTCGACTTCCATTTCCGGCGCGACATAGCGGGTCATTTCGATTCTCGAGAGCGACAACAGGTCATCAATCAGGCGGACCATGCGTTCGGCCTCAGTCTGCATAATGCCCAGAAAACGGCCATGCGCATCCTTGTCGTCGGCCGCGGGGCCGATCAGGGTCTCAATGAAGCCAAGGATCGAAGTTAGGGGAGTCCGCAACTCGTGGCTTGCATTTGCGACAAAGTCGGCCCGCATCTGTTCAGCCCTGATCAGGCTTGTAACCTCATAGAAAAATAAAACCGCTTCCGGCTGCTGTTCGTCAGACTTTCGGTGCGGAATGGCTGCAACTGTTACGTCAAAAATACGGTCTTTGCTGTTGGTATAACGGACCACCTGAAAGTCGCTGCCAGGCCCCGACAAGACTTTTTCGAGTGCAGTAATAAACTCGACCTGGCGCAGGTAGAAGGTTGCATCGTTCCCGACTATGTCTTCGCCCAACAGATCTTTGGCAGCCAGGTTGGCAACCACAATTCGGTGATCCGAATCTATCAGCATGAAAGGCGAGGGTAGTTGGTCCAGGGCTTTCGCCCGTATGGAGACTGATGTTGGCCGTTTTGCCCGCTTGCGTTTCTGAATGGCTGCCCGGCGAGCTTCCAGCTCCTCAAACCGTCGCCTTACCGACAGCTGCACCAGACATGAAGCTGAAACGCCGGAAACGATGACCGCCCCCAGAAATGAGAGTTGGCCGAAAGACCACATGAGCGCCAATGTAAAAACAATAGCAACAATGATCGTGCGTTCATTAAGCAACGCCATATATGGTTTCGACTGCAGGGCCATCAATCAGCATCCTAAATATGTATTCATGTGTCACATACGGTGACGCACAAATATGAAAAGTCAGCTTTCCCTTAAATGACACAGTTTGCACTTTTGTGAATGTTTTATTACGGCAATTGAATTGAGCTTAAATATCGCAATTCTCTTGGCGCGGGGCATTTTCGCCTAGACCGGTGTCTGAAAAGCCTGTTAAACTCAGTTTAATAAATTTTTTGCATAATTTTCCATGCCTGTAAGTCTGGAGAAGTAGTCAGAGTGTCAAATATTCAGAACAAGGACGGCGATTTCCTAGCGCGCCGTCGCCAGTTGCTTAAGTTGGGCGCTGCCGGCGTCCCTATGGTTTTGACCCTGAAGGCATCGGCTACGCAGCCTGTCCACTCCGCGCTGGATTGTGCATTCGTTATTCCTGATGAAGTTACAATTCTTGTCGACTATGACGGCAAGGCCTGGATGGGCGACGACAGTATCCGGGAGAAGCACGGCAAATACAAAACTCAGGATATCGAGCGCTTCAAAAGCAATGCTGACTATATGTTCCCGGCTTCAACGGTACCGGAACGCTTCCGCCCTGATGAATGCGATACAGGTCAGAACGATGCCAACGGCAATGATTGTGGTTGGGGCAACGATATTGACGACCCTGTCGGCGATAACAATGACCAGGATAGTTGTCCGGCTGACCCGCCGCGTGAAACGCCGTGGTTTGAGGAAGACGGCGAAGACGGTGAGCCTGGTAACCGCCCGAATGAATACAGTGGTAACGGTAATGACTGGCGTCATGGCGGCGGCGGCAATGGTAACGGCAATGGCAATGGCAATGGCAATGGCAATGGCAATGGCAATAATGGCAACGGCGGTTGGACCGATTGTTACAAGGTCTATAAGATCAGCCGCAACACCACCATCACGCCAGCTGACTATCTGAACGGCAACGGCAACTGGAACCTGAATGGGGCCAACGGCCTTTATCTGCTGTTGGCGGGTAAGTATCTGGATACGTATGGGAATGACGGTGGTTTCCCGGGTATTTCGTGCCTGTTGTCGATCCTGAACTATCTGGAAATGCAGTAGACGGCGACAGTGTCTGCGGGCCCCAACAACGACGATTGGGTTTGGGTCGCAAATCCCGATCATTATATCCTGCACGAAATAGGGGACACGACATTCGCCTTTAGCCGGGTGTCGGGCACCACTCATATGCTCAATCTGGTATCGCGTGCGATGCTGGACTATCTTGCAGAACACCCCAAAACGCTCGCCCATATCATAGCGGGCTTCGCTGCCTATCTTGAGGTGCCTCCTGAAGAATGCCCCAGTGGTGTTGTGCGTCGATTGTTCGGCGAATTGGATGAGGTTGGCCTTGTAGAACGGGTAGAGCGATGAATAGGCGCGCGTTATCCGATTATCCGCGGTCAGATGTTATTCATGCGTTGCGGTCTGGCACCCTAGCGCTTGATTTGGGGCCTTTTCTGACGCGGATCAAGCTTTCAGACCGGCGGTCAATTGATTTCTTCCTGGATATGTATGCAGCCTGCCCAGTATCCATCGACAAAGCTGTATTGTGTGATTTTTCCTTGTGCCTGCGCCCGCCAAACAAATTCCGGAAATACTTCCGGCGCCAGATTGTGCCAGATCCGGGCTTTCAGTTCCCAGCTGTACCGTTGCCGCTGGAAATGTCTCCCCTCGCTTTTGAAATGGGCCTGAACCTCAGTGTGGCGCTGCAATGTTTTCGCTATGCCATTTTCCATGCGGGTGTGGTGGCGAAAGGTGACAACGCCTTGATTGTTGCTGCTAAATCCGGGGGAGGAAAAAGCACTCTGACAGCCGCCTTGATGGAAGAAGACTGGCGCCTGTTGTCCGATGAATTTGCGATCCTTGATCTGGGCGCAGCCACACTGAAGGCCTATCCACGCCCGGTGTCGCTGAAGAATGCGTCAATTGATGTAGTCCGGGGTTTTGCTGGTAGCGGGCAGGTCAGTGATACACTCCACGATACCCCGAAGGGTGCCATTGCTTATCGCCGGCCGCGCCCAAGCGATATCGAGACAATGCAGAAGGCGGCTAAACCCCTCCTTATCCTGTTCCCGCGCTTTACAGACGGGGCCCAAGCCGAAAGCCGTGAAATTGATCTGGCTGACGCTGCTATGCAGTTGATTGCCAGTTCGCCAAACTATCAGGTGATCGGTGAACGTGCCTTTTCAGGCTTGATGACAATGCTTGAGGGCATGAAAGCCTATGAGATTGAATATGGCAGCACAGAAGACAGCCTCGCGCTGGTTCGCGAGCTTTGGAAGGCGCACGTGTCATGATCCAACGCGCGCCGGACATAAAAGATTTCCTGCGAATTGCGACGGGGCAGGCACCGCTCCCTGACCAGCCCCAAGCCCTGGCGGCGTTCACCTTGTGGGCTCAGCAAAGCCATATATTGGGGCAGGTTGCAGCCGTGGTAGACGCGCCGGTCGGAACGAAGCTGGCAGAAATTCTCGAAAATGCCCGCCTCCGTAGCAGCTATGACCGGCGGATGCTGACTTTTGAGACCAACCGCATCAAGCGCGCGCTGATGGGTGCCGATATTCAGCCCATACTGCTCAAAGGCAGCGCCTATGTGGCGGAGCACCTGTTGGCGAGTATAGGGCGCCGGGTGAGTGATATCGATATTCTGGTACCTGAAGCCCAGTTGGGTGAAACTGAAAGGCTGCTTGGGCAGGCCGGATGGCGGGCGGAAGAGAGCACATCCGGGGCTTATGATCAGCAATATTATCGCCGCTGGATGCACGAGCTGCCACCACTGCGGCATGTTACGCGACGAACGCTTATTGATGTGCATCACCGGCTGCTACCGCGCACCTCACGCATTCGGCCTGACCATCTGAAGATGATGGCTGCCGCACGTCAGATTGAAGGCAGTGATCTCATGGTTTTCTCGCCGACCGACCGGTTTATCCATTCGGCGATCCATATCTTTGGGGACGGCGCGTTTGAAACGCCAGCCAGGAGTTTCATTGAACTCTATTATCTCTATCAGGACCTGAGCGATGATGAGCGGCAAGATCTTTTGGCCCGTGCTACGGATGTGGGTGCGCAGAAGCCGACGGCAGAGGCCCTGTGGATGTTAGATGAATATTTTGACATCAAGGCTGGGGGCGCGCGCGCTTCCTTGGTGCTGAAATCCTGCCTTCGTTCCGTGACTGCCGGGCAAGGGAGTGGCCAGTTTCTTGCCAACAGCGTCCTATATGTCAGAAGCCATTATATGCGAATGCCGCTGCCGCTCTTGCTGGGGCATCTGTGGAAGAAGCTGCTCAGGCGGGTGTGATCAGGGTCTTCAGTTCTGCCAGGCTGTCAATCACCCGGTCTGGGGCCAGCTCATGTACCGGTGTCTGCGAATAGCCGAAGCTGACAGCAATAGCAGGTACACCGGCCGCCCTGGCAGCTTCAATATCCGGGCGGCTGTCACCAACCATTACGATCGGGCCTTCGCCGGGCATCTGGCTTGCGGTTTCCAGAATATGGCGCGGGTCTGGCTTCTTGAAGTCGAAGCTGTCGCCACCACTGACGGAGGAAAATAAATCCCGCAGGCCAAGATTGGCCAGAATGGGCTCGGTCAAAAGGAATGGCTTGTTGGTGCAGATTGCCAACTCAACGCCGGCAGCACGGAAGTGCTGCAACATATCTAGGGCACCGTCAAAAAGCCGTGTGTGGGCGGTACTATTCTTGCCGTAATAGTCAAGGAACACAGGGCGCAGCTCTTCCGGCGTATATTCGTCTCCGTCGCCTGTTGCTTCAAGGCCCAGCTTGATCAGTGTCAGTGCGCCATAGCCAACCATGTGGCGTACCTGATCAAGCGTTACCGTGCGGCGGCCAACATGTTGCAATACATGGTTGGTGGCGGCGTGCAGGTCTGGGGCGCTGTCAATCAGGGTGCCGTCTAGGTCAAAGACGATCTTCTGGGCAGGGAACAGGGACATGAACAAAAACTCTCATTAAAGTGTCAGGCAAGGGCCGGTAAAAGACGCTATATTGTGTAAAGAAAGACAGCCTGTTGCGAAAGGCAAGAATTCGTCTGAGGTATTTGGGCGAAAAGACTGTTACATAAGAAACTGTGGAAATGGCTGAAAAAGGCCGTTATGGCTTGCTTTCCGAAGGGTCGCTCTATTATATGTGGGGCTTAGGAAATTGCCGAAAATGGCAAGATATTGAAATAATCCTGCACGAGTGCGTGCTGCGAAGTTGAGGAAAAGTGATGAGTGAGTGGCGTCCAGACAGTTGGAGAAACCGGCCGATCGTACAGGTGCCGGACTATCCTGATGGCGAAGTGCTGAAACGGGTAGAAGAGGAGCTGTCCTCCTATCCGCCACTCGTCTTTGCGGGCGAGGCACGCCATCTGAAATCCCAGCTTGCCGATGTGGCGGAAGGTAAGGCCTTTCTGCTGCAGGGTGGTGACTGTGCCGAAAGCTTCGCTGAATTCCACCCAAACAACATCCGTGACACCTTCCGTGTACTGCTGCAAATGGCGGTGGTGCTGACCTTTGCTGCCAGCTGTCCGGTTGTAAAAGTGGGCCGCCTTGCGGGCCAGTTCGCCAAGCCGCGTTCCAGCAATATGGAAACCAAGGATGGCGTAGAGCTGCCAAGCTACCGCGGCGACATCATCAACGGCCCGGCGTTTGATGCGGACTCCCGCATCCCGGACCCGAACCGCATGCTGCGCGCCTACAGCCAGTCTGCTGCGACGCTGAACCTGCTGCGGGCGTTTGCGCAGGGCGGATATGCCAACCTGATGTCTGTCCACCGCTGGAACCTGGACTTTGTTTCCAAATCGGCTGCTGGTGACAAATATAAGGAACTGGCGGACCGCATTGGTGAAGCGCTCAACTTCATGGAAGCCTGCGGCATCAACCCGAACGACGTGCGCCAGCTTCAGGGTACTGATTTCTACACCAGCCACGAAGCGCTTCTGCTGGGCTACGAGCAGGCCCTGACGCGCGTGGACAGCACTACGGGCGATTGGTACGACACCTCGGCCCACATGCTGTGGGTCGGCGACCGGACCCGCCAGCTGGACGGCGCACACCTTGAGTTCCTGAGCGGCATCGGAAACCCGATTGCGGCCAAGGTTGGCCCCACCACGGAAGTGGATGGCTTGCTGAAGCTCATCGACACACTGAACCCGAATAACGAAGCCGGTCGCCTGACGCTGATCACCCGCTTTGGTGCTGACAAGGTGGAAGAGCACCTGCCGAAACTGCTGCGCGCCGTGCAGGCCGAAGGCAAGAAGGTTGTCTGGTCCTGTGATCCGATGCACGGCAACACCAAGGCCTCCAACGGTGGTCTCAAGACCCGTCCGTTCGACCGGGTGCTGAAGGAAGTGCGCCAGGTATTCGCCTGCCACCGCGCCGAAGGCACATATGCCGGCGGTATCCACCTGGAGCTGACGGGCCAGAATGTGACGGAATGTATTGGTGGCGCTGTGGCGATCACGGAAGACAGCCTGTCGTCGCGCTACAACACGCACTGCGATCCACGCCTGAACGCCAGCCAGTCAATCGAGATGGCGTTCCTGCTGGCAGAAGCCCTGAAGGAAGAGCGCGAAGCGTTGGCGAAAACGGCAGCCGCGTAAAAGGGCACACTGGTAGTGCCCCTATGACTAAAAGGGGCACAAAAGGGCACACCCGTAGGGCCCAAAACATAGAATTTGAAAACGGCGTCGCAGAAATGCGGCGCCGTTTGTTTTTGAAAGCTCAGTTCCGGCCCGAGAAGGCAAGCCGAACGGCAAGCCCTGTGAAAACACCGGCGAGCAGATATTGCGGCCAGCGACCGAAGCTGCCGCCCCGTGACAGACGCTGACGCAGCGTACCACTCGCGATAATCACGGTGCCGTTCACCAGAAGCCCGATCATGTTCAGGATGGTCACCAGCACCAGTGTCTGCATCACCACCGACCCGGCTTCCGGTTTCAGGAACTGCGGGAAGAGGGCGAGCATGAACAGAGCCATTTTCGGGTTCAGGAGGTTGGTGATCAGCCCCTCACTGAAAATCCGGCGTTTGCGCTTGCGCGGTGCTGCAACCGCGGCGCTGTTGTCTGGCTTCGACCGAAGCGTTTGCCATGCCAGATAGAGGAGGTAAGCGGCACCGGCGAACCGGACGATATCAAATGCGGCGGGTACCAGCAGGAAAAGCTGGGCAAGGCCAAAGGCAACCATCAGGGCGTGACAGTAACACCCGGCGGCGATTCCCGCGTAGGTCAGCAAGCCCGCAAGCTTGCCCTGACTGACGCTTCGAGACGCGATCAGGAGCATGTCCGGGCCTGGTGTTGCGGTGAGAGCGAGGCTGGCGGCGGAAAACAGAAGAAGTGTGGAAAGGTCCGGCATAAATAATTCCTTTAAAATCAAGCCGGGTGCGCAAGATATCAGGATTCGGAAAAGCGGCAAGCGCGATTGATCAAACGCGTGATTTTCTTTGACTTGTCCCGGCCCGCCAAGAAGGGTAAAAGCGCGTCATGACTGATACTTTATCCATATATCTGGTGCAGATGAATCCGACGGTGGGCGCGATTGCGGCCAACACCGACCTGATCAAAGCTGCTTACGGGCGCGGCTCTAACGCGGGCGCGGACCTGGTACTGACACCTGAGCTGTCGGTTGCCGGCTACCCGCTTGAGGACCTGGTGCTGAAACCCTTCTTTGTGCGAACCGCCATGCGTGCGGTGGATGAACTGGCGGCGCTGACTGCGGGCGAGGGCAAGCCGGGCCTGATTATCGGCAGCCCCTGGTTCGACGGCGAAGTATTGCATAACGCGGTCCTGCTGCTGGAAGACGGCGAAATTTCAGCCATTCGCTACAAGCATGACCTGCCAAACTATGGCGTGTTTGACGAAAAGCGGGTGTTCAAGCCGGGCGCACCGTCTGTGCCCATGGAATTCCGCGGTTTCCTTCTTGGCGTGATGATCTGCGAGGATATGTGGTACCCGACCATTGCCAAGAACCTGAAGGATCATGGCGCTGACATTTTGCTGGTGCCGACCTGCAGCCCGTTTGAGCTGGACAAACACCCGGAACGCCAGGTCCACGCCCGTAACCGGGTGGACGAAACCGGCCTGCCGCTGGTGTTCTGTAATGAGATGTCCGGGCAGGACGAGCTGGTGTTTGAGGGCGGCAGCTTTGTAATGAACGCAGATGGCAGCGTGCCGGTGCAGATGGAATTCTGGGCTGAGGCCGAGCTGCGCACCGAATGGACGCGCGCCGGCAAGGGCCTTGAGTGCACGACCAGCTATCAGGCACCCACGCCAGACCATTACACCAGCATGTATCAGGCGATGGTGCTGGGGCTGAAGGACTATGTTAACAAGAACCGCTTCCCCGGCGTTATCCTGGGGCTGTCGGGCGGGATCGACAGCGCGCTTTCTGCCGCTGTGGCGGTAGACGCGCTGGGGCCGGACAAGGTTCACTGTGTGATGATGCCGTCGCGCTACACGTCTGGCGAAAGCCTGGGCGACGCGGAAGACTGCGCCAAGGCCCTTGGGGTCCAGTATGATGTGATTGCCATCAAGCCGGGCGTTGAGGCGTTTGACGAGATGCTTGCTGACGTGTTCAAGGGCACGAAAGCCGATACGACAGAAGAAAACATCCAGTCGCGGCTGCGTGGCTTGGTGTTGATGTCGCTCTCTAACAAGTTTGGCAAGATGGTGCTGACGACCGGCAACAAGAGCGAAATGAGTGTTGGCTATGCAACGCTCTACGGTGACATGTGCGGTGGCTATAGCGTGCTGAAGGACGTCTATAAGCTGGACGTGTTTGCACTGTCGCGCTGGCGCAATGAAAATGTGCCAGTGGGCGCGCTTGGCCCATCGGGCGAAGTAATCCCGGAGAATATCATCACCAAGCCGCCAACCGCAGAGCTTCGCGAAGACCAGAAGGACGAAGACAGCCTGCCGCCATACGAGGCGCTGGATGATATGCTCCGCTGTCTGGTGGACGAAGAAATGTCCGTGGACGAGATCATCGAACGCGGCCACAGCGCATCAGAGGTTGCACGAATTGAGCACCTGCTGTACATCGCCGAATACAAAAGGCGCCAGTCGCCGCCGGGCGTGAAGATCACGCGCAAGAATTTTGGCCGGGATCGCCGCTACCCCATCACCAATGGGTTCAGAAGCGCCCGCAGGACTGAATAACTTATATATCAAGGCCGTCAGGCCCATAAGGTTGGATAAAGACAATGACTGTTAAGGTTCGTTTTGCCCCGTCACCCACGGGCAAGCTTCATGTGGGGAATATCCGTGCTGCACTCGTGAACTGGCTGTTCGCGCGCCAGCAGGGTGGCACCTTCGTGCTGCGCATCGACGATACGGACCGCGAGCGGTCAACGCTGGAAAACGAAGAAGCCATCAAGGCAGACCTGACGTGGCTTGGCCTCAAGTGGGATGAAACCTTCAAGCAGAGCGAGCGCTTTGACCGCTATAATGCAGTGGTTGAAAAGCTGAAGGCCGAAGGCCGGCTTTATCCATGCTATGAGACAGCCGAAGAGCTGGACATGAAGCGCAAGATCCAGATGGGTCGCGGCAAGCCGCCTGTCTACGACCGGTCGGCGCTGAACCTTACGGACGAAGACAAAGCCAAGTTCGAAGCCGAAGGTCGCCAGCCGCACTGGCGCTTCAAGCTGAACACGCCTGCGCGCGTTGAGTGGACAGACATGATCCGGGGCGATGTATCGATCGACCTTGAAGCGCTGTCTGACCCGATCCTGATCCGTGAAGACGGTTCGTTCCTTTATACGCTGCCAAGCGTGGTGGATGACGTTGATTACGGCATCACCCACATCGTGCGCGGTGAAGACCATGTGACCAACTCTGCCGTTCAGGTGCAGATTTTCGAAGCTGTCGGCGGCACGGCGCCAGAGATGGCGCACTTTGCGCTGCTGACCGGCAAGGGCGGTGAAGGCCTTTCCAAGCGCCACGGTGCCATGTCCATCGAGGAATACCGCGATGAGGCGGGCATTGAGCCAATGGCGATTGTGAGCCTGCTGGCTCGCGTTGGCACATCTGAGCCGATCGAGCCGTTCGTGGACGCCCAGCCGCTGATCGACGGCTTCGATTTCGGCAAGTTTGGCCGCTCGACCGCCAAGCTGGACCCGGCAGAGCTTGATGTGCTGAATGCCAAGATCCTGCACGCAACACCTTATGCTGCCGTTGCGGACCGTCTGGACGGTGTTTCGGAAGACATGTGGCTGGCGCTGCAGCCAAACATCAACAAGCTGGCTGATGTGGCCGAACTGAAAAAGATCATCGACGGCCCGGTGACGCCAAAAATCGAAGATGCCGACCATATTGCCAAAACACTTGAGCTGCTGCCTGCGGGCGAGCTTACGGGCGACAGCTGGCAGGCCTGGACCGGCGCGATCAAGGAAGCCACCGGTGCCAAAGGTCGCGCGCTCTTCATGCCGCTTCGTCAGGCGCTGACAGGGCAGGACCACGGCCCGGACATGGGCATGCTGCTGCCGCTGATCGGCCGCGACAAGGTTGTGGCGCGTCTGTCAGGCGAAAGCGCATAAGGGGGCTTCCATGACCGAGATTCGGGTCTACAACACGCTGGCGCGCGAGAAACAGGTTTTCAAACCCATCGATCCGCAAAACGTTCGCATGTATGTATGTGGACCGACGGTCTATGACTATGCCCATATCGGCAACGCCCGCCCGGTGGTGGTGTTCGACATGCTGTTCCGGCTGCTCAAACACGTCTACGGCGAAGACCATGTGACCTATGCCCGCAATATCACCGATATTGAGGACAAGATCATGGAGCGTGCGATAGCGGAAGGTGTCAGCATCAAAGCCATCACAAGCCGCTATACCAAAATCTATCAGGAAGACATGGCCACCCTTGGTGCGCAGGACCCAACGATCCAGCCCAAGGCAACCGAGCATCTGCCTGAAATGATCAAGATGATGCGCACGCTGATCGAACAGGGCCACGCCTATGAGGCGGAAGGCCATGTGATGTTCAATGTGCCGTCCATGGACAATTATGGGGCGCTTTCCCGCCATAGCCGTGATGAGCTGGTGGCTGGTGCCCGAGTTGAAGTGGCACCCTACAAGCGCGATCCGGCGGATTTCGTGCTGTGGAAGCCATCAACGGATGATCAGGTTGGCTGGAACAGCCCCTGGGGCCGCGGCCGTCCGGGCTGGCACCTTGAATGCTCCTGCATGATCGAGAAGCATCTGGGCGACACCATCGATATTCACGGTGGTGGGCAGGACCTGATCTTCCCGCACCATGAAAATGAGATCGCGCAGAGCGAATGCTCGCACGGCAAACAGTTCGTGAACTATTGGATGCACAACGGCTACTTGACGGTGGACGGCGAGAAAATGTCCAAGTCGCTGGGCAACTTCCATACAGTGCATGACCTGATAGCGGAGCACCCAGGCGAAGCGCTGCGGCTCAGTTTGCTGACGGCGCACTATCGCCAGCCGGTTGATTTCTCGCTGGATAGCACGCGCGAGCAGAAGCGCAGGCTGGACCGTTGGTACCGCATCACGGACGGTGTGGAAGCGGCCTCGGAAGTGCCGGCCAGCGTGATTGATGCACTGGCGGATGACCTGAATACACCAAAGGCAATTGCAGCCCTTGATGCGCTGGCAGCACCTGAAACAGCGGCTGAGCTGAAAGCCGGCGCGCAGTTCATGGGCCTTCTGATGCAAGAGGCAAGCGATTGGTTCCAGAGCTTCTCGGATGAACAGAGCGCCTGGATTGACGCCAACACGGCAAAGTATAACGCTGCCCGCGCCGCCAAGGATTTTGCCACCGCTGATGCCCTCCGCGATGAAGCGACGGCCCTTGGCCTTGTGATCGAAGTGGGGCCAGACGGCGTGAAATGGCGTCAGGCCGACTGATGACGCACGATCGCCAACAACCCGCCATAATCCTGGTGCGGCCCCAGCTGGGTGAGAATATCGGCAAGGCGGCGCGCGCCATGCTCAATTTCGGCCTGACGGAAATGCGCCTTGTTGCCCCGCGGGATGGCTGGCCCAACCCGGCGGCAGGACCGGCCGCCGCTGGTGCCGACATCATTCTGGATGCGGCCAAGGTCTATGACACGGTTGAAGAGGCCGTGGCCGACTGCAACCATGTGTATGCCGCCACCGTGCGGGACCGCGATATGCCCAAGCCGGTGGTCACCCCGCGCGAGATGGCAGCCCAGATGCATGCCCAGATCAAGGACGGTGCCAAGTCGGCCATTCTGTTCGGGCCTGAGCGCTCGGGCCTGACCAATGACGATGTGGTGCTGGCGGACACGGTGCTGACTGTACCGGTGAACCCGGAATTCGGCAGCCTCAACCTCGCGCAGGCGGTTGTTCTGGCAGCTTATGAGTTTCACACATTTGCCGACCAGACCCCGGCCTATCAATCCGCCCATGAAGACCCGTTGGCCAGCAAGGATGAACTTCTGGGCCTGATGGAGCATATGGAACGGGAGCTTGAGAAAAAGGGCTATTTCCGGTCAGAAGGGCGCCGGAACCCGCTGCGCCGGACGCTCCGCAATTTGGTGCAGAATGCCGCCTTTTCGCGCCAGGAAGTCCACACCATGCGCGGCATTATCAAATCTCTCGCGCGCCCTGCAAGGGACGACGCCTAAGCCGTTCATCTGTCATACAGCGTTTCCTTTGCTATAATAGTGTGGCACAGAAGGTGCTGAGATTAACAAGGAGGGCCTATGTCTGGGATTGGTGCAACACTTGCCATTATGATGATGCTGTTTCAGGGCATTGACGAAACAGGCACGGCTGTCGCGCGGCCGCTGGGCGAGGTGCACCTCAATGAGGGAAACGGCAGCTACTATCAAGTCTTCGAGTTTTACGGCAAGCCGCCCCACACATGGCGCCACGCCAAACGTATGGTGCGTGGTTACCTCTATGAAGGCAGGGAAGGGCAGCTGGCGACCGTCAAGGACGTGGAAACCCACTATTTCCTGCTTCTGAATTTCCCGATGATCCGCACCAGCCCCATGTGGCTTGGCCTGAGCGCGACCTGCAACGAGACTGCCGACCTGTTGTGGGTGGACGGCAGCAACCTCGCAGATCAATCTTTCCGCGGTTTTGGCGAAGGCGCGCTCAGGGACATCAGCCGGACCTGCCGTGCCCGCAAGGATAGCGGTATGGAAATTCCGATTTTCTACGAGCCCGACGCCTTTGGCGTGCGCTGGCAGATGGGTAGGGGCAATCAGAACCTGACCTATATGATGGTTGAATTTCCGGTGCCCACTGAGGAAGAAGCCGCAGAAGAAGGCGGGCAGGACTAGCCTGCCTTAGCCCTGCAGCAGTTTGGCCGCCATGGGCGCAAAATAGCTTAGAACCCCGTTTGCGCCCGCGCGCTTGAATGCCAGCAGCGATTCCATCATCACAGCATCCTGATCCAGCCAGCCATTCTGTGCGGCGGCCATTAGCATCGCATATTCGCCAGACACCTGATAGGCGTAGGTGGGCACACCGAATGTGTCTTTCACATCACGCACGATGTCCAGGTACGGCATGCCAGGCTTGACCATCACGCTGTCCGCGCCTTCCAGAATGTCCTGCTCAATTTCGCGCAAGGCCTCGGCACGGTTGGCCGGGTCCATCTGGTAGGTTTTCTTGTCACCCTTCAGCGCACCCTTGCTGCCAACCGCATCGCGGAACGGGCCATAGAAGGCGGAGGCGTATTTGGCGCTGTAGGCCATGATCTGCACATGTTGGAACCCTGCCTTGTCCAATTCACCGCGAATGGCACCAACACGGCCGTCCATCATGTCGGATGGGGCGATAATGTCGGCGCCGGCCTCAGCCTGCACCACCGCCTGCTGCACCAAGACGCCAACGGTTTCATCATTCAGGATCACGCCATCTTCAACCAGGCCGTCCTGGCCGTGGCTGGTGTAGGGGTCCAGCGCCACATCGGCCATCAGGCCAATCTCCGGCACCGCATCCTTGATGGCGCGCATGGCTGTGTTGATCAGATTGTCCGGGTTCAGCGCCTCGTCGCCACGCTCGTCGCGCTTGTCGGATGGTGTGTTGGGGAACAGGGCAATGCAGGGAATGCCCAGGCTTGCCGCTTCCTTGGCCGCTTTCACCGCTTCATCGACCGACAACCGGTTGACGCCCGGCATGGAGGCCACAGGCTCGACAACGCCTTTGCCTTCACGCACAAAAATTGGCCAGATCAGATCATCGGCGGACAGGTGGTTTTCGCGCACCATGCGGCGGGACCAGTCTGTAGCGCGCGGGCGGCGCAGGCGCGTGGCGGGGAAACGAGCTGTCATATAGGTATCCTTACTGAAATTTTCGCGCATCTTAGGCACGCAAAAGCAAGTTTGTCACTGCTTGCTGAAAATTTGGAGCAATATGCCGCACCAAACGGCTTCCGATCACGAAAATAGTTCAAATTTTAGCATTAATAATCCGTTAGTACTTGTGGAGCAGATTGTTTTTAGTCAAGATTCACTAAAAATCTTCTCTAAAAGTCAGGCAGATACCATGAGCGGTTACGATTTTAACGATCCAAAGTTCCTATTTCTCGACATTTTGAGCCTTGTCGAACGGCTTCACCGTCGACTTCTCGATGTATTGAAGAACCATATGGAGCATATCGGCTGCAATGACCTGAACCCGGTTCAGGCACTGCTGCTGCACAATATCGGCGAGAATGAAATGACCGCCGGCGAGCTTAAAACCCGCGGTTATTATCAGGGTTCCAACGTTTCCTATAACCTCAAGAAGCTGGTTGAGATGGGCTACCTGCGCCACGAGCGGTCTGATTATGACCGGCGCGCGGTCCGTATCTCGCTGACGGACAAGGGCTATGAAATCCGGAATTTGATCGATGATCTCTACAAACAGCACCTGGATGAGCTGCTGCAGGACGATCTAATCAACCATGATGAGCTGAAAAATTTGCGTAAAAACTTGCGCAACCTTGAACGCTACTGGTCTGACAAGCTACACTTCGGACTCTAGAGAGTCGCAGAGGGCAGAAAAAGACTGGCCTTGCAATTGGGCCAGTCTGTTTTTATATGCAGGTGCGACATTTTCGACTCTGGACGAAAAGCGCAGCATTGCGCTATGAAGAGCGCGCCGATACACTTCGGACAGCTGTAAGCGAATGGACTGCCTGATGGACTATAAAAAGATTTTTGCCGACGCAATCGAAGCCGTACGCCAGGAAGGGCGCTACCGCGTCTTTGCTGATATCTCGCGCGAGCGCGGCAATTTCCCACGGGCCGTACGGCACGATGCGGGCGATAACGCCCGTGCTATCACTGTCTGGTGTTCGAACGACTATCTGGGCATGGGCCAGCATGAAACCGTGATCGGCGCCATGCACAAGGCGCTGGACGAGACCGGCGCGGGTGCTGGCGGCACGCGTAACATTGCAGGCACCAACCATTATCATGTGCTTCTTGAGGAAGAACTGGCTGACCTGCACGGCAAGGAAGCCGCGCTTCTGTTTACCAGTGGCTATATTTCGAATGAGGCGACGCTCTCGACCGTAGCCAAACTGCTGCCGGGTTGCATCGTTTATTCCGATGCCATGAACCATGCATCCATGATTCAGGGCATTCGCAACAGTGGCGCGAAGAAACATATCTTCCGCCATAACGACCTCGAGCATCTTGAAGAGCTTCTGGCGGCAAGCGATCCGGCTGCGCCAAAGCTGATCGCTTTTGAATCTGTCTATTCCATGGACGGCGATATTGCACCGATCGGCAAGATCTGTGACCTGGCCGATAAATACGGCGCGATGACCTACCTTGACGAGGTGCACGCTGTTGGCCTATACGGCAAACGCGGCGGCGGTGTCTCTGAGCGCGACGGCGTGGCCGACCGGGTGACCATCATTGAAGGGACGCTTGGCAAGGCGTTTGGCGTTATGGGCGGCTATATCACTGCGTCGAAAGCGCTCGTGGATGTTGTCCGCAGCTATGCCTCCGGCTTTATCTTTACAACGGCGCTGAGCCCTGTGCTGGCTGCCGGCGCGCTTGCAAGCATTCGTCACTTGAAGGCAAGCAACGCAGAGCGCGAGCAGCACCAGGAAAGGGCTGCCAAGCTGAAAGCGCTGTTGAAGGCAGCCAACCTGCCGGTTATGGACAGCGAAAGCCACATCGTACCGGTCTTCATTGGCGATCCGGTGCTGTGTAAGGATGTGTCTGATCTGTTGCTGAACGAATATGGTATCTATGTTCAGCCGATCAATTACCCGACGGTTCCGCGGGGAACCGAACGCCTGCGCTTCACGCCGGGTCCACTTCATGACGACAATGTCATGAATGCCTTGGTCTCGGCCTTGAGCGAAGTTTGGCAGCGCCTGCACCTCAAGCGCGAGGTAGGCTGAGAGGGAAAGCCCGATGGCTTCACCTGATAACGTCATCATCGAATTTATTCGCGTCGGTAATTCCGTGCGGGTCAGTGCTGTCTGCACGCGCACCGGACGGGAAGTCCAGATCGTGGGAGACCCGCGTGCCAGCAAGCAGGAGCTTGAAGCTGTTGCGATCCGGAAGCTTCGGTATGTGATGGAGCGGGACGCGAAAGCGGGCGGGGCACCAAAAAAGGGGCTGACCATATAGGCCGCCCCTTGGAGACAATCATTTCGAATTAGTTCAGCGTTTCTTGCCGAGCCCGATTTTCTTGGCGAATTCGGATCGTTTTGCAGCATAATTCGGCGCAACCATCGGATAATCCACCGGCAGGCCCCATTTGGCGCGATAGTCTTCCGGTGTCATGCCGAAACGGGTTCTGAGATAACGCTTGAGCATCTTCAGTTTCTTCCCATCTTCAAGGCAGATGATATAGTCCTTGGTATAGGATTTATTCACCGGTACGGCGGGCTTCTGGTTGGCGCTGCCGAAAGGGCTTTGTTGTTGGCCAAGTCCGCTCAGGGTGGAGTGGACAGTCTTGATGACATCCGGCAGTTGGTCAGAATCAAGGGTATTGTTACTGACATAGGCCGCAACAATGTCTGCCACCAGACCCAACATGATTTCGCCTGAATCGGAGGAGGCGTCAAAGTCTGACATTAAATTAATGCTCCAATTTCTTAATTTTTCGAGTTTTTATTGCCGCATTTCGTTGGTGATTACAACATCAAATGGTTGTTCTTTCACAATTTATTTGTTAATAAATAGTTAATAGATGCATTCCCAAGTAATACGTCAGCTAATTTGTTGAATAAGTGATTTTCATACATGCCGCTTTTTGCGCGCTTGGGTTCTGGCCTTTTCTATGATAATCAAGCCGCGAATTCCCGCCGCAGTCCTTGGCTGCGAGACCTTTGACCGATGAGGCGTAGAATGGCATCCGAGACAATTGCAATTGCTTGCGATCATGCAGGTTTTGACCTGAAAGAAACCCTGAAAAACGAACTGTCAGACCGTGGCTATGACGTGCTGGACCTGGGCACTAACGGTCTTGAGTCTGTTGACTACCCAGATTTTGGTATTGCCATGGGTGAAGCGATTGCCAGCGGCAAGGCCAAGCGCGGTGTGCTGGTGTGTGGTTCGGGGATCGGAATATCGATCGCGGCCAACCGGAACCCTGCCGTTCGTGCGGCTCTGTGCACCGATAGCCTGATGGCAAAGCTGTCCCGCCAGCATAATGACGCCAACGTATTGTCGCTGGGCGCGCGCCTGATTGGCATTGAAACGGCACTGGATTGTCTCAACGCATTTCTGAACACTGATTTTGAAGGCGGTCGCCACCAAAGGCGGGTCGACAAAATGGGTGCTTAAAGCTAAACCCAATATACTTATTTTTCTATATTCGTAAGGGCCCACCAACGATGACTAGTTTTACCCAACCTGGTTTCTTTTCTTCCCATCTGTCCGAAACTGACCCAGAGCTGCTGAATTCAGTGACGGGCGAGCTTGAGCGCCAGCAAGGCCAGATCGAACTGATCGCATCCGAAAACATTGTCAGTCGCGCTGTGCTTGAGGCTCAGGGCTCTGTGCTGACCAACAAATATGCCGAAGGCTATCCTGGGCGCCGTTACTACCAAGGCTGTCACCATGTGGACGTGGCCGAAAACCTGGCAATCGAGCGTGCGAAGAAGCTGTTTGGGGCAGAGTTCGTCAACGTGCAGCCGCACTCTGGCGCGCAGGCCAACGGTGCTGTGATGCTTGCGCTGGCAAAGCCGGGCGACACCATCATGGGTATGAGCCTGGATGCCGGTGGTCACCTGACCCACGGTGCAGCCCCTGCGCTTTCTGGGAAATGGTTCAACGCAGTCCAGTATGGCGTACGGCGTGAAGACGCCCAGATCGACTATGATCAGGTTGCCGAAATGGCGCTTGAGCACAAGCCGACCATCATCATCGCTGGCGGTTCTGCGTACCCCCGTGTGATCGACTTCAAGCGCTTCCGCGAAATTGCTGACAGCGTGAACGCGCTTCTGTTCGTTGATATGGCACACTTCGCCGGCCTCGTGGCTGGTGGCGCGCACCCGAACCCGCTTGAGTATGCTGATATTGTCACAACCACGACGCACAAAACCCTGCGCGGCCCACGTGGCGGCATGATCCTGACCAACCGTGAGGATGTGGCGAAGAAGATCAACTCTGCGGTATTCCCAGGCCTTCAGGGCGGCCCGCTGATGCACGTGATTGCCGCGAAGGCTGTTGCGTTCGGCGAAGCGCTGCGCCCGGAATTCAAGGAATATGCGGCCCAGGTTGTCAAAAACGCCAAGGTTCTGGCTGACAAGCTCAAGGCCAACGGTTTTGATATCGTCTCTGGCGGCACCGACACCCACGTTGTGCTGGTGGACCTGCGCCCGAAAGGCTTGACCGGCAAGGCAGCAGACGAAGCGCTTGAGCGCGCCCACATGACCTGTAACAAGAACGGTGTGCCGTTCGATCCGGAAAAGCCGTTTATCACGTCCGGTATTCGCCTGGGGACGCCAGCCGGCACGACCCGTGGCTTCGGCGAAGAGGAATTCGGCCAGATTGCGGACATGATCACCGAGGTGCTGGACGGCTTGGCGGCTAACCCTGAAAACAATGATGCAGCAGAGGCCGCAGCACGCGACAAGGTCGCGGCCCTTTGTGCACGCTTCCCAATCTATAGTGAATTGGGATAAGCTTGATCACAAGATGGTGTGGGTGCATTATCCCCACACCATCAGTGACCAAGAAAAGAATTCAGGGGAGTAGGGGGCGTTATGCGTTGTCCGTTTTGTCAAAACGAAGACACTCAGGTTAAGGACAGCCGTCCGACCGACGACAAGTCGGCGATCCGGCGTCGGCGGTTTTGCCCGGCATGCGGGGCACGGTTCACCACATTTGAGCGTGTGCAGTTGCGCGAGCTGACTGTGATCAAGAAAACCGGGCGGCGCGTACCCTTTGAACGGGCCAAATTGGAGCGGTCGCTTGATATTTCCCTGCGCAAACGGCCGGTTGACCCGGACCGGGTGGAGCGCATGATCAACGGTATCGTGCGTCGGCTTGAATCCATGGGTGAAAATGAGATTGATTCGGGTGAGATTGGCCGTTTAGTTATGGAAGGGCTCGAAAGCCTCGATCAGGTAGCCTATGTGCGCTACGCATCCGTGTACCGTAACTTCCGCGAGGCTTCAGACTTTGAGAAGTTCCTGGGCAAGATGTCCGGCACGGAAGACGAGGTCTTTTCCGAAGAACCCTGACAGGGAGGCTTGAGTGGCCTCAACATCGTTAGATGAAACCTATATGAAGGCTGCGCTTGGGCTTGCCCGGCGCGGCCTTGGTACTGTTGCGCCCAATCCTGCTGTTGGCTGCATTCTGGTGAAAGACGGCATCATCATTGGCCGCGGCTGGACCCAGCCGGGCGGGCGGCCACACGCAGAAACCATGGCACTGGGGCAGGCCGGCGCCGCCGCGAAGGGGGCCACTGCCTATGTCACGCTTGAGCCTTGCGCCCATGTTGGCAAAACCGGCCCCTGTGCCGAAGCCCTTGTGAACGCAGGCATCAGCCGCTGCGTGATGGCGGTTTCGGACCCGGATTGGCGCGTGGCGGGCAAAGGGCTGGCCATTCTGGCGAACGCAGGTGTCGAGACCAGAAACGGCGTATGCGAAATGGAAGCTGCGCAGCTCAACCGGGGCTTTTTCCTGCGCGTGAGCCGCGAGCGCCCGTTATTCACCGTCAAGATCGCCAGCACGCTGGATGGTCGCATCGCCCTTGAAAATGGTGACAGCAAATGGATCACTGGCAGTGAGGCCCGGCGTTTTGGTCATATGCTCAGGGCACAGCATGACGGCATCCTTGTGGGCAGCGGTACGGTATTGGCGGACGACCCGTCGCTTGACTGCCGTCTGGCGGGGCTTGAGGGCCGATCGCCTGTACCCATTATTCTGGACGGTACACTGCAGTTGAAGCCTACCCATAAACTGGCGCAATGCGCTGCGACGCGGGGTACTGTGGTTTTCCACCAGGTGCGCGACGCTGCCAAGGAAGCGGCGCTCCAAAAACTGGGCGTTGAAACCGTCGCGGTCGAAGATACCCACGATCTTGCCGCCGTGTCAGCTATCCTTGCAGAACGCGGTTTTACCCGGGTGCTTGTCGAAGGTGGCGGGCAGGTGCATGCGTCTTTCCTGAAGGCTGGTTTTGCAGACAGGATCGCGCATTTCAGCGCCGCAAAAGCCATCGGTGCGGACGGCCGACCGGCAATTGGTGCCCTTGACCTTGCCAGCCTTGGGGAAGCGCCCCATTTTAATCTTGAGACAATTCGGCAACTGGGGCCGGATATACTTGCATCATACGTCAAGGCGGAGTAACTCAGGCGCATGTTTACCGGAATTGTTACAGATGTGGGGCGCATTCGCGCCGTGGAAGGCGACGCTGACAAGCGGGTCACGCTCGAGACCGCCTTTGATATGGCGTCCGTTGATATCGGTGCCTCCATTGCCTGTTCAGGCGTTTGCCTGACAGTGGTGGACAAAGACACAGGCTGGTTTGCGGTTGATGTGTCTGCCGAAACGCTGAAGGTGACCAACCTGAACGGTTGGGCCGAGGGCACAGAAGTCAATCTTGAGCGCTCCCTGAAGCTTGGGGACGAACTTGGCGGTCATATCGTGACAGGTCATGTGGACTGCACTGGCGAAATTGTGCGCTTTGATGAGCTTGGCGAGTCTGTCGTTATGGATATCGCAATCCCAAGCGCGCACGGAGCGTTTGTGGCCCAGAAGGGCAGCGTTACCATCGATGGGGCCTCCCTGACGGTGAATTCGGTTGCCGACGAAGGCGATGTCACGCGCTTCTCCATTAACCTGATCCCGCACACGCAGGCGGTCACCAGCTTCCGCAACAGCAAGCAGGGCGACACCGTGAATGTGGAATTCGATATTCTGGCGCGGTACGTAGCGCGCCTTCAAAGCAGAGGATAGGCCTGTGTCAGAGAGTTTCCTGTCACCCATCGAAGACGTCATTGAGGACGCGCGTAACGGGCGCATGTATATCCTGGTGGATGACGAAGACCGTGAAAACGAAGGTGATCTGATCATCCCGGCGCAGATGGCCACGCCCGACGCCATCAACTTCATGGCCAAGCACGGCCGTGGCCTGATTTGCCTGCCGCTGACGCGGGAGCGGGTTGAAGCGCTGAAGTTGCCGCAGATGAGCAACAATAACCAAGCGCGCAACCAGACGGCCTTCACCGTTTCAATCGAAGCCAAGCAGGGCGTGACAACCGGCATTTCCGCGGCTGACCGGGCGCACACGATTTCTGTGGCGATCGACGGTTCAAAAGGCGCGGACGACCTGGCCACACCGGGCCATGTGTTTCCGCTGATGGCGCAGGACGGTGGCGTGCTGATGCGGGCTGGGCATACCGAAGCCTCTGTTGATATTTCCCGCCTCGCGGGCCTCAACCCATCCGCCGTGATCTGTGAGATCATGAAGGACGACGGCACCATGGCGCGCCTGCCAGACCTGATCCCGTTTGCTAAAGAGCACGGCCTGAAAGTGGCGACCATCCGGGACCTGATTGCCTACCGGCTGAAGAATGATGTGCTGGTTGAGCGCGCGTCCGAAAGCGATTTCGTGCGCCAGAGCGGCAAGAAATGGCGTGTGGTTGTTTACCGCTCTACCGCTGACCGCCGCGAAACCGTGGCGCTGGTGCTGGGCGACATCGACAGCAGCGTGCCGACGCCAGTGCGGATGCACGCGCTGAACCCCTTCGAAGACCTGCTGGGCATGGACCATCCGCGCAGTGGCCAGCTTGAGCGCGCCATGACCGCGATTGAGGGCGAAGGCCACGGCGTTGTGGTGCTGTTCCCGGGGCAGATCGCGATCCGCCCGTCGGAGCTGCTGGAAGGCGTGCCGGCGGAAGACGACGGCAAGGAGCGTGCGCTGAAGGACATCGGGCTTGGCTCGCAGATCCTCCTCGATATCGGCGTGCGCCACATGATTCTCTATTCCAACAGCCCGAACCACTATGTTGCGCTTGATGGGTATGGTCTCGATATCGTAGAACAACGGAAAATTCCGGACGCCGGTTAGGCGCCGCACTGATTTATCGCCACACGTCCAACAAGGGCTGGCGCGTTCCAAGGAAAAAAGATGGCAAAGCCTCATATTCTTATTGTCGAAGCAAAATTCTATGCAGACCTGGCCGACGAGCTGGCGGCTGGTGCCATTGAGGCGATCGAAGCCGCGGACTGCACGTGGGACCGGTACGACGTGCCCGGTGCGCTGGAGATCCCGGCGGCGATCAAGTTTGCGCATGCGGGCCAAAAGGCGCATTTCGACGGCTATGTGGCGCTTGGCTGCGTGATCCGCGGTGAGACGACCCACTATGACTATGTGTGCGGCGAAAGCGCGCGTGGCCTGATGGACCTGGCACTCAATGAAAACCTGGCCATCGGCAACGGCATTCTGACCGTCGAGGACTGGGACCAGGCATGGGCGCGCGCGAAACGCGACCAGAAGAATAAAGGGGCAGGGGCGGCACAGGCTGCACTTGCCATGATCGGACTGAAGCAGAGTTTTGGAGTAGAATAATGTCCGCAGGATCAAAAACACCGAAGGTTGGTGGCCCCAGGAGTGCAGCGCGCCTTGCAGCCGTTCAGGCGCTCTACCAGCTGGACATGTCCGACGAACCAAAAGCCAAGATGGTGGTTGAGGAATATGTCAATCACCGCCTGGGCCAGGAAATCGAAGGCGACCAGTATGTTGCCGCTGACGCCAACCTGTTCAGCGACGTGGTGCTGGGTGCCTGGGAACGCCGCGAGGAAATTGACGGCACGCTGACAAGCTGCCTGTCATCAGACTGGCCGCTTGACCGCCTGGAGAAGCTGATCCATGCCATTTTCCGTGCGGGCGGTTATGAGCTGGTGGCGCGCCCGGATGTGCCGACCGCCGTGATCATCAATGAGTATGTCGATGTGGCGCACGGTTTTTACGAGCGCACGGAAGCGTCGTTCGTCAATGGCGTCCTCGACAGGTTTGCCAAAGCCGTGCGCACCTAGCACGTGCCCCGGCAGAAAGCAGAGAAGCTTATGGCCGGAGAATTTGACCTGATTGCCAGATATTTTCGTCCGTTGGCCGGGCCCGAGGGGCTTGGGCTTGCGGATGATGCTGCCTGCCTCACAGTACCAGACGGTCATGAACTGGTCGTGACCAAGGACCTGATCGTGGAAGGCGTTCATTTCGTTGGTGATGAGCCAGCCGCAGATATTGCCTGGAAGGCACTGGCCGTTAACCTGTCAGACCTGGCGGCCAAAGGCGCATGTCCCACACACTATTTTGTCGGGATCAGCCTGCCAAAGGGCGCACCTGAAGCCTGGATTGCCGATTTTGCTGCTGGCCTGAAAGCGTGCCAGGAGGCATTCGGCATTCAGCTTGCAGGCGGCGACACCACAGCCAGCACGAGCGGTGTGACCCTGAGTATCACAGCCATGGGGACCGTGCCATCCGGCACGATGATCAAGCGCAGCGGTGCGCAGATGGGCGATGATGTCTATGTGTCCGGCACGCTTGGTGATGCCGCGCTGGGCCTGAAGATGGTTCAGGGACGGCTGGACGCTTCAGAAGGCCTCGTGCGCCGGTATCGGAAACCCACACCTCGCGTTGCCCTGGGCCAGGCCCTTAGGGGCGTGGCATCAGCCTGCGCCGATGTCTCTGACGGACTGTTGGCCGACCTTGGGCATATCTGCGCGGCATCAGCTGTTGGCGCCCGTGTAGATCAGTCCAGCCTGCCGCTTTCGGAAGCCGTTGCCGCACTGGTGGGGCAGGACAGTGAGCTGTGGCCGTCTGTCTATGCGGGTGGGGATGACTATGAACTGGTCTTTACCGCTTCACCTTCAAACGCAGGCGCGCTGGAACGCATTGCTGTGGACTGTGGTGTCCAGCTCACGCGCATCGGTGAGGTGGAACAGGGCGGCGGATGCCATCTTGTTGATTCATCAGGTAATTTGGTGCAGTCTGGCCAGCAGGGTTACCAACATTTTTGAAATTGAACCGAGGTGTTAGTCAATGTCACAGGATGACGTATCAATTCATGGAAGCTCCGGTTCGGGCAAATTGCTCCTGATCCTCGGGCTTTTGGGTGGCATCGCGATCGGCGGCGGGCTTGGATTTTATTATTTCAAGAACATGGCGCCGGCGACCGAAGGGCAGGAACAAGAACGCAAAAAACCATCGGGACCTTTGCTGACGGTTGGCTTTGAACGCATCGCGGTACCAATCTATCTCAGGAATGAGAACAGCTCCCGCTTTGTGGGCAACTATTTTGTCGATCTGGCGGTGCAGGTTTACGGCAACGACAACCAGATTTTGGTGAAGCGTTCCCAACCGCAACTGCAACACGCCTTTATCGCAGCGATCAGCCAGAACGACCTGATGCAGGAAGACTCGCCGCTGCAGCTGGACCATGACAAGGTCGCGGCGGTCCTGAAGAAGAAGGCCGCAGAGGTTGTCGGCCCCAATGTGGTGGAAAATATCTCGATCCTCAATACCATGCGGCTGTCGCGCTAGCTGGCGGTAAAGCTTGGATTACGCAAGGCGCTGCATGTTTGCGGCGCCTTCTCTTTTTTAAGATGGTTGAAAGTCTTGAAAATGCTTCCTAAGGTGAAAACCGACCAACTTGTTGTCAGGAGTTTTAGGGGTTTGTCTACTAGAATGAATGAGCAGGGCGGACGTGTGGGGAGTATCTCTGCCCGATAAGCTCAAACTACTTGGGTTTGGTTCAAGGGAGGGAGTTTCCCATGGAAGTATTGTACGCCGCGATTGCATGCGGCGTTGCTGCCGTTCTGTACGGCATTGTAACGCGTCAGTCTATTTTGTCCGCCAGTGCGGGCTCCGAGAAAATGCAGGAAATTGCTACTGCGATCCAGGAAGGAGCGCAGGCTTACCTTAATCGTCAGTATCGTACCATCGCCATTGTGGGTGTGGTCGTTGCTGTGATTCTTTTTGTTACACTGGGGCAACTTGCTGCCCTTGGCTTTGTCATCGGCGCCGTTCTGTCGGGCGTTGCGGGCTATATTGGTATGCTGATTTCCGTCAAGGCCAACGTTCGCACAACTGAAGCTGCCAGCACCAGCCTGCAAGCAGGCCTGACCATCGCATTCCGGTCCGGCGCGGTGACAGGTATGCTGGTTGCCGGTCTCGCACTTCTTGCCGTGGCTGGTTACTATACGGTTCTGACCGGCCCAATGGGGATTGACCCAACGGACCGTGCAGTGATTGACGCCCTGGTGGCACTCGGGTTTGGTGCATCGCTTATCTCCATCTTCGCCCGTTTGGGCGGCGGTATCTTCACCAAGGGCGCCGACGTTGGCGCTGACCTCGTTGGTAAGGTGGAAGCCGGTATCCCGGAAGACGATCCACGCAACCCGGCGGTGATTGCCGATAACGTGGGCGACAACGTTGGTGACTGTGCCGGTATGGCTGCAGACCTGTTTGAAACCTACGTCGTGACCATTGGTGCGACCATGGTGCTTTCCGCGCTGTTCCTCAGTTCAGGTGCTGCAGACATCATGCAACTTCCATTGATCATCGGTGGCGGCTGTATCCTGACCTCGATCATCGGCACCTATTTTGTCAAGCTGGGCAAAAGCCAGTCGATCATGGGGGCACTATACAAAGGCTTTATCGTGACGGCGGTTCTGTCTGCCGGTGTAATGTGGTTTGCCATGGACTGGGCACTGGGCGGCGAGATGGAACGGGTTTTCCAGACGGCCTCCAGCAGCTTCACCGGGCGTGACCTCTATTACTGCGGCCTGATCGGGCTGATCGTGACCGGATTGATTATCTGGATCACTGAATATTATACCGGTACTGACTATCGCCCGGTTCGGTCGATTGCCAAGTCATCTGAAACAGGCCACGGCACGAACGTGATTCAGGGGCTAGCGATTTCCCTTGAGTCTACCGCACTGCCGACGCTGGTCATCTGTGCAGGCATTATTGTTGCCTACCAGCTTGCCGGTATCCTTGGTCTTGGCTTCGCGGCAACCGCGATGCTGGCGCTTGCAGGCATGGTTGTGGCGCTTGATGCCTACGGCCCTGTTACAGACAACGCTGGCGGTATCGCGGAAATGGCTGGCCTCGACGAGACGGTCCGGAGCCGGACTGACGCGCTTGATGCTGTGGGCAACACCACCAAAGCTGTTACCAAGGGCTATGCTATCGGTTCCGCGGGCCTGGCTGCACTGGTGCTGTTCGGTGCCTATACGGCGGACCTCAACACCTACTTCTCGGACGTTACGGTCGATTTCGGCCTGTCTAACCCGTATGTGGTTGTTGGGCTGTTCCTTGGGGCCATGCTGCCGTACCTCTTTGGTGCGATGGGCATGACAGCTGTGGGCCGCGCAGGCGGTGCAGTGGTTGAGGAAGTGCGCGAGCAGTTCCGCAATAACCCTGGCATTATGGAAGGGACATCCAAGCCGGATTATGCCCGGTCGGTTGACTTGCTGACCAAAGCAGCGATCAAGGAGATGATCATCCCAAGCCTGCTGCCTGTGGCGGCGCCGGTGATTACCTACTATCTGATCAATGCCATTGCAGGGCAGGCGGCCGCATTTGCGGCACTTGGCGCTCTTCTTCTGGGCGTGATCGTTGGCGGCCTCTTTGTCGCACTTTCCATGACCGCCGGCGGCGGCGCATGGGACAATGCGAAGAAATATATTGAGGACGGCAACCATGGCGGCAAGGGCTCTGAAGCCCACAAGGCTGCCGTGACAGGCGATACTGTTGGTGATCCGTACAAGGACACTGCAGGCCCGGCTGTGAACCCGATGATCAAGATCACCAACATCGTGGCGCTTCTGCTGCTGGCGATGCTGGCGCACTAGACACCGGTTTGATCCGAAAACAGAAAGCCCCGGCACTGCCGGGGCTTTTTCTTTGTCTGCTTCTGTTCGGGCCGGGTTAGCCGTTCGGGCCGCGACCGCTACCCTGGCTGCCAACAGGGGCGGAGCCACCTGCGAACCGGCCAACGCCGCCAAAGATCTGCTGGAAGAAGCCTTCCTTGCGGCCTTTGGTTGGGGTTTCATCATCAACCGGGTCAACCTTGCGCATGTCGGACAGGTCGTAGTTGACCACGTTGGTCACCACACCAGTGTCGCTGAAGGCTACAGCCATCACGCGGTGTTCCTGGGCATCGGGCCAGAAAACCGGGCGGATGCGAACAGTCGTGGAGATATAATACCAGGTGTTGTCGTCAAACGTGGCACGAACCGTTGGCGTGCCAAGTGTTGATTCAACCGACTGGCGGTTGTCCACGCCGGGCTGGATAGCAGCAGCAAGTTCCTTGTCGAAAACATAGCCGCGGATCATGCGTGAGTTACCGCATGCCGACAAAGCCACACCGGCCATAAGACACAGAGCCAGTGGTTTCGCCTGTTTCGCAAGAGAGGTCTTTTTCATCTACTATCCTTATTTCCGATACTGTTCGGATAAAACTTCCAGTGCTTTAATAACGGCCACCGTTGCGCGGCGCAAGGCTCCGTGTTAGAGCACGCCATAAATTTTGCAAAAGAGATGCGTTGTCCCCTTTTTCCCAAAGATTGGGGCGACATCAAGGAGGCGCCATGCTTGCGCGACTTTTTTCACTGTTCCAGAACAAAGACCAGGCCTATGCGGTGTATGGAAAACTGGTTGGCCAGGCCCGGAACCCCGTGTTTTATCAGGACTTTGGCGTGGCTGACGATATTGACGGCCGGTTTGATATGATCCTGCTGCATCTCTTCATCGTGGACCGCCGTTTTGAAAAAGAAGGCAAGGTTGCGGAAAAAGTCCGCAGACAGATCCAGGAAGCGTTGATTTCTGACATGGACCGGTCGCTCAGGGAGATGGGCGTCGGGGACATGTCCGTGGGCAAGGAAGTCAAAAAGATGGGCGCTGCCTGGTTTGGCCGGGTGAAAGCATATAGTGCTGCGGTCAAGGCAGATGCGCCGAAGCCTGACCTGGCGGCTGCAATTGCAAAGAATATCTATAAGGGCGCAGAGACACCCTTCGCGGGTCAGATGGCGGACTATGCCCTTGAAGCCCTTCAGAAATTAGCAAG
This sequence comes from Kordiimonas sp. UBA4487, assembly GCF_002389025.1. NCBI lineage: Bacteria > Pseudomonadati > Pseudomonadota > Alphaproteobacteria > Kordiimonadales > Kordiimonadaceae > Kordiimonas > Kordiimonas sp. UBA4487. The sequence goes on from NZ_DGNR01000003.1 coordinate 416,499, forward strand.
CTATACATTCGAAGAAATGGTAGCATCAGAGTTCGAATTCCCGGACATTAAGGTGGAGGCCAAATAGATGACTGACCAACTATCATTGGACTGCACTGTCAAGATTACCGAACTGGAACGCACACCAAAGGAATTCAAGCTGGTTGCGACCGAAGCGCAATGCAAGGACCTGGCAGAGCGCTTTGACCTTGTTGCAGTCGCGGAGCTTTTGGGCACCCTGTCTGTGTGGGATGCGGGCGCCGACAGCGGTATCCATATCAAGGGATCGATCGCGGCCAAGCTGACACAGCGCTGCATTGCATCCCTGAAGCCGGTTGAAGAATCGTTTGAAACGGATTTTGAGCTGATGCTTGTGAACCCGGAAATGGCGGACCGGATGGATGACGAAGGCGTCTACCTGGACCCGGAGGCACCAGACTATGACGCACTTGAAGGCGATGTGGTGCCACTGGGGGAAGTGCTGGCACAGACCCTGTCGATTTCCATGAACCCCTATCCGCGGGCCGAGGGCGTCGAGCTTGAAACAAAGAAAATGACAGGCGTTAGCATTAACGAACCTGAGCTTGAACGTCCCAATCCGTTTGCTGTTCTTGCAAAATCACGCGACGAATCTTGAAGTGCAAGGTAAAATCGCTATGGTCGTTGCAAATGACAAATGCTGAAAGCGCATTGAGGGATGCGCCTGAGGCTCTATAATAACCCGCGGGACCAACGCGTTAGACTGGATACGTATACGTGGCAAAAAATATAACGATCGCCGTCGATGCCATGGGGGGCGACCATGCACCTGACATGGTCATAGAAGGCATTGCTCAGGCCCGGACGTTCTTTCCTGGCACTCAGTTTCTGGTATTTGGCGATGAAGCGCGCATCAAACCGCTTCTGGACAAACAGCCGGACCTGACGGCAGCCAGCACGCTTGTGCACACAAGCGATGTCGTTACATCAGACATGAAGCCATCCCAGGCGCTCAGGAAAGGGCGGCAGTCTTCCATGGGGCTGGCAATCCAGGCAGTGAAAGACGGTACTGCTGATGTTGCCATTTCCGCGGGCAATACCGGCGCGCTGATGGCGCTGGCCAAGTTCCTGCTGCGCACGATGCCGGGGATTGACCGGCCGGCGCTTATTTCGCCGCTTCCCACTCTCAGGGGTGAAAGCGTGATGCTTGATCTGGGTGCGAATGTGGAATGCGACAGCAACAACCTTGTCCAGTTCGGCATCATGGGTGCTGCCTATGTGCGTACGGTGCTTGGGCTGTCGAAGCCTACTGTTGCGCTGCTGAATGTTGGCGTTGAAGACCTGAAGGGCAAGGACAGCATCAAGGCTGCTGCGGACGTTCTCAGGGCATCCAAGCATCTGCCTCTTGATTTCGTTGGATTTGTCGAAGGCAACCATATTGCCACCGGTGAAGTGGATGTGGTGGTTACGGACGGCTTTACAGGCAACGTGGCCCTGAAAACGGCAGAAGGTACGGCGCGGCTGGTCACAGACCTTCTTGGCCGGGCATTCCGCTCCTCAATGTCGACAAAGCTTGGCTATCTGCTGGCAAGGCACGGCTTGCGGTCGCTCAGAGACCATATGGACCCCAACAACCATAATGGCGGTGTGTTCCTCGGCCTGAATGGTCTTGTGATGAAAAGCCATGGTGGTGCCAATGCGCATGGTTTTGCCTCGGCTGTCACGTCAGCGATCGATATGGCGCAGAATGACCTGATTCGCCTGATCAGCGAAGATTTGCAGCGCATCGTCGATGACGAGGCGGCAGCTGGAGCAGCATAAATTCCTGTGAATAGGGCGATAAATCCCGTTTTCTGGCCCAAAATATAAGGGCGGGGATATAAACCCTTCTAAATATTGACTAAAAGCTGACAGGCGCGTTGACTCGCTTTCGCGCTTCGATTAGCTTTTTTAGTAACAGGTAATTTGCCTATTCACCAGCAGGGGGCAGAAATGAGCGACAACACACTTACTCGTGCGGATCTGACTGAAGCAGTTTACGAAGAGGTCGGGCTGTCGAGGAACGAGTCTGCTGACCTTGTTGAAGCGGTTCTCGGCGAGATCTCCGATTGCCTGGTGGCTGGTGAAAATGTGAAAATTTCCTCGTTTGGCAGTTTCCTTGTGCGCCAGAAGAACGGTCGCATGGGGCGCAACCCCAAAACGGGCGAAGAGGTGCCGATCGATCCTCGGCGCGTTCTTGTTTTCCGGCCTAGCCAGGTCATGAAAGACCGTATCAACGCCTGAGGTCGGTCTCGGACCCTAAACCAGGTCTAAAGGAGTCGGTTGTGAGTGAAACTGCGTCAGGTCTTGATCGTCCGAGGGGCGGGAAGGGCCGCGAAGCGTTCCGTACCATATCCGAAGTGGCAGATGAACTGGATCTGCCACAACATGTCCTGCGTTTCTGGGAAAGCAAGTTCACTCAGGTCAAGCCGCTCAAGCGGGGTGGCAATCGTCGCTACTACCGGCCTGATGACGTCACGCTCCTGAAGGCCATCAAGAAATTGCTGCATTCTGACGGCTATACCATTCGCGGCGTTCAAAAGCTTTTCAAGGCTCAGGGGCTGAAAGCAACCATCTTTGAAGCGCTTGAAATGGTGGATGACGGTGCAGTCGAGGCAGCACCCGAAGCGGCGGCTGAAGTCACAGAGGTTGCTTCCGATGTTCAGGCTCCCGCAGCCGATGGTGCGCAAGATAGCGCGGCACTGCGCGATGTGCTGGACCGCCTGAAAGCCCTCAGGGCCCGTCTTTCCTGATATAACTTTAGCGTTTCGGCGTGATTTTGTAGGCGCAGCGTTTGCCACCTGACAGAAGGTGCTCTGTGCGCTCCACCTCGGCTTCGTCCGCCAGCAGCTCCTTAAACAGGCTCAGTTCCTTGCCGCACAAGCCGCTACAGGCTTTTGCTGCCTCGCAAATAGGGCAGTGGTTCTCCAGCAGGAACAGCGTGCCGTCTTTCTCAACCGCTTCCGCCATATAGCCTTCGTTCGCTCGCTCTTTCGCCAGCGCCTTAAGGCGGTCCTGCAGGGTCGCCTTTCCTGCAAAGCTCGCCTCATATCGGCTTTTTTGCTTGAGGGTTCGGTGGTCTACCAGGCGTTCCAGGCCTTCCGGCCCAAAGAGGTCTTTCATGCTGTCGATAAGGTCCAGCGACAGGTCGCGGTGCGCGTCCGGGAAATAGACATCTGCTTTTTCCGTCAGCTCCCACATTTTGGCAGGCCGCCCACGACCTTGCGGCTTGGCGCAGCATACAACGGCGCCTTCATCCCGCAGCTGATACAGATGCTGGCGGATCGCCATGGGCGTCAATTCCAGCTTTTCGGCCAGGTCATCAGCGCGGCAAGCGCCAACGCGCTTCAGTTCTGTCAAGATGATTTCACGGGTCGTTTGCATGGTTTCTCCTTGGTTGGGTATTTATTAAAGAAAAAACTTGAATAAATCAAGAGAGGCTTCTATATCGGATTTACTAAAGATAAAACTTTAGAAAAGGAGGCTGCCATGGGTGGCGATTTAGCATGGGTAGAATACGGTCGCATCAGGGCCGAGTTACGACAGCAAGGAGAGACGACATGGAAAAGCCAGAAGCCGGTGCCGGTAAAGATTGGAAAAATCTGGGCCAGCTTGCAGGGCTCAAAGAAACGGGCCGCCATGTCCTGAAGCTTAACGGCAAACAGATCGCGCTTCTGAACACAGAGGCCGGTCTGTTCGCCATCAACAACCGGTGCCCGCACGAAGGCTATCCGTTGGTTGAGGGTACGCTCAATGACAGCTGCACGCTTGCCTGCAATTGGCACGGTTGGGCGTTTGACCTCAAGAGCGGCGAAGCGCTTCAGGGCAGGGACGCGGTGCGGACCTACCCGGTAGAACGCCGGGGCAAGGATATCTGGATCGACCTGACGCCTGTTCCAAATACCGTGCGGGCAGCCAAAGCCTTTGATGAGATGGACGAGGCCATGGCGGAGCATGACTATGAGCGCATCGCAAGGTCGCTGTGCCGCCTGGATCAAGCCAATGTGACCTATGAGGACGTCGCGAAACGGGTGATCAGTTGGTCGCTTTCCCGCTTTGAGCGTGGTTTTGGCCATGCCCACGCGGGTCTTGCTGACTGGATCGACCTTGCTGGCGATGATGATGACCTGCGGCTGGTTGCCTTCCTTGAGGCCTTCGGGAATTTTTCCTGGGATGCGCTCTTCAGCCAGCCCCTGGAGCTTCCTGCAAAGGCTGCGCCTTGGGGCGCTAAGGCCTTTCTTAAGGAGCTGGAGGCCATGAACAGCCTGGCGGCCCTTGGCCGTGTCCGGGGTGCGTTTGAGGCGGGCCTCCGCTTCAGGGACATCAAGCCTGCCTATCTGGACTTTATCTTCAGCCACTATGCAGGCTTTGGCCATCCGGCCATTTATGTCACCGCGCTCGAGCGGCTGAGTGCCAAGCTGGGGGCAGAGGTTGAGGAAACCCTGGCGCTTCAGTTGGCGCACTATCTGTGTGTCGCAGCGCGGGAGGACCTGATCCCCGAATTCCGTGGCTTTGCTGACTATCTGCGGGTTGAGCCCGGGAGTGGCCCCGTGCCGAAGGCGGCTGATCTGGTTGGCGCTTCTGTGCGCCAAACCATGGCGGTGACCGCGTCGTCCCTGGCGCGACCAGAAGCGCTGTATGAAGCCCTTCTGGGGGCATCGGCCCTTAATATGCTGGGGTTCGACCTTGAGCTTCAGCATGCGGTAAAGCAGCCGATTGCCCGCAATATTGGCTGGCTCGATTTCACCCACGCCATCACCTTCGCGGAAGCGGTGCACACGCACGCGTCTGAAAACGCGGGCTACTGGCAATCCGGGCTGATGCAGATGGCTTGTTTCGTTGGCCGCAACAGTGCCTATGTGGGTGAAGTTGACCTTGCCAAGTGGCGGGTAACTGACAAGCGGGCGTTCCTGGCACAGCAGAAGGCGGCGCTTTTTAACATGGATGAGGGCGAATATATCTACGGCGTCCACCGGCTTAAGATGATGTGTGCCGTCGCGCGGCTGGACCGGATCGTCAGCGAGGCGACATCCGAATTGGTGTTCGCGGCCCTCAACCGCTATCTGCACACACGCCTGCGCCAGCGCCACCCGGCAAGGGCGGCCTATCAGGCCCGGCAAAGCGTTTTGCGGGAGGGGTAATTTTTCCAAAAAACCGTGTTGCGCTGCCCGCATGCCAAAGCTATAGTCCGCGCCACCAGAATGCTGGTATCATCAGCATCCTTTGTCGGGGAGTGGCGCAGTCTGGTAGCGCACTACACTGGGGGTGTAGGGGTCGCAGGTTCAAATCCTGTCTCTCCGACCAAATGAACGGGTCAGCGGTTATTGCTGGCCCGTTTTCTTTTGCCCCCCTTTCTTTTGAATGTTTCTTTCCTTGCGATTTTGTTGCACTGCGGTAATGTGCAACCCGTTCATGTTGCGCAGCAGCAAGGAAGGCACTTTGGAACTCATTCTGACGCATCTCCTGCCTCTTATTGGCGCTGGCCTTGTCGCCGGTTTCCTAGCTGGTTTGCTGGGGATTGGCGGCGGGATTGTCACCATTCCTGTGCTGGTTCTGGTGTACCGGAAAATTGGCATGCCTGAAGCCTGGCTGATGCATATTGCCATCGCCTCCTCGTTGACCGCCATCATCGCAACCAATACATCCAGCGTGTTTGCGCACCACCGGAAGCAGGGGGTCGATTGGTCGATCGTCAAAGGCTGGTGGTTTGTCGTGGCCCTTGGCGCCGTGCTGGGAAGTTTCTTCGCCAAGGGGCTCAAGACAGCTGAACTGGTATATTTCTTCGCGACGCTTGCAGGCCTTGTGGCCATCAAGATGATGTTGCCCTTTGACCGCTGGAAGCTTGGTAGCGAGCTGCCAAGCAGAAAGGCCCGCTTTGTGGCCCCGGGCCTGATCGGCTTTTTCTCTGCCATTATGGGCATCGGGGGCGGCAGTTTTTCAGTTCCCTACATGACGCTCTATTCCGTTCCAATCCACAAAGCTGTCGGCACCGCATCCCTTATCGGGCTTGTTGTCAGCGTTTCAGCCGGTATTGGCTATCTGATTGGCGGTTGGGGAATTACAGGGCTGCCTTCAGGGATGGCGGGCTTCATTCACTTGCCGTCGGCCTTCACGGTTGCGATCGCGGCTGTTCTGATGGCCCCTGTTGGTGCTAAAGTAGCCCACATGCTGCCCAGAACTGTGCTCAGTATCGTATTTGGTATCTTCTTGGTCGTTGCGACCATCAAGCTCGTGAGTGGCATATAAGCCGCCACCGGAATTTGAGGGACAGGTTACATGTCTAATGAGGACTTAAAACTCGCCGCTATGTTCGAGCCCGCCACGGATGAAGCCTGGCGGCAGCTTGTCGACAGGGCGCTGGGCGGGCGTGATTTCGACAAGGTCATGACAGCTGAAACCTATGACGGTATTCGCCTGCAGGGACTGTATTCCCAGGCGAATGCAGACCTTTCTGGCCGCCCCCAAGCCCGCGACGGCATGTGGGGGACGATTGTCCCGCACTGGAACCCGGATGTGGCGGCAACCAATGCGGCCATCCTTGAAGACCTTGGGCGCGGCGCGACGGGACTTGCCTTAAGGCTGCAGGCCGGCCGTTTCCCGGGTATTCCGGCGGAAAAGCTTTCAGAGGCGCTCGACGGCGTTTATCTGAACATGGCATCTTTTACCCTGGTGCCAGGCGAAGAGTTTTCCACGGCTGCACAGACAATGTTGTCCCTTCTTGAGGCGAGTGGCCATAAGGCGTCGGATTTCCACGGGAAACTGGGTGTCGATCCTTTGGGAACATTGGCGCAGACCGGCCGGCTGGGCACATCCCTTGTGGGCGCTATGTCTCAGGGCTCTGAAATTGCCGGTGCTGTAGCCCGCGTATATCCGAATGTTTCAACATTCATGGCTGACAGCGGCCCATACCATATGGCGGGCGCCACGGAAGCTCAGGAACTGGGCATCATGATGGCCACAGGCGTTGCCTATTTGCGCGCCATGGTTAGTGGCGGCATGGATGTGGCCACGGCTGCCTCCCAGATTGCCTTCTCGATGGCGGCGGATGCCGATGTCAGCCTGACCATTGCCAAGTTCCGCGCAGCACGGCTGATGTGGGCTGCTGTGCTCAAGGAATGCGGGCTCGAGGACGCGCCCAAGATGGCGCTCAGTGGTGTCAGTTCGTTGCGGATGATGAGCGTGAAGGACCCATGGGTGAATATCCTGCGGGCCACGGCGGCTTGCTTTGGGGCAGGCATTGGCGGTGCAGATGATATCTGTATCCTGCCGCATGACAGCATGGTGGGCATGTCCAGTGGCTTCGCCCGCCGTATTGCCCGCAATGTGCAGATTATCCTGCAGGAAGAAAGCGGCCTGTCGCGCGTGCAGGACCCGGCAGCAGGGTCTTATGCTTTTGAAACTATTACTTCAGAATTGGCCCCTAAGGCATGGGAATATTTCCAGAAAATTGAATCGGTTGGGGGCATTGAAAAAGCGCTGGCCGCGCGCGCCATCCAGGAGGATCTGGCAAATGCCTGGGCCGTGCGGCGGCAGAACCTGGCCAAGCGCAAGGATGCGATCACCGGCGTTTCCGAGTTCCCGGACATTGATGAAAAGCCGATCACCAATACAGGGCCAATGCCGCCGGAACCAACCGAGCTGGCCCCAGCAGGCGTGACAATTGAACCACTGGCGTTCCACCGACTGCCAGAGGATTTCGAGAAACTTCGGGGCTTCAGTGATGCCTGTCTTGAAAAAGACGGGACACGCCCGTTGATCTATCTGGCGAATATCGGCAGTCCGGCGGACTATTCGGCGCGCACCACTTTCGCCAAAAACTTCTTCGAAGCCGGCGGCATCAAATCCGTATCCGGTATGGGCGGTACAGACGTTGCCGCTATTGTCGATGAATTCAAGGCGTCAGGCGCTAAACTGGCGGTGCTGTGCTCCAGTGACGATCAATATGGCGGTCTGGGGCAGGACGTGGCTGCCTGCCTCAAGAAAGCTGGCGCCTATGTCTATCTGGCGGGCCGCCCGCTGAACGCTGATGACCTGAAAAAGGCTGGCGTGGACGAGTTTATCTATATGGGCTGCGACTTACTTGAAGTGCTGGCGCAGGCCCATGTTACCGCGGGAGCAAGCGCATGACCCGGATTCCTGATTTCAGCAATATCGCCTTCAGTGCCCCGGCCACGTCGCCTGAGGCCTCCTCTGATCCCTGGCTGTCACCCGAAGGCATCCCGGTGAAACCGGTTTACGGCGAAGAAGACCTGCAGGGCCTTGATTTCCTTGATACACGGCCGGGGATGGCGCCCTTCCTGCGCGGGCCGTACCCAACCATGTATGTGCAGCGGCCCTGGACCATCCGGCAATATGCGGGCTTCTCGACGGCTGAAGACAGCAACGCCTTCTATCGCCGCAACCTGGCTGCTGGCCAAAAGGGCCTCTCGGTCGCGTTCGACCTGGCGACCCACCGCGGGTATGACAGCGACCATCCGCGCGTCGTGGGCGATGTGGGCATGGCTGGTGTGGCAATCGACAGCATTTATGATATGCGGACGCTCTTTAGCGGCATTCCGCTGGACCAGATGTCAGTTTCCATGACCATGAACGGTGCTGTGTTGCCGATCCTGGCGCTTTATATCGTGGCAGCGGAAGAGCAGGGCGTAAGCCCGGAGAAGCTTTCCGGCACTATCCAGAATGACATCCTGAAGGAATTCATGGTGCGGAATACCTATATCTTCCCGCCAACGCCATCGATGCGGATCATCTCGGATATCTTTGCCTACACGTCTGAGAATATGCCCAAGTTCAACTCCATCTCCATTTCCGGCTATCATATGCAGGAAGCAGGCGCGACGGCAGACCTTGAGCTTGCCTATACGCTGGCGGACGGGGTGGAATATATCCGCGCGGGCGTCGCCACCGGGCTGGATGTGGACGCGTTCGCGCCGCGCCTCAGCTTCTTCTGGGCCATCGGCATGAACTATTTCATGGAAGTGGCCAAAATGCGCGCAGCCCGCATGCTGTGGGCCAAGCTTGTGAAGGGTTTCAACCCGAAGAACGCCAAATCGCTGTCGCTCCGGACCCATTGCCAGACCTCTGGCTGGTCGCTGACGGCGCAGGATGTGTTCAATAACGTCTCCCGAACGTGCGTGGAAGCCATGGCGGCAGCACACGGCCATACCCAAAGCCTGCACACCAATGCGCTGGATGAGGCGCTGGCGCTGCCGACAGACTTTTCAGCGCGGATCGCGCGCAACACCCAGCTGTTCATTCAGCAGGAAACCGGCACCAACCGCCTTATCGATCCCTGGGGCGGCAGCTATTATGTCGAGCGTCTGACCGCAGACTTGGCAGCCAAAGCCTGGGCCCATATCCAGGAAGTGGAAGCTGAGGGCGGTATGGCCAAGGCGATTGAGGCCGGGATACCGAAGCTGCGCATTGAGGATGCCGCCGCCCGCACGCAGGCGCGGATCGACAGCGGCCGTCAGACCGTGGTGGGTGTCAACAAATACCGGCTGGATGAGGTCGAGGAAGTCGACGTCCTGAAGGTGGACAACAGTGCCGTGCGCGCCGCCCAGCTTGATAAACTTGCGCGCCTCAAGGCCGAACGCGATGACGCTGACGTGGCCCGGACGCTTGAAGCCTTGACCAAGGCAGCCGATACAGGCGAGGGTAACTTGCTGGCGCTTGCTGTGGATGCGGCGCGCGTGAAGGCAACCGTGGGCGAAATCACCATGGCGCTTGAGAAGGTTTACGGGCGTCACAAGGCGGAAATCAAGGCTGTGACAGGCGTTTACAAGGCAGAAGTTGGCAAGAACAACCCGGCGGTGAAGAAAGTTCACGCGCTTGTGGATGCGTTTGAAGCCAACGATGGCCGCCGCCCGCGTATCCTTGTTGCCAAAATGGGCCAGGACGGCCATGACCGCGGCCAGAAGGTGATTGCTTCGGCTTTTGCTGACCTGGGCTTTGACGTGGATATCGGCCCGCTGTTCCAGACACCGGAAGAAGCCGCGCGGCAGGCGGTTGAGAATGACGTGCATATCATCGGCGCGTCCTCGCTAGCGGCTGGCCATCTGACGCTTGTGCCGTCCCTGAGGGAAGAGCTGGCCAAGCTTGGCCGGGAAGACATCATGATTGTGGCTGGCGGTGTGATCCCGCCGCAGGATTATGATGCACTTTATAAGGCCGGTGCAGAAGCCATCTTCCCGCCGGGCACCGTGATTGCCGATGCGGCTGGTGAGCTGATTGAAAAACTAAATGCCCGCCTTGGGTATGCAGAAGCAGCTGAATAGGGGGCTTTGTGGCGGCGACCGTTCATCAACCCACTGTGGATGAGCTCTATGAGGGGGTCAGGAGCGGTAATCGCGCCCTGATTGGCCGGGCCATTACCCTGATCGAAAGCCGCAACCTTAAGCATCAGGACAAAGCGCAGCTGCTGCTGGAAAAACTGCTGCCGCACGCCGGCGGCGCCCAGCGCGTGGGGATTTCCGGTGTGCCGGGCGTTGGCAAGTCTACCTTCATTGAAGGCCTGGGTAGCTGGTTGATTGACCAGCAGAAGAAACGCGTGGCTGTGCTGGCGGTTGACCCATCAAGCGGGCGTACTGGTGGGTCCATTCTGGGCGACAAGACGCGTATGGAAAAACTTTCCGCCAACAAGGATGCCTTCATCCGGCCAAGCCCCAGCGCAGGTGTGCTGGGCGGGGTGGCGCGTGCGACGCGGGAGACGATCATAGTCCTTGAAGCCGCAGGATTTGACGTGGTGCTGGTGGAAACGGTGGGTACGGGCCAGTCGGAAACCATGGTCAGTGACATGGTGGATTTCTTCCTGGTGCTGATGCTGCCCGGCGCGGGCGACGAACTTCAGGGCATCAAGAAGGGTATTCTTGAGCTGGCCGACATGGTGGCGGTCAACAAGGCCGATATTTTCGAGAAGAAGATCAAGCAGGCCGTGCGGGAATATAAGTCCGCGCTGCATATCATGACAGACGCCAGCCCCGATTGGCACCCGCCGGTGATCACCGTTTCGGGGCTTACCGGCGACGGCGTGCCGGAATTGTGGGAACGCATTGAAAAGCACGCGCGCATCATGTCTGAGAATGGCGAACGGGCGGCACGGCGCAATGAACAGCGGGTTTCATGGCTCAAGAGCCAGATCGCAGACCGCTTGCTGGCTGACTTTCACAGTGACACAGCGGTGCATCAGGCCTTCGACCCAATGTTGGAGGATGTACGTAATGGCAAAAAGCCCGTGTCATCCGCCGTTTCTGACCTACTTAAGCTGTATCATTCAAAAGGATATCGGGGTTTGTGAAGGCAAGCTCCGGCGCGACAGGAGGAAAGCATGTCCAAACCCGTATTGATCAGTATTCCCGTTTCCAACCTTGGCCGGTCTGTGCAGATGCTTCTGGAAGAGAAGGGCGTCGACTATGAGTTTGAGGTTGCAAGCCCACATTCAGACGCAGTGAACGCCATTCATCCGCTTGGCAAGGTTCCGGCATTCCGGCATGGTGACCTGACGCTTTGCGAATCAGAGGCCATGGCGCGCTATATCGATAAGGTCTTCGACGGCCCTAAGTTCTTCCCGGAAGACCCGACCTTGTGCGCGAAGGTGGACCAATGGGTGTCGCTGCATAACACCGCATTCGATACGTCGATGATCCGGCAGTATGTGCTGGGCTATGTGCTGCCGAAAATGGCAGGCAAGGAACCGAACCGCGAGCAGATCGATGCGTCCCTGCCAATAGTGAAGAAGCATCTGGCCGTGCTTGAGGGCGCCGTTGAAGGCGGCTTCCTGGTTGGGGACAGCCTGACCTACGCGGACCTGGCCAATTTCCCGACGCTGGCTTATCTGCCGGATTTCCCCGAAAGCGCGGAAATGCTCAAGGAATTCCCAAACGTGGTGGCCTACATTGACGCCATAGGCGCGCGGGAGAGCGCGAAGAAAACACAGCCGCGGCGCGGCTGATCGGCCACGAAAAAGGGCGCCTGCGGGCGCCCTGATGACTTCTGGTAATGAGCCCGCTTAAGAGCGTTCGATACCCGCCCAGTCATAGAAGTTGATGCGCTCTGCGTGTGTATCGCTCTCGGGCGATGCCAGTTCCACAAACAGCGGTGCGATCTGGTCTGGCTTCGGCAGCGTTTCCGGGTCTTCTCCCGGAACAGCCTTGGCCCGCATGCTGGTGCGGATAGGGCCCGGATTGACCATATTCACCTTCACGCCGGTAATGCGCGATTCGGCAGCATATGTCATGACAAGCTCTTCAAGGGCCGCTTTGGAGACCGCATAGCCGCCCCAATGGGCGTAATGGCCGCCGGCGGCGCCGCTGGTAACAAACACCGCGCGACCGTTTTTGGAGAGCTTCAAGAGCGGGTCCAGCGAGCGGATCAGGCGCCAGTTCGCTGTGACGTTGATGTCCATCAGCTCAGCCCAATCCTTTGGGGTGATGTGGCCAAGCGGCGATATGGGGCCCAGGATACCGGCGTTGCCCACCAGAATATCCAGTTTGCCCCAGCGCTCATAGATGGAGGCACCCAGACGGTCGATCGCATCAAAATCGCGGAGATCAATGGGAACAAGCGTACATTTACCGCCGATTTCCTTGATCTTGTCGTCCAGCTCTTCAAGCGCGCCTTGGGAGCGCGGCCGGGCGAGGGCGATGATGTCGGCGCCGGCTTCCGCCATGGCGATAGCAACCGCGCGACCGATCCCGCGCGAAGCGCCTGTGATCAGCGCCAGGCGTCCGTCCAGTGGTTTTGTCATGAACTAGGCTCCTGAACCCGTCGACGCGATGCTCGAGAGCTGGCTGTCGTCCTTTTCCGCTTCCGACTGGTCGGTCAGGAAGGTTGGATAGTCGCCAGTGAAGCAAGCATCACAGTAAGCGGGGCATTTGTTGTCGCGGCCTTTCGGCTGGTTTACAGCGCGGTACAGACCGTCGATGGAAAGGAAGGAAAGCGAATCCGCCTTGATGTGGTTGCGCATGGCTTCCACGTCCATCTGCGCCGCCAAGAGCTTCTTCCGCTCCGGCGTATCAACGCCGTAGAAGCAGCTGTGTGCGGTTGGCGGGGAGGCAATCCGCATATGGACCTCGGTGGCACCGGCTTCGCGCATCATGTTGACGATCTTCATCGACGTGGTGCCGCGAACGATACTGTCGTCCACAAGGATGATGCGCTTGCCCGCAATGTGCCAGCGGTTGGCGTTATGCTTCAGCTTCACGCCGAAGTGGCGGATCTGGTCTGATGGCTCAATGAAGGTCCGGCCGACATAGTGGTTACGAATGATGCCAAGCTCAAACGGGATGCCGCTTTCCTGGGCATAGCCGATAGCCGCCGGTGTGCCGCTATCGGGAACCGGGATCACCAGGTCTGCGTCTACACCGTTTTCGCGTGCCAGCTCCGCGCCGATGCGCTTGCGAACTTCATAGACGCTCATGTTGTCCATATAGCTGTCCGGGCGGGCGAAATAGACGTGCTCGAAAATGCACGGGCGGGCTTTTTCTTCCGGGAAAGGCTTGTGGCTCTTGATGCCGTCTTCGGTGATGATCACCATCTCGCCAGCTTCGATGTCGCGGATATATTCCGCGCCAATAATATCAAGCGCACAGGTTTCGGAACAAAGGATATAAGCGTCATCCAGGCGTCCCAGCACCAGCGGGCGAACGCCCAGCGGGTCACGGATACCGATCAGGCCTTCCTTGGTCAGCGACACCAGCGAGTAGGCGCCTTCCATCTGGCGCAGCGCATCGATGAAGCGGTCCATCAGGGTACGGAAACGGCTGGTGGCGATCAGGTGGATGATCACTTCCGAATCCGACGTGGACTGGAAGATCGAGCCGCGCTGAACCAGTGATTTCCGCAGGTGTGTTGCGTTGGTGATATTGCCGTTGTGCGCAACAGCAAAGCCGCCCGACGCGAATTCAGCGAAGAGCGGCTGACAGTTCCTCAGAACGGTGTCACCTGTGGTCGAATAGCGGGTATGGCCGATGGCGGCGTCACCGGGCAGGCTGTCGATGACATCCTGGCTGGTGAAATTGTCTGCGACATGGCCGAGAACACGTTTGGTGAAAAAGTTTTCACCGTCGAATGCCGTGATGCCTGCGGCTTCCTGGCCGCGGTGCTGCAGGGCATGAAGACCAAGGGCGCAGTGGGCGCTGGCGTCCGAGGTGCCGAAAATCCCGAAAACACCGCATTCTTCGTGCAGTTTGTCATCGTCAAAAGGATTGGTGGTGAGTGGGGCTTGCTCAAAAGACATTACTTGGTCCTGGTTAATGGGGCTAATGGTGTCTTGTTGCACGCACCATATATCGCCTCACGGGGCTGCTGCCTAGTCAAAAACCAAATTTACAGAAATATTGCGCTTAAATGAAGGGATGGCACAGCTTGCGCGCGCATCAGCGCCCGCCATCATCCTTTTTCTTGGTTTCTACGGCGTCTTCAAAAAGCTCATTCAGGTTTTTGCGCTGTTCTTCTTTATATTTTGCTGCCTGCTCTTCAAAAATCTCAGCACCAAACTGGTTTGGGAATTTGGAGGCGGCTTCTTTCATCAGGTTGTTACCAGCTTCGGCAGGGTCCTTGCCAAGCACGTCTGCGGCAAAGCCTTCAAGCATCTCTGCGCTCCAGGCCACGAGCGGCCGAAGCTGGGCATTCTTGACCCATTCCTGTTCATCGTCTGACGGATAGAGCTTGGAGAAGCCCAGATAAATGACCGACACAACCACCAGGCCGCGCAACAGCCCAAACAGGGCGCCAAGGGATCGGTCCAACAGGCCGACAGGGCTGTCCTTGATGGTTTTGCCGATGAATTCAGCCAGTTGTTTCAGCACAAACAGGGTTACAAAAAACAGGACCGCCAGTGTGATCAGGTCAGCCAGTTCTGCCGGGCTGATCAGGTCGCGGCCATACGGCTTTGCCAGCGTGAAGCCGAACACAGTTGCCATCAGCGCGCCTGCCCAGGCGCCAAAGGAAAGGGCCACGGTGGCGAAGCCCCGGCCAAAGGCCATCAGGGTCGAAAGCCCAATAACGACAAGGACGCCAACGTCAAAAGCAGTGAGTGTGCTGGGTTCGATGTCCAAAATCCCGTTTCCTTCAAGTTCTTGCGAGGTCGTACCATGTGGCCGAAACCTCAGCCTTTCGTCCGACACTATATATTGTGTGCGGGCCGGTCTCCTTAAACCCCAGTTTTTCAACTACCCGCTTTGAGGCCGGGTTATCATCGAAAACACTAACGATGATTTTGTCTATTGGCCAGTGGTCAAAAGCAAAGTCACAGACAGCTTTGGCCGCTTCTGTGGCATAACCGTTGCCCCAGGCCTTACGGGCAAACCAATAGCCAAGCTCGACCTGCTTCTTGTCTTTGTCCCAGTGGTGCGCACCAGCCAGACCAACAAGTCCGGATGGGGCAATCACCGCGGCAATATAAGACGCATTCTTTTCCCATTCATCCTGGATCAGGCCGATAAAATCATGGGCCATCTCAAGGGTGTAGGGGTAGGGCACGACCTGCAGCATCCTGACCACGTCAAAATCGTCAAGTGCTTGCTGAATTGCCTCTGCGTCATCCTTTGCAGGAAACCGGAGGGTCAGTCTGTCAGTTTTCAGTTCCATGTCGAGCCTAGCCTAAGCCGCCATCTGGGTAGAAATGTGTCACAAGGTCATTCACATGATTGATTGTCTGCTGGCGAATGGCCTTGGGGCCAGCCTTCTTGGCCTTGGGCATCATGGCATTTGCGAAGCCAAGCTTGGCCGATTCCTTGAGGCGTCCCTCACTTTGCGATACCGGGCGAATGTCGCCAGACAGGCTGATTTCGCCGAATACCACGGTTTCGTCTGGCAGCGGCACCTGCGACAGGCTGGAGATCAGCGCGGCAGCGACAGCGAGGTCTGCCGCCGGTTCAGAGATTTTAAGCCCACCTGCAACATTGAGATATACATCGCAGCCAGCAAGGCCGAGGCCTGCGCGAGCGTCCAGGACGGCCAGCACCATGGCAAGGCGCCCGCTGTCCCAGCCCACCACGGCACGGCGCGGGTTCGCGGCGCTTGAGCGCGCCACCAGCGCCTGGATTTCCACCAGCACGGGGCGGGAGCCTTCGATGCCAGCGAACACGCAGTTGCCCGGTTCGCGGCTATTGTGGTCCGCCAGGAAAAGGGCAGAGGGGTTCGTGACTTCATTCAGGCCCATGCCTGTCATCTCGAACACGCCGATCTCGTCCGTACCGCCGAAACGGTTCTTCACCGCACGCAGGATGCGGAACTGGTGGCCGCGATCGCCTTCGAAATAGAGGACTGTATCAACCATATGTTCGAGAACGCGCGGCCCGGCGATCTGACCGTCCTTTGTGACATGGCCAACCAGCAGCACAACGGTGCCTTTGCGCTTGGCAAAACTGATCAGCTCATGGGCACAGACACGAACCTGGCTGACGGTGCCGGGCGCGCTTTCCACATGGTCGGCGAACAGGGTCTGGATACTGTCGATCACCACCACCTTGGGCGGGGTGCCTTCATCCAGCGTTGTCAGGATATCACGCAGGCTTGTTTCGCAGCCCAGCTTCAGCGGCGCGCCGGAAAGACCCAGGCGGTTGGCGCGCATCTGCACCTGCGCGGTCGCTTCCTCGCCAGAGATATAGACACAGTCTTGACCCTTGAGTGCCAGCTGCCCCATGGCCTGCAGCAGAAGCGTGGATTTACCGATACCCGGGTCACCACCAATCAGGACAGCGCTGCCCGCCACCATGCCGCCGCCCAGCGCCCGGTCAAGTTCCGCAATGCCGGTCAAGAGCCGTGGCTGTTCCTTGAGGGGCGTATCAAGCGAAACCAGGTCAACCCGGCGCCCTTTCTTGCCGCTCAGGCCCTTGGGCGCGCCGGATGTGGTACCGCCCTTCGATTCCTCAATCGAGTTCCACTCACCACATTCGTCGCACTTGCCCTGCCAGCGGCGGTATACGGCGCCGCAATCGCGGCAGTTATATGAAAGTTGCGCTTTTGCCATGTCAGAGCTTCAGAAGTTCCATTTCAATCGGCCCCTGGGCGCGGCCATGGATGAACTGGTCCACATGGTCGTTGCCGGAATTGTCGATTTCGTCCTTGGCCCCGTCCCAGATGATCTTGCCGTGATAAAGCATGGCAATGCGGTCCGCGATCTTGCGTGCACTGGCCATATCGTGGGTGATTGACAGCGTCGTGGCACCCAGGTCTTTCACGCATTCGACGATCAGGTCATTGATCACATCCGCCATGATGGGATCAAGGCCCGTTGTGGGTTCATCGAAAAAGATAATTTCAGGTTCGGTTGCGATGGCGCGGGCCAAGCCCACGCGCTTTTGCATGCCGCCCGACAGCTCAGCGGGCGAAAGGTTCCCCACGTCGGCGCCCAGGCCGACGCGGCGGAGCTTCTCGATGGCAATCTCCTGCGCGTCCTTACGGTTCATGCCCTTGCCCTGGATCAGGCCGAACGCGACATTCTCCCAAACGGGCAGGCTGTCAAAAAGCGCAGCGCCCTGGAACAGCATGCCGAATTTCGCCAGGGTCTTCTTGCGCGCGCGGCTGGAGAATTTGGTGACATCCTCGCCGTCCACGAAAATCTCGCCCTGGTCAGGGTTCAGGATGCCCAGGATGCATTTGAGCATAACGGATTTGCCGGTGCCGGACCCGCCAATGATCACGACCGACTGGCCTTTGGGTACTTCAAGGTCAATGCCCTGCAATACCTTTTTCGGGCCGAAGCCCTTGTGAACGTCTTTCAGCTGGATCTTCAGGTCAGTACTCATGCGCCGCGCCCCCCAAATACGATCACGGTGATGATCAGGTTCGCTAGCAGGATGGCGATGAAGGCAGATACCACGGCATTGGTGGTGGCCTTGCCGACGCCCTGGGCGCCCCCGCGGCTGTTATAGCCATGGTAGCTGCCCATCAGCGCGATGAAGAAGCCGAACACTGAAGCTTTGACGAGTGACGAGATCACGTCGGCCCGCTCAAGGAAATCAACCGTCACCTGCAGGTAGGTGCCTTCATTGAGGCCCAGGCGGCCTGTGCCGATCAGGTAGCCGCCCAGCACGCCGATGATATTGGCGATGATGACCAGAAGGGGCAGAGTGATGACTGCCGCTATCAGGCGGGGGGCCACCAGATATTTGAACGGGTCGGTCGACAGGGTCACAAGCGCGTCGATCTGTTCAGTCACGCGCATGGTGCCAAGCTCTGCAGCCATGGCCGAGGAGACACGGCCCGCCACCATCAGCCCGCCAAGCACGGGGCCCAGTTCGCGCACGATGGCAATCACCACCACACCGGGTACAACGGATGCCGCGTTGAAGCGGCTGCCGCCCACATAAATCTGCTGGGCCAGGGCCGCGCCGGTAAAAAGTGCGGTGAGGCCAACAACGGGCAGGCTGTTGTAGCCGATAAGCCACATTTGCTTCAGCACATGTCGCCAATATACGGGCGGCATGAAGATGCTGCTGATGGCGGTTGCCGAAAATTTGGAAAGCCGACCGATTTCAGCCAGGCTTGCCAGAACGACCTGGCCAATGATCGCAAGCGGATTGCGCACAGACGCTCCCTTTGTTGCCTTTATGTTCTCAAACTATCAGATGGATGTGTAGCGCCCTCTGATAGAAATGAAAAGTGGCGATTTCAGGATGTCGGAATTTTGATCAGTCTGTCTACTTGCCCTTGAAGGCCGCCTCGCGCTTCTGGATGAAGGCCATTACGCCCTCAACACAGTCTTCGGTGCGGCCTGCGACGCGCTGAGCCGTGGCTTCGGCGGCCAACTGACCCTGATAATCGTTGGTCAGCGACTGCGCCAGAAGATGCCGGATGGAACCCAGGGCCACAGTTGGGCCGTTGGCCAGCTTGGTGGCGAGTTTGGTTGCCGTGTCCAGCAGCGCGTCGTCTTCAACCACATCATAGACAAGGCCCCAATCAAGGGCTTTGTCCGCCGGCACCTTTTCCCCAAGCATCATCATGGAACGGGCCCGGTTCAGGCCGACAAGGCGCGGCAGCAGGAAGGTGCTGCCAGCGTCCGGCACGAGGCCGATGTTGACGAAGGCCTGCAGGAAATAGGCGGACTTGGCGGCAATGACGATGTCGGCGGAAATCGCAATGCTCATGCCTGCGCCGGCGGCAACGCCGTTCACCGCGCTGACAACGGGGATACGCAAGTTGGCGAGTTCTGTCAGGAACGGATGGTAGGTGTCCGTCAGGCTCGCGCCCATGTCGCGGTTTTCATTGCCGCCTTCGGCCAGGTCGGCACCGGCACAAAAACCGCGGCCTGCACCGGTAATCAGCAGCGCACGGGCGTCGCTGTCTTGACGGTTGAGAGACCTGAGGGCTAGCAGAAATTCTGATTTCAGCTTGGCGCTGAGCGCATTCAGCCGGTCAGGCCGGTTGAAAGTGATGGTCGCCAGACCATCGTTGATGCTGAAGTCGAGTGTTTCAAATGTGGGCATGCCGGCCTCCGCTTATTGTCCCTGAGAAGAAGACTTAGCGCAGGCCGGGAGAATGGCAACCGCAATTAGCGGCTGCTTTTGACGTTAACGGGACGGGCGAGGAAAGCCGGTACGTGCGGGCCCATGCCCACAAACGGCTTTTTCGGCATATCGTCCGCCGCAACCTTCGGCTTTGGTGGTTCCAGATCGATCTTTGCGGTGCGCGGGAGCTTCTGGCCGATCATTTTTTCAATGGCGTCGATAAACTTGGTGTCGGTCTTGCCCGGCGTGGTCAGCGTGAAGGCCTTGCCCTTACGGCCCGCGCGGCCTGTCCGGCCAATACGGTGCACATAATCTTCCGCGTGGCTTGGCACATCGAAGTTGAACACATGGCTCACGTCTGCGATGTCGAGGCCACGGGCGGCCACATCAGAGGCGCACATCAGCTGCAGTTCGTTGGCTTTGAACTGGCGCAGCACTTCAAGGCGTTCGGATTGCTCCATATCGCCGTGCAACTGGCCCACATTGAAGCCGTGACGGGCGAGGCTGTTATAAACCTCTTTCACGTCCTTCTTGCGGTTGCAGAAGATGATGCCGTTCTTGATGTTCTCGTCGCGCAGCAGTTTCCGAAGCGCCTTGCGCTTGTCGCGTACTGGAACGGTTACCAGAAGCTGTTCGATGGTTGTCGCCGTCATGGACTTGCGTTCAACGGTGATCATCTTCGGATCGTCGAGGAAACGTTTGGTCAGCTTTTCAATAACCGGCGGCATGGTGGCCGAGAAGAAAAGAGTCTGGTGCTTGCCTGTGATGCACTCACAGATTTTCTCAACGTCCGGGATAAAGCCCATATCCAGCATGCGGTCGGCTTCATCGACCACGAGGATATCGATGCCAGTCAGCAGCAGCTTGCCCCGGCTGAAGTGGTCGAGAAGACGGCCCGGCGTTGCAATCAGTACGTCCACGCCGCGGTCTAGCCGCTTTTCCTGATCGGCAAAGTTCACGCCACCAATCAGCAGGGCCATGGTCAGCTTGTGTTCCTTGCCGTATTTTTCGAAGCTTTCAGAAACCTGGGCCGCCAGCTCGCGCGTTGGCTCCAGGATCAGGCAGCGCGGCATGCGGGCGCGGGCCCGGCCTTCCGACAGGATATCGATCAGCGGCAGCGTAAAGCTTGCCGTTTTGCCAGTGCCTGTCTGGGCGATGCCGAGAACGTCGCGGCCCATCAATACTTGGGGAATGGCTTGGGCCTGAATAGGCGTGGGCTCGGTGTAACCGGCCTCGTTCACAGCCTTCATTGTTGGTTCACTCAGTCCTAAAAGGTCGAAACCCATGCGTGTCCTATCCAATTGCTTCAAACTTAATTTCGGCGCAGCATAGGTTCGCGTGCGTCAATGTCAATGTAGGAAACAGGAAAATGCCGCCGAAAACAGATGCATTAATCCTTTTACCGGCGCTTTTATGTGACAGTCGGCTCTATCAGCATGTGGTGGACGCGCTGGCGCTGGAAGTCCCGACAATTGTGCCGGAGGTTTGGCATGCCAATAACCTGGCGGAACTGGCGAATTCATTGCTTGAAACCTTGCCTGCGCGGTTTGCCCTGGCAGGCAATTCAATGGGCGGCTATCTGGCGCTTGAAATGGTGCGGCAGGCGCCCGAGAGGGTGACCCACCTTGCGCTGATTGGAACCAACGCCCATGCAGACCCTGCCGCCGCACGGGAGAAGCGGGAGCAAGCCATTAGGCTGGCGAGGGCAGGAAAGTTTGAGACCTTCTTCGACGGCTATTTCGAAGCAGCGCTTTACGACGGAAATCGGCCAAATTGCGGACCGGTGCTGCGCCAAATGGCGCGAGACCTTGGGCCGGAGGCGCTGATCAACGGGCAGACAGCAATCATGGCGCGGCGCAGCAGTGAGGATATCCTCGAGGCAATTTCTGTGCCTTCAATGGTGATTTGCGGGCGCGAAGACGCCTTTGCCTCGCCTGAGGCCCATCAAAGCCTTGCGGGCGCCATTCCGGGGGCCAGCTGCCATGTAATTGACGGATGCGGTCATCTGGTGCCGCTGGAAGCGCCAGAGGCCTTGGCGCGGTACCTTAAGGACCTACTGGCGCATTAGGAACAGGTCCGACGCCAGCGTCCTTAGGCTGAGCCCATAAAATCCCGGCATGCTGGATATGGGCCCAAGGAGTAGATCCCTGGGTGCGCCAAAGAGCCGACTATCATGCTGAAACAGGGGCGTCAGCAGGCGGCTGGCCCACCGCACGTAGCGAAGTTGGGCGCGCCGCTCATTATTGTAGGCCTGCACGGCGTCACCGAGTGACAATGTTTGCCGGAGCGCAGCACTAACGGCCTGTGCGTCCAGAAGCGCCATGGAACAGCCTTGGCCGAGTTGCGGGCTGGTGCCGTGGGCCGCGTCACCCATCAGCCAAACCCGGTCGTTATAGGGGCGGCTGCACCATACATCCCGGTAGGTCGCGTGTACAAAAGCGCTTTGGTCAACCTGAGCGGCCGCGGACGCGGCTTCGGGCCAAATGCTGTCCAGCTTGTTGAGAAAAGCGTCATAGGGCGTTTGGTGCCAGCTACCGGCGTCGCTGTTTTTCATGGACCAGTATAGCGCCGCATGTGGGGTGCCATCCTGTTTCATGACCGGCAAGAGCCCCACCATATGTTTTGCGCCCAAGCAACGCTGATGCAGCGTGTGTCCATCAAGAGTATCGGGCAGGGGCACTGTTGCCCACATGCAGCCCCAAGGGTACACAGTTGCCTTTCGCCCATAGTCGCTATCCTGCAGCCAGGCGCTTTTTGATCCGCTGGACACCAGTATCAGATCAAAAGGACCGCGCATGGCGTCTTGCAAACGGATGTGGCAGCCGTCCGCCTTACGGTCAAGCCCAGTGACAGTTGCATCAAAATACAGCTCGGTGTTTGTGCTTTGGGCTGCAGCCAAAAGTGCTTGATGCAGGGTGCTGCGCTGGATACCAAGCCCGCCACGGGGTGGGCCAGATAGGTCGCTGTAGGACAAATCAAGCAGTTGCCTGCCATGTGCTGTCGTGGAATGCAGGCGATGGATCGGGATGGCAGTCTTTGACGCAGCCTGAAAGGCGCCCAGTTCCTTCAGGACGTCTTGACCCGGCGGCTGAAGCAACAGCCCGGCACCTACAGGACGCGGTTCCTTGAAGGCTTCAAAGAGCGCGACATCATGGCCATCGCGCGCCAGATAGGTGGCTGATGCCAGCCCGCCAATTCCTGCGCCAATGATTGCTATCCGCATGTCCGCCAATCACCTGTTTTCAAGTTCTGGTTCAACTGTGGTTGGCGGGAGAGATCTTATCTGAGCGATTAGATATCCAGCTGGTCTGCAACTGAATCAGCGTTATCACGGATGAATTCGAAGCGCTTTTCCGGCTTCTTGCCCATCAGGTCATCCACCAGCCGATTGACCACAGAGCGCTCTGCATATTCAGGCGGCAGGGTAACGCGCTGCAGGGTTCGGTTGGCGCGGGCCATGGTGGTTTCTTTCAGCTGGGCAGGGGGCATTTCACCCAGGCCCTTAAAGCGGCTGATCTCCACCTTGCCGCGGCCGGAAAACTCATTGGCCATCAATTCGTCCTTGTGGGCGTCATCGCGGGCGTAGGCCACCTTGCCAGATTGCGCCAGCCGGTAAAGCGGCGGCATGGCCAGATACAGCTGTCCGTCCTTCACAAGGCCAGGCATCTCCTGGAAGAAGAAGGTCATCAGAAGCGTTGCGATGTGGGCACCATCGACGTCGGCGTCACACATGATGATGACTTTTTCATAGCGCAGGGCGTCGCCGTCATAATTGTCGCGCGTGCCACAGCCCAGCGCCTGGATCAGGTCGCGGATTTCCTGGTTGGCGGCGATCTTGTCGCGCGTCGCGGATGCCACATTGAGAATTTTACCGCGGATCGGCAGGATCGCCTGGGTTTTCCGGTCGCGTGCCTGTTTGGCCGAGCCGCCCGCGGAATCACCCTCCACGATGTAAATCTCAGTACCTTCGGAAGAATCGCTTGAGCAGTCCGTCAACTTGCCGGGCAGGCGCAGCTTGCGCTTGCTGACTGCTGTCTTGCGGGTGATCTCCCGTTCCTGTTTGCGGCGCAGGCGCTCTTCAAGGCGGTCCAGTGCCCAGGTGAGCAGGCTGCCAGCCCGCTCTGGGTGGTCTGCCAGCCAATGGTCAAATGCGTCGCGGACGGCGTTCTCCGTCAGGCGGAAGGCGTCCATTGTTGAAAGCTTGTCTTTGGTCTGGCCCTGGAATTGCGGGTCACGGATGAAAACGGACAACATGGCGCAGAAAGTGCCGCAGACGTCATCAGACGTTAGTTGCGCGGCCTTCTTGTTGTTTGTCAGTTCGCCGTAGGCTTTCAACCCACGCAGGATGGCGCTGCGCATGCCGTTTTCGTGCGTGCCGCCCTGGGGTGTCGGGATGGTGTTACAGTAGCTGTTACAGAAGCCGTCGCCAAATTCAGGCCACTGGATGGCCCATTCAACCTGGCCGGCATCATCCGGGAATTTCACAAAGCCGGAAAAGGGCTCTTCGGTGACGCAAGTGCGTTTCTTCAGCGTGTCCTTGAGGAAGTCCCCAAGGCCACCCGGGAAGTGCAGGGTGGCTTCTGTGGGTGTGTCGTCGCCTTCTTGGATCATCTCGGGCGCGCATTTGAACCGGATTTCCACGCCGCGGAACAGATAGGCTTTCGA
This sequence comes from Kordiimonas sp. UBA4487, assembly GCF_002389025.1. NCBI lineage: Bacteria > Pseudomonadati > Pseudomonadota > Alphaproteobacteria > Kordiimonadales > Kordiimonadaceae > Kordiimonas > Kordiimonas sp. UBA4487. The sequence continues at coordinate 440,612 of NZ_DGNR01000003.1, forward strand.
GCGCGCCATCTTGTAAAGGCGGCTCGGTTTCAGTTGGGCCTTTTCGCCAAAAATTTCAGGATCAGGCAGGAAGGTGATGGTGGTGCCGCGCTTGTTCTGCACCGCGCCCAGGTCTTCAATATCAGACGTGGTCTTGCCGCGGGCATAGGTCTGGCGCCACATGTTGCGGTCGCGCGCTACCTCGATGGTCATCCATTCGCTGAGCGCGTTCACGACAGAAATACCGACACCGTGCAGGCCGCCGGAGGTCGCATAGGCGTCAGAACTGAACTTGCCGCCTGAGTGCAGGGTGGTGAGAATCACTTCAAGTGCAGACTTGCCGGGGTACTTTGGGTGGGGGTCTGTCGGGATACCGCGACCATTATCTGAAATGGTCAGGGAGCCGTCAGCATGCAGCGCCATCGAGATGCGACTGGCATGGCCTGCGACAGCTTCGTCCATCGAGTTATCGAGAATTTCAGCAACCAGATGATGAAGCGCGCGCTCATCCGTTCCGCCGATATACATGCCCGGGCGTTGGCGCACTGGCTCAAGCCCTTCAAGAACCTCAATATCTTTCGCGGAATAGTCAGATTTAGTCTGCTGTACTTCAAACAGGTCGCTCATAACCCCACCCTATAAACTGGTCCAGAGTACCGGCGTAAACCAGCGACAGCGTGGCGTCAAGGGATACAAGATATTGTGCTTATTTTGGCATAAATTAGAAAATATAGTGTGCATTTCCGCATTCTTCTTGTAAGTTTCAAGCTGGCTTAAAACTTATTTAAGGCCTTGAATGTACCTTTTGTGAGGTACCCGTGTGCCTTTTGGAGAGAGCGAATGGCCAGTCAAAGTCGAAAAGGCTTTTTTAATTGGATGTTTAGCCCGGCACCCACCGGAGAATCAGTTTCTGAGGTGACGATCGGGGACCGATTCCAGCATCGACACAGCCGCGCTTCCGTATGGGTAGTGGAGCGCATCAGCAAGGTGGGGGCGAGCACTTATCCCCTGGTCAGTTTGTCCCGTGAAGGGCGGCCTGACATCAAGAAGGTTGTTTCAATTGCGGTCCTGCAGGACGGCGAGGATTTCAAGCCCGCGGCCTGATGGTCGCGGTCATACAGATAGCTGCCCATAACCTCATTCCGGGGTAGGGCAGAAACTTACTTAAAATTCCGGCGATTTTGTTTGGAAGCCATGCAGCACCGATGGATGGTGCTGTAGTGGCTGTTCCCTGCGGTGAGCGTTGCGGCCGGGATGGCTAATCGAACAGTTTGTCGATGTCTTCCTGGGTCTGTGCGCTTTCGTCGGTTTTTTCTTCGACGTCTGGCTGGTCCTGCACAGTCCATTTGCCGTGGATGATCTGATTGAGCTTCATCAGCAGTTCCTGGACGGCTTCAATCCGCGTCCGGATCAACTGCTGGGCTGCCGGCGTGAAGCCACGCTCGACCACATTTGTCGCTTGCAGGCCATTCAGGGTGGACATGATCAGCTTGTCCAGTTCAGCGCAGATGCCTTCGAAAGGCGTCTTGAAGGTGGTGGGGGCGAGGTCATAGGCTTCAATCGCCAGATCCTTTGCCTGAAAGCCGCTGTCTTCGAAATGCTCGACATAGCTTTTCGGTGCCCAATCGAAGGCATCTTCCGCAAGCTCAGGCATATCCGGCACCATCTCCAGCAGCATGACAATCTCGTTGAAGTGGTTGAGATAGTCAGTGGCTAGAAATGTTTCAGGATTGATGTTGGCACTGGCAAGAAGGGGGCGAAGTGCCGTCTGTTCTTTTGTGTATTCAATTTGCATCGGATAGGCTGCCTGATTTTCCCTTGCGCGATGAAAACACGGTTTTGCTTACAACCAACCTTAAAGGCACCGGGTTGTTAAATCGTAAACAACCACAAAGCCAGAAAAATATTTGGAAAATGAAAAAGGGGGCGCATGGCCCCCTTTAACGCAACTATGGATCTATAGGCTTACGCGCTATAGTACATTTCGAACTCAACTGGGTGCGGAGCCAGCTCAAGGCGGTTCACTTCTTCCATCTTCAGTTCAATGTAGGCGCTGATCTGGTCGTCGGTGAACACGTCGCCCTTTTTGAGGAACTCGCGGTCGTTGTTGAGGGCTTCAAGCGCTTCGCGAAGCGAGCTTGCAACCGTTGGAACGCCGAGCAGTTCTTCAGCAGGCAGTGCGTACAGATCTTTGTCCATGGCGTCGCCAGGGTGGATCTTGTTCTCGATACCGTCGAGGCCAGCCATCAGCATGGCAGCGAACGCGAGGTAAGGGTTGGCCGTCGCATCAGGGAAGCGGATCTCAACGCGTTTTGCTTTCGGGCTCGTGCCGTAAGGAATACGGCAGGAAGCCGAGCGGTTGCGCGCGGAGTAGGCCAGCAGAACAGGCGCTTCGAAGCCAGGCACCAGACGCTTGTAGCTGTTGGTGGATGGGTTGGAGAAGGCGTTGATCGCTTTCGCGTGCTTGATGATGCCGCCGATATAGTAAAGCGCGGTTTCAGACAGGTCAGCATAACCGGAGCCCGCGAACAGAGGCTTACCGTCTTTCCAGATTGACTGGTGTACGTGCATACCAGAGCCGTTGTCCTGGGCCACTGGCTTTGGCATGAAGGTCGCGGTTTTGCCGTAAGAGTGGGCAACCTGGTGAACTGCATACTTGTAAACCTGTACGTTGTCGGCCGTGTCCACGAGGGTGGAGAACATCATGCCAAGCTCGTGCTGGGAAGCGGCCACCTCGTGGTGGTGCTTGTCCATCTTCAGGCCCATTTCCTTGGCGATCTTCACCATGTCGCCACGAAGGTCGACACAGCTGTCGACTGGTGCAACAGGGAAGTAGCCGCCTTTTACTGCTGGACGGTGGCCATAGTTGCCTTCTTCGAAAGTCTTGTCGCTGTTATACGGGCCTTCAACGTCGTCGATGGAATACATCGCGCCGCGGTAGCCGCTGTTGAATTTCACGTCGTCAAAGACGAAGAACTCAGGCTCTGGGCCGAAGAAGGCTGTGTCACCAACGCCGGAGAACTTCACATACTCTTCTGCTTTCTTGGCAGTGGAGCGTGGGTCACGGTCGTATGGCTGGCCTGTTGATGGCTCCAGAATGTCGCAGAAGACAATCGCAGTCACGTCAGCCGTGAAGGGGTCGAACGTAACGCGGGAGAGGTCAGGCTTCAGGATCATGTCGGATTCGTTGATCGCTTTCCAGCCGGAAATGGACGAACCGTCGAACATGAAGCCTTCGCTCAGCATGTCCTCGTCAACGACGTCCGCAGCCATCGTCAGATGCTGCCACTTGCCTTTAGGATCCGTAAAACGCAGATCGATCCATTCCGCGTTCTTTTCTTTGACCAGACCGAGAAAGTCTTCAACGCTCAGATCGGTATAGTTGGACATTTCCATTTTTCCCTTCGATTTAAACGACTGTATATAGCCCGGGGATTCCGCCCCGGCTGAATTGTTCGGCAACCCTGCAGGGCAGGGTGGCCTGTGCCTAGATAGCGTCCTTACCGGTTTCGCCGGTACGGATGCGGATTGCCTCTTCAACGGCGCTGACAAAAATCTTGCCGTCACCGATGCGCCCGGTGTGGGCGGCATTCTTGATTGCTTCAACAGCACGCTCTGCGTCTGCTGAATCCACTACCACTTCCACTTTCACCTTCGGAACGAAGTCGACGACATATTCGGCACCCCGATAAAGTTCGGTGTGGCCTTTCTGGCGTCCAAAACCTTTGGCTTCCGTGACCGTGATCCCCGAGATCCCGACTTCGTGAAGGGCTTCCTTCACTTCATCGAGCTTGAAGGGTTTGATAATTGCTTCGATCTTCTTCATTTCCTGGTACCGTTTGTTATGGTTATTGCCGCTTATTACGCACGGTTCGTGCCAGTTTTTCCTGTCGCGGAATCCTGCGGTTTTTTTCAATAGGTCAAAGAGGTTGACCGTTCTTTGTGCGATAACGTGCCTAAATTTTGTGCAGATGCTTGAGCTTTGGTCAGTCGTCGGGCACGACCTGATTTAAGGAATTTGTGAAGCGCCTAAAAAAATGCCAAACTTCCTACTTGACGCGACGGGAGCTTGCGCATAAACAAGCGCCCACATTCAGAGATGGCGGGTGTAGCTCAGTTGGTTAGAGCGCCAGTTTGTGGTACTGGAAGTCGCCGGTTCGATCCCGGTCACTCGCCCCACTCTGAAGTTTTTTTAAAGAAGCCCCTTCCGGGGCTTTTTTCTTTTGCTACACTGCGCCCCGATGACGAAAAGTCCCTCGCTTGTGCTCGGTGTACTTTTCATCAGTTTTTATGTTGCGAAATCAAAGCTTGAGGCGGCTCTGCGCTTTGCTTTCAATTTTTCGCTTGTGAAATCCACCGGGGAGGTGGATTTCTGAGCGGACAAGCAAAACTGGACCGCAGAACAGCTTCAAGGTCCGGTTTTTCGATCTGGAATCGGAAAAAAGTACACTGAGGCAAAGCCGAAGGACTTTTTTACGGCAGGTGTTACACTGCGTCGATTCCTGAGGGGGAGCTTAAGACAGTGCAGACCAGTGGCAACACCCACATTCTATTGACGCCCGAGGAGTCCAGGCAGGCTGACGCCTGGGCGCTGAAGAATGGCACCAACGGCCTCACATTGATGGAGGCCGCGGGCAAGGCCGTTGCTGAGGTCATTGTTGATTATATTGGCACACCGCTTGAGGCCGGGGGCGAGATTTTGATCTTGTGTGGTCCTGGCAACAACGGCGGCGATGGGTTTGTGGCGGCCCGGTATCTGGACGAATGGGGTTACCCGGTTCGGGTAATGATGTCGGTTGAAACGCGGGACCTCAAGGGCGACGCGGCCATCATGGCGCGGCGCTGGCAGGGCGGTGTGGGGCCGATTGACACCAAACGCCTCAAGGGCGCCACGGTTGTTGTGGATGCGCTTTTCGGCACCGGACTGACCCGCGCGATCGAAGGCGAGTTGGCCGAAGTGATCGAGGCGGTGAACGCGCTTGATGCATTCCGGGTGGCGGTTGATATGCCGAGTGGCCTCGACGGCGATTCGGGTATTCCGACAGGCCCATGCTTCCAGGCTGACATGACGGTTACTTTCTTTACCAAAAAGCCCGGGCACATTGTTGCGCCGGGCCGTTTTCTGTGTGGTGGCGTGGAGCATATCCATGCCGCTGACATTGGCATTTCCAGCCGAAGCCTTGATGCCATCAAGCCGACGCTGTTTGAAAATACGCCGTCGCTCTGGGGCAGCAGCTATCCTTTCCCCGGGCCGGAAACGCACAAATATCATCGCGGCCATCTGCTGGTCCTCGGGGGCAAGGAGCCCACACTGGGGGCTTGCCGGCTGGCGGCAACGGCGGGGCTCAGGGTTGGGGCAGGGCTGGTTACGCTGGCCGCCCCCTCAGAGACCTATAATATACAGGCGACCGCCCTGACCGACGTGATGGTTCGCCGCTTTGACAGTGCCTTTGGGTTCTTAGGCATCATGGCGGACACCCGGATCAACACCATCCTGCTTGGGCCTGGTGCGGGCGTGGGTGAAAAGACGGCTGAGCTGGTCCATGATGTGGCGCGCCGCGACAAGGCCATGGTGCTGGATGCAGACGCGCTCACGAGCCTGGTTGGGCGCCTGGATATCTTTGCTCAGGAAGGCACGGACGATGTGGTGCTGACACCGCATGAAGGCGAATTTGCCCGCTTGTTCCCTGGGCTTTCCAAGGAGACCAACAAGGTTGCCGCTGCGCGGTCGGCGGCAGTTTCGTCCAAATGCCTGATTGTATTGAAGGGTGTATCCACGATTGTGGCCGCACCCGACGGGCGGGTCTCAATTGCTGCGAACGCCCCCGCCTGGCTGTCTGTTGCGGGAACAGGTGACGTGCTGTCTGGCGTAATTGCGGGGCTGATGGCCCAGGGCATGCCGCCTTTTGAAGCCGCGTCTGCGGGCGTGTGGCTGCACGGCGAGGCCGCGATGAAGGCGGGCAGGGGGCTGATTGCATCCGACCTGGTGACCGCTTTGCCGCAGGTTTTGCTATAGGAAAAATTGGGCTCGGCGTACAAAAATACTTGTACTCCGCAGTGCGCCTGTTATAAGCCCGTCAAATTCACGTTTTAATGAAACCGGAGAGGTCGCGTTCAGCGCGGTTTTTCAAGTGTTTCCGAAGGTAGCGCGGGCGTGGCGAAATTGGTAGACGCGCCAGATTTAGGTTCTGGTGTCTTCGGACGTGGGGGTTCAAGTCCCTCCGCCCGCACCACCTTCAGGAAATCCGGTTCCGGATAAAGAAAAAGAGAGTTGGAAGACCCATGCAGATCGAAGAACTGCTGAATGAAGGACTGAAGCGCGAGTACAAGATTGTCGTAGCAGCGAAAGAGCTGGACGACCGCTTGGACGCGATCCTGGACGAATTCCGTGCCACTGCAAAAATCAAGGGTTTCCGCCCTGGTAAAGCCCCACTGTCGCTTCTGAAGCGTATGCACGGCGAGCGTGCCAAAGGGCAGGTCCTCTCTGAGACCATGCAGGAAACGTCTACAAAGCTCTTTGAAGACAAGAACATTCGCCCAGCGACCCGCCCAGAAGTGGACATGGACGAATATGAAGACGGCAAAGACCTCGCTTACACGCTGAAGGTCGAAATCCTGCCGGAAATTTCCGTGGACGATTTCAAAGCACCAGCGCTTGAGCGTTGGGTTGCTGAAGTTGACGACAAGACCGTTGACGAGTTCTGCGAGAAAATCGCTGCCCAGCAGAAGACTTTCAAGAAAGCCGCCAAGACCACCAAAGCTGGTGAAGGCGATGCCGTATTGATCGACTATGTTGGTTCCATCGACGGCGTTGAGTTCGACGGCGGCAAGGGCGAAGACTTCCAGCTTGAGCTGGGCTCCGGCATGTTCATCCCTGGCTTTGAAGAGCAGCTTGTTGGCTCCAAGGCTGGCGAAGAAAAGACCGTCAAGGTTTCTTTCCCTGAGCAATATCAGGCTGCTGACCTTGCCGGCAAGGAAGCTGAATTCGCTGTAACGGTGAAAGAAGTTCGCAAGCCTGCTGAAGCCAAGGTTGACGAAGACATGGCAAAAGGCATGGGCTTTGAGGACCTCGCGTCTCTCAAGGAATCCGTGAAAGGCCAACTGGCTGCTGACAACAACAGCCTGACCCGCGCTCACATGAAGCGTGGCCTCCTGGACGCCCTGGCTGATGAATATACGTTCGACGTGCCTGCCGGCATGGTTGACATGGAATTCCGCCAGATCTGGGAACAGATCAAGCGCGACGCCGTCATGAGCGGTGAAGCCAAAGCTGAAGACTTCGAAGGTCAGGATGGCCCGGAAGACGAAGCAGAAGCTGCTGAGTTCCGCGCTATTGCCGAGCGCCGCGTGCGCCTTGGCTTGCTGCTTTCCGAGCTGGGTGTGAAGAACAACATCCAGGTGAACCAGGAAGAAGTTAACCGCAAGATCATCGAGGAAGCGCGCCGCTTCCCGGGTCAAGAAGCTCAGGTCTTCGAATTCTACCAGAAGAATGAAGAAGCCCGCGCTCAGCTGCGTGCACCGATCTTCGAAGAAAAAGTTGTCGACTTCGTTCTAGAAATGGCTGACGTGACTGAAAAGTCCGTTTCCCGTGATGAACTTGAAGCCGCTGTTCGCGCGATCGACGAAGAAGAAGCCAACCCAACCAAGGGCAAAAAGGCTGCTCCTAAGAAGAAAGCTGCTGCGAAAAAGGCGCCTGCGAAGAAAGCTGCGCCTAAGAAGGCTGCCGCGAAGAAAGACGACGCAGAAAAGAAAGCTCCAGCGAAGAAGGCAGCGGCGAAAAAAGCCCCTGCGAAGAAAGCTGCGCCTAAGAAAGCTGCTGCGAAAAAGCCAGCTGCCAAGAAATAGGCTGACGACACAGAATAACGGCACTCAGGTGCCGATGAAAAAGGGGCTTCCGGGCCCCTTTTTTAATGCCCCTCTTTAATTGCCCTGCTGAAGGCCTATCTAATTGCAGGAACTGTTTCGTATTTCCTTGCCCGAGCCGACTTGGGTTTGCTACAGCTTCACAAAAGATCGATAACAAAAAGCCCTGATCAACAGCCTGCCAGATACTTCGGCAGCTATCTGGGGCCACTCAGGACAACATTTGGAGTGCCTAATGCGCGATGATTTGATGGAACCTATCAGAGATGCCCTCGTACCGATGGTTGTTGAGCAAACCAACCGGGGCGAACGGTCGTATGACATTTATTCGCGGCTTCTCAAGGAACGCATCATTTTCCTGACCGGCGATGTGAATGATCAGATTTCCAGCCTGATTGTGGCGCAGCTTCTGTTCCTCGAGGCGGAAAATCCGAAGAAGGATATTTCCTTCTATATCAATTCGCCAGGCGGTGTGGTGACGTCGGGTCTCGCGATGTATGACACGATGCAGTATATCAAGCCAAAGGTGGCGACGATTTGTATTGGTCAGGCTTGCTCGATGGGGTCACTTTTGCTGGCCGCTGGGGAGCCTGGCATGCGCTATGCGCTGCCAAATGCCCGCATCATGGTGCACCAGCCTTCTGGCGGTGCGCGTGGTCAGGCTGCGGATATCGAAATTCAGGCGCGCGAGATTTTAAAGCTTCGTGAACGTTTGAATAATATATATGTAAAACATACCGGCCAAAAGCTGGACAAAATCGAAGCGGCGATGGATCGCGACAACTTCATGGACGCACATGAGGCCAAGAAGTTCGGATTGATCGATGAGGTATATACCAGCCGCGAAGAGACCGACGAGAAATAAGACCGGCTGGTAGCCTGTAAATTTCTTGAATTTTGGGTGTACGAGCCATTTTAACCGGTCTACGATAGCAAGAAACGAGTTTATAGCGGTGACAGATTTGAGTAACAGCGATTCGAAAAACACGCTCTATTGTTCCTTTTGCGGCAAGAGCCAGCACGAGGTCAGGAAGCTGATCGCAGGGCCTACGGTCTTTATTTGCGATGAGTGCGTAGAGTTGTGTAACGACATCATCAAGGAAGAGAGCAAAGGCGCGCTTTCCAAGGGCACCGACGGCGTGCCGTCGCCGCTGGAGATTCTCGAGGTCCTCAATGATTATGTCATCGGGCAGGCTGGCGCCAAGAAGGTGCTTTCAGTTGCGGTGCACAACCACTATAAGCGCCTCAATCACGCCAACTCCTCCGCGCCTGAAGTGGAGCTGGCCAAGTCGAACATCCTGCTTGTTGGGCCAACCGGCTGCGGTAAGACACTTCTTGCCCAGACGCTGGCGCGTATTCTGGACGTACCGTTCACCATGGCTGACGCCACGACGCTGACCGAAGCCGGTTACGTGGGCGAGGACGTGGAAAACATCATCCTGAAGCTGCTGCAATCGGCTGATTATAACGTCGAGCGCGCCCAGCGCGGCATCGTCTATATTGATGAGGTCGACAAGATCAGCCGCAAGTCAGACAACCCGTCCATCACGCGCGACGTGTCGGGCGAAGGTGTCCAGCAGGCACTGCTGAAAATCATGGAAGGCACGGTTGCCAGCGTTCCGCCACAGGGCGGCCGTAAGCATCCGCAGCAGGAATTCCTGCAGGTTGACACCACAAACATCCTGTTCATCTGTGGCGGTGCCTTTGCAGGCCTTGACCGTGTGATCGCGAACCGCCTTCAAGGCAAGTCCATCGGCTTTGGCGCGACGGTGAATTCACCGGACGACCGCAGTGCCGGCGAACTGTTCAAGGAAACCGAGCCTGAGGACCTGCTGAAGTTTGGCCTGATCCCCGAGTTCGTGGGCCGTCTGCCTGTGATCGCGACGCTGGAGGACCTGGACGAGGGTGCTTTGGTTCAGATCCTGTCAGAACCGAAAAACGCCCTTCTGAAGCAGTATCAGTGCCTGTTCGATATGGAAGACGTGAAGCTGACCTTCTCTGAAGACGCATTGTTTGCCGTTGCCAAGAAGGCAATTGAGCGCAAAACCGGCGCGCGGGGCCTGCGGTCCATCATGGAAGACACGCTTCTGGATACCATGTTCGACCTGCCGAGCCTTGAGGGTGTTGAAGAGATCGTGATCAACGGCGAAGTGGTCGACGGCAAGTCGAGTCCTTTGATGATTTACGCTGATCGCCGCGACGAGGCTGGTCAGCCGGCTTAGAAAACAGATTATATTGTGTGAATAAGGGTTGAAACGAATGTTTCAGCCCTTATTTTTTATGGTGAAGGGCACAAATTTGGCCCTAAACTCGTTTTTCGACCTCTTTTCCTTTCTTGTCTTGATGGAAATGGCCTAAAATCAGGTCGATCAAGTCGCTCATTTTAGTTCTGGAAGTTTTTCCTATGTCCGAATCCGCCGAAACCACGTCAAACATTGTCACTTTGCCCGTTCTGCCCCTGAGGGACATTGTGGTTTTCCCACATATGATCGTGCCGCTTTTTGTTGGCCGCGATAAGTCCGTTCGGGCGCTCGAAGAAGTGATGGCAAAGGACAAGCAGATTCTGCTGGTTGCCCAGAAAGAAGCTGGTGAGGACGACCCGAAAACCAAGGATGTGTTCGAGGTCGGTACAGTTGCCAGCGTGCTTCAGCTGCTGAAGCTGCCGGACGGCACGGTCAAGGTGCTGGTGGAAGGCTTCAACCGGGCCACCATCAAGGAATTCGTTCGCGACGATGATTATTTCGAAGCCAACGCAGAACTTATGGCCGACGGCGAAGAAGACGATTCGGAAATTGAAGCGCTCAGCCGGTCGGTGATCGCCCAGTTCGAACAATATGTGAAGCTGAACAAGAAAATCCCGGCAGAAGTGCTTGTAACCGTCAATCAGATTGATGAAGCCAGCAAGCTGGCCGACACGGTGGCGAGCCACCTGGCGCTGAAGATCGACGACAAGCAGGACCTGCTGGCCACCGTTTCTGTGGCGCAGCGCCTCGAGCGCATCTTCAGCTTCATGGAAGGTGAGATTGGTGTCCTGCAGGTTGAGAAGAAGATTCGTGGCCGCGTGAAGCGCCAGATGGAAAAGACCCAGCGCGAATATTATCTGAACGAGCAGCTCAAGGCGATCCAGAAGGAACTGGGTGAGGGCGACGACGGGCGTGAGGAAATCCAGGAACTGGAAGACCGAATCGCCAAGACCAAGCTGACGAAGGAAGCCAAGGAAAAGTGCCTGGCGGAGCTCAAGAAGCTGAAGTCCATGAGCCCGATGTCCGCTGAAGCCACTGTGGTGCGGAATTTCCTCGATTGGATGCTGACGATTCCATGGGGCAAAAAGAGCCGCGTGAAGAAAGACATCAAGCTCGCGCAGAAGGTTCTGGATACTGACCACTATGGCCTGGAGAAGGTCAAAGAGCGAATCGTCGAATATCTTGCTGTGCAGCAGCGTGCGAAAAAGATCAAAGGCCCGATTCTGTGTCTTGTTGGCCCTCCGGGTGTTGGTAAAACCTCGCTTGGCAAGTCCATCGCCAAGGCCACAGGGCGCGAGTTCGTTCGATTCTCGCTCGGCGGCGTGCGCGACGAGGCAGAGATTCGCGGTCACCGCCGCACCTATATCGGCTCCATGCCTGGTAAGGTGATGCAGTCGATGAAGAAGGCCGGGACCACGAATCCACTGTTTCTCTTTGATGAGATCGATAAGATGGGCCAGGACTTCCGGGGTGACCCAGCGTCTGCGCTTCTTGAAGTGCTGGACCCAGAGCAGAACAGCAAGTTCAACGACCACTATCTTGAAGTGGACTATGACCTGTCGAACGTGATGTTCGTCACCACGGCCAACTCGCTTCGCATGCCGCGTCCGCTCTTGGACCGGATGGAAATCATCCATCTCTCGGGCTACACCGAGGAAGAGAAGGTAGAGATTGCTCGCCGTCACCTGATTCCGAAACAGCTGAAGGATCATGGCCTTAAGAAGGGCGAGTGGTCCATCTCTGACGGTGCGCTCAAAGATGTGGTGCGCTACTACACCCGCGAAGCCGGTGTCCGGAGCCTGGAGCGCGAAATTGCCAAGCTGGCCCGTAAGGCTGTGAAAGAAATTGTTGAAGGCTCGCGCGACAAGGTTGCGCTGACGTCCCGTAACCTCAGCCAGTATGCTGGCGTTAAGAAATATCGCTACGGCCAGGCGGAGGAAGAAGATCAGGTTGGTCTGACCACTGGTTTGGCATGGACCGAAGTTGGCGGGGAACTGCTGGCGATCGAAGCTGTCACTGTTGCAGGCAAGGGCCAGATCAAACAGACCGGTAAGCTTGGCGAAGTGATGAAAGAATCGATCCAGGCGGCCCGTTCTTATGTGCAGTCCCGCTGCGTGGAATTCGGAATTCACCCGAATGTGTTCGAGAAAAAGGACATTCACATCCACGTGCCGGAGGGCGCAACGCCAAAAGATGGCCCATCTGCGGGTGTCGCCATGTGCACAAGCATTGTTTCTGTGCTGACGGGAATCGCTGTCCGGAAAGATATTGCCATGACTGGTGAAGTGACACTTCGCGGTCGTGTGCTGCCGATCGGCGGCCTCAAGGAGAAGCTTTTGGCAGCGCTGCGCGGCGGAATCACCAAGGTTCTGATCCCGAAAGATAACGAGAAAGACCTGGTGGAAATCCCGGACAATGTGACCAAAGGCCTTGAAATCGTTGCAGTTTCTAATGTTGACGAAGTTCTCGAGCATGCCCTTGCAGGCCCGATGGAGCCAATCGACTGGCCGGACGAGTCAGAGCTCAAGGAAGTGAGCTCTGGGGACGGTGCAGATGAGGCAGAATTGACGACTCATTAGCTCCTTTGAACCGAATTCGATAAATTTCAAGGAAAAAAAAGCTCAAAACCGCAGTTTTCTGCGGTTTTTTGCTTTGACAAGCGGATTTAGCCGTGCCTAAACTGCATTCGCATTTCGGAACTAATAACGAAATCAAACTCTTCAACTCAGAGGGGGATACCTTGAATAAAAATGATCTGATCGCAAAGGTTGCGGAAGCAGCTGACCTGTCCAAAGCTGATGCTGGTAAAGCAGTAGACGCTGTATTTGACTCCATTTCCGGCGCTCTGTCCGGTGGTGGCGAAGTTCGTCTTGTAGGCTTCGGTACTTTCGCAGTAGCACAACGTGCTGCTACTAAAGGCCGCAACCCACGCACGGGCGAAGAAATCGACATCCCTGCTTCCAAACAGCCTAAATTCAAGGCTGGCAAGGGTCTCAAGGACGCTGTAAACAAGTAATATTGTTTGCACACTTGAAAAGAGAACGGCTGCGGATTTTCCGTGGCCGTTTTTCTTTTTATGCCTTGTTAAAAAATTGCAAAAAAAGGGGTGGACAGCGCCGCCGTTTAATCTTAAAAGCGCGCTCACCACACTGGTACGGGCGATTAGCTCAGTTGGTA
>NZ_DGNR01000003.1:453999-505864 GCF_002389025.1 Kordiimonas sp. UBA4487
AGCCTGTCATCGCCCACCATTCTCTTCTCTTTCCCGACATTGGTTCCTGATATACTACTGCTGGCTGGCCATGCCATCGGTGTGACGCCCAATATGTGCCGTCCAGGGGATTCGGAATGCCATCGATATGACCAATAAAAAAGACAGCAAGGCAACCGGGCATGACCCGGACGGTGATTCTCCCGCTGCAGAAGGGGAAGGCAGAATCGTGATCGAGGCGACCTGGGCCCCGAAGGACCCGCGCGACCGGTTGTATGATGAAGATGCGACGGCGTCAGAGCGCACCATGTCCCTGATCCGGGTGATTGCGGCATTTCACCCCGTTTTGAACAGTGTGCTGCTTGTAGGCCAGCTGTTGCGCCGTATGCCCAGGTGGGCACTGGCAGTGTTGCTGGTTATTACTGCGGCGGGGTTGGTTTATCTGGCCGCCTGATTTCGAGTTCGGACGTCGCCCTAAAGCACGCGAGCGCGGCAGTGTTAAAACAATCGAAAATCGTCAGTTGCAGGGACTGTGAGTGCTTCGAACAGGAGGCGGGCAGGGCGGGCTATTTTTGGCGGTTTTCTCCCGAAAAAACGCGAGCCGAAAAAAAGTGTCAAAAAAGCCGTTGACAGGGGCGGGGGTGCGGCTTAAACACCCCCTCACACAAGAGCCGCGCGGGTGTAGCTCAGTTGGTTAGAGTGTCGGCCTGTCACGCCGAAGGTCGCGGGTTCGAGCCCCGTCACTCGCGCCACTCTTGTTGTAAAGAAAGCGTTCAGGCTTTGCCTCGAACGCTTTTTTCTTTTCAGCCGTCCGCGGACACGTTTCCTTCATCGCGCACGGCGAACCAATAGGCCCAAAAAATTAACAAAACCTGCAAAGATGAAGGCGACTGCCAGTGCATATGCGCGGACAGGTCATAAAGGCAAGCCGTTGCCGGATACGAGAGTTAGCAGCCTGGTAGCAGGCAGTGGCAGAAGAAGGATCGATAGTATGATTAATGGCGTGGTCATGTGCTGCACTCTTTTCTTTGGGACAGTGACCTCAACCATATTGATCAGGCTACTTTCGGCCAGCCGCCAAGAGTGAATAAGGCACTTTTGCAATTGCGGGATTACACGCACCGACAGCGGGTCAAAAAAAATCCAAAAAATACGTTTTGTCCGTTGACACGGGCGGCCTGAAAATTTAAACACCCCTCACGCAAGACGCGCGGGTGTAGCTCAGTTGGTTAGAGTGTCGGCCTGTCACGCCGAAGGTCGCGGGTTCGAGCCCCGTCACTCGCGCCACTTGCCTCCCTCCTAGAGGGCAGTACAGAAAACGCGTTCCGGCCTGTCCGGACGCGTTTTTTTGTTTGGCCCGTCCAATATCCTGCAAATGCGCCAAAAAACCGCAGGAGATAAGCTTTTCATTAACTAAAAGCATGCCTATACTCACGCCCTCAGGCGCCAGGGGCAAATTCGCCCTTTACGGATCGAAAATCGGCCTTTAAAAGGGCGCTGTAATTAGGGCCAATAATCAAAAAGGGACTCCCATGGAGTCGTTGCTGATACAATATTTTCCGATCCTGATTTTCCTCGGGATCGCCATTGCTTTTTCACTGATTTTTGTTGGCGCTGCGATGCTGATCGCAAAACAGCGACCCGACAGTGAAAAGCTGTCTGCGTACGAGTGTGGATTTGAAGCATTTGAAGACAGCCGTCATCAATTCGATGTCCGCTTCTATCTCGTCGCTATCCTGTTCATTATCTTCGATCTCGAGATCGCCTTCCTGTTCCCTTGGGCCGTGTCCCTGGGCGAGATCGGGCTGTATGGTTTCTGGTCGATGATGATCTTCCTCGGTGTGCTGACCGTAGGTTTTGTATACGAGTGGAATAAAGGAGCGCTGGAATGGGAGTAACATCCGCAAAAAATCCCGGTGCGTACAACACGCTGTCACCAATCCCACCAGTAAGCGAGGGTGATCTGCTTGAGGGTCTCAACGAAGAACTGACTGAAAAGGGCTTTGTTGTCACCAACCTCGAGGATCTGATCACCTGGGCCCGGACGGGTTCGCTGTGGTGGATGACGTTTGGTCTTGCGTGCTGCGCCGTTGAGATGATGCATACCTCGATGCCGCGTTACGACGTGGAGCGTTTTGGTTTTGCCCCTCGTGGCAGCCCACGCCAGTCGGACGTGATGATCGTCGCCGGTACGCTGACGAACAAGATGGCACCCGCCATGCGCAAGGTTTATGACCAGATGTCGGAGCCACGTTATGTGATCTCCATGGGGTCCTGCGCCAATGGTGGCGGTTATTATCACTATTCCTATTCGGTTGTTCGGGGCTGTGACCGCATCGTGCCGGTTGATATCTATGTCCCCGGCTGTCCTCCCACCGCGGAAGCACTTCTTTATGGTGTGCTTCAGCTGCAGCGTAAGATCCGCCGCACCGGGACCATCAACCGTTAGATCGAGTACGAGGCGCCGCCACCAGTTGGGGGCGCTTCGCTGTGTGCCTGCGGCACCTCTGCCGCACATCAAAAAGGAGCGCGTCAGCGCATGACTGATAAGGCATTAAAGTCACTGGGCGAGCACATCGCTACCAGTCTGGAAAACGAGGTCATTTCCACCAGTGTCGCTTTTGGCGAGCTGACGGTGGTAGCCCGCGCGGAGCATGTTCAGAAAGTGCTCACTTTCCTGCGCGATGACCAGGAATGTATGTTCAAGCAACTGATCGACCTGTGCGGTGCCGACTATCCTGAGCGCACCCGCCGGTTCGATGTTGTGTATCACCTGCTCAGTGTGCAGCTGAACCAGCGCATCCGCGTGAAAGTGGAAACCGATGCCGACACCCCGGTGCCTTCGGCAATTGACGTATTCCCGGCCGCCGGTTGGTTCGAGCGCGAAGCGTGGGATATGTACGGCATCTTCTTTGCCGATCACCCGGACCTTCGCCGCATGCTGACGGATTATGGCTTCCAGGGCCATCCGCTCCGTAAGGACTTCCCGCTGACCGGCTTCGTCGAGTGCCGCTATTCCGAGGAAGAAAAACGGATTGTGTACGAGCCTGTGAAGCTGAAACAGGAATTCCGCAACTTCGATTTCATGAGCCCATGGGAAAGCGCCAAGTATGTGCTGCCGGGTGACGAGAAAGCCGACGATGCCGCTGAGAGTAAAGAGGGGGCGAAATAATGGCTGAGGTTGATATCAAGAACTATTGCCTGAATTTCGGCCCACAGCACCCTGCGGCGCACGGCGTACTGCGGATGGTGATGGAGCTGGACGGTGAGATCGTTGAGCGGGTGGACCCGCACATCGGGCTGCTGCACCGTGGTACTGAGAAGCTGATTGAGCACAAGCAGTATCTGCAGGCAATGCCGTACTTCGACCGCCTCGACTATGTGGCGCCGATGAACCAGGAACATGCTTTCTGTATGGCTGTCGAGAAGCTCGCCAGCATCGAAGTGCCTGAGCGCGGCCAATATATTCGCGTGCTGTTCTCCGAGATCGGGCGTATCCTCAACCACATCTTGAACCTGACGACCCACGGTATGGACGTCGGCGCGTTGACCCCGATCCTATGGGGCTTCGAAGAGCGCGAAATCCTGATGGAATTCTATGAGGCGGTTTGTGGTGCGCGTTTGCACGCAGCCTACTTCCGCCCAGGCGGTGTACACCAGGACCTGCCAGCAGGCCTCGCCGAGCGCATCATGAAATGGACCGAAACATTCCCGAATACCCTTGCGGATATGGAAGCGCTCCTGATTGATAACCGTATCTTCAAGCAACGGAATGTGGACATCGGCGTGTTCGACGCAGATGAAGCGCTGGCATGGGGCTTTACCGGCCCGATGCTTCGCTCTACCGGCGTTGCCTGGGACCTGCGTAAAGCGCAACCCTATGAAGTATATGACAAAATGAACTTCCAGGTCGCTATCGGTAACGCGGGTGATTGCTATGATCGCTTCATGCTCCGAATCGCTGAGATTCGCGAGTCGCTGAAGATCATTCGCCAGTGCCTGAACGATATGCCAGCTGGTCCGGTCATGTCGACCGACCCGAAGATTTCGCCACCACGTCGCGCCGAGATGAAGCGGTCGATGGAAGCGCTGATCAACCACTTCAAGCTCTATACCGAAGGCTTCAAAGTGCCTGAAGGCGAAGTTTACGCCGCGGTTGAAGCGCCGAAGGGTGAATTTGGTGTGTATCTGGTGTCTGACGGCTCCAACCGTCCGTACCGCTGTAAAATCCGGGCACCCGGGTTCGCACACCTTCAGGGCATGGATTACCTTCTGAAAGGTCACATGCTTGCTGATGCTCCGGCAGTACTTGGGGCTATGGACATTGTATTTGGTGAGGTTGACCGATGAGTACGGCACCAGAAAAATTTGTGTGGACCTCGGAAAACGAGAAAACCGCGCAAGCGCACATCGCAAAATACCCGGAAGGGCGCCAGCAAAGTGCTGTGATGCCGCTTCTTGATCTGGCCCAGCGCCAGAATGGTGGCCATGTGACGCAGGAAATCATGGAATATATCGCTGACTATCTGGACATGCCGGCAATCCGGGTTCAGGAAGTGGCGACTTTCTATACCATGTATAACCACAAGCCGATTGGTAAGCACCACGTTCAGGTGTGTGGCACGACGCCATGCTGGCTGCGTGGCAGCGACGATATCATGAAGGCTTGCAAGTCCAAGCTGGGTATCGAGAAGGGTGAAACCACCAAGGACGGCATGTTCACGCTGAGTGAAGTTGAATGTGCAGGCGCTTGTGTGAATGCGCCTGTTGTTGCAATTGATGACGATTATTTCGAGGACCTGACGCCTGAAACCATGACCGAGCTACTTGATAAGCTTGGGAAAGGCGAGGCTGTTAAGCCAGGCCCGCAGATCGACCGCAAGAACAGCGCGCCAGCCGGTGGCCCAACCACGCTTAAGGGCGACAAAGGGGAGGATGCATAATGCTTGCTGATAAGGATCGCATCTTCACAAACCTTTATGGTTTCGAGAGCCCCGGCATCGACGCCGCCATGAAGCGCGGTGACTGGGACGGCACCAAAGACATTATCGCCAAGGGCAAAGACTGGATCATCGGTGAGATGAAAGAGTCCGGCCTTCGCGGCCGTGGTGGTGCGGGCTTCCCGACGGGCCTCAAGTGGTCCTTCATGCCGAAGGAAACCGATGGTCGTCCGTCTTATCTCGTAATCAACGCGGACGAGGGCGAGCCCGGTACCTGTAAAGACCGTGACCTGATGCGCCACGATCCACACAAGCTGATCGAAGGCTGCCTGATCGCGGGCTTCGCCATGAACGCCGTGGCGGCTTACATCTATATCCGCGGTGAGTTCTTCCGCGAAGCCGAAGCGCTTGAGCGCGCGATCAAGGAAGCCTACGACAAGGGCTTCATTGGCAAAAACGCCTGCGGTTCCGGCTATGATTTCGACGTCTATGTGCACCGCGGTGCGGGCGCCTACATCTGCGGTGAGGAAACCGCGCTGATCGAAAGCCTTGAAGGCAAGAAGGGTCAGCCGCGGCTGAAGCCTCCGTTCCCTGCGAACGTAGGTGTGTGGGGCTGCCCAACCACGGTTAACAACGTGGAATCGATTGCGGTTGCGCCAACCATCCTGCGCCGTGGCGGCGCCTGGTTCGCCGGCCTTGGCCGTCCGAACAACACAGGCACGAAGGTTTTCTCCATTTCCGGTCACGTGAACAATCCGTGCAACGTGGAAGAAGAGATGGGCATTCCTTTGAAGGAACTCATTGAGAAGCACGCTGGCGGCGTACGCGGCGGCTGGGATAACCTGCTGGCCGTGATCCCGGGCGGGTCCTCAGTGCCGGTTCTGCCAAAAGAGATTTGTGACACCGTGCTGATGGATTTTGACAGCCTGCGTGAAGTGCAGTCAGGCCTTGGCACCGCTGCGGTGATCGTGATGGACAAATCCACGGACATCGTGAAGGCCATTGCGCGCCTGAGCGAATTCTACAAGCACGAAAGCTGCGGCCAGTGTACGCCGTGCCGTGAAGGTACGGGCTGGATGTGGCGTGTGATGGAGCGGCTGGTTGAAGGCAAGGCTGACAAGTCCGAGATCGACTCGCTCCTTGATGTCACAAAACAGATTGAAGGCCACACCATCTGCGCGCTTGGCGACGCGGCGGCTTGGCCGATCCAGGGTTTGATGCGCCACTTCCGTCATGAAGTGGAAGCGCGTATCGATGCATATCATGCCAAAGCGGCTGAATAGAGCGCATGGCAAGGAGAGTTAGATGCCCACGCTAACCATTGATGGAAAAGAAGTAACGGTAGAGCCGGGAACAACGGTTCTGCAGGCGTGTGAGGAAATCGGCGTTGAAGTGCCGCGTTTCTGTTATCACGAGCGTCTGTCGATCGCTGGCAACTGCCGTATGTGCCTTGTTGATATGGAAAAGGCACCGAAACCGATCGCAAGCTGCGCGATGCCTGCGGGCGACGGTATGGTGATCCACACCAACACCGAGCGTGTGAAGAAAGCACGCGAAGGTGTGATGGAATTCCTGCTGATCAACCACCCGCTGGATTGCCCGATCTGTGACCAGGGCGGCGAATGCGACCTGCAGGACCAGGCTGTGGCGTTCGGTGGCGGCAAAAGCCGCTACGACGAGAACAAGCGCGCCGTTGAAGACAAATACATGGGTCCGCTTATCTCCACCACCATGACACGCTGCATTCACTGCATGCGCTGCGTGCGCTTCTCAAGTGAAGTGGCGGGTGTGGAAGACATGGGTGCCCTGTGGCGCGGTGAGCATACGGAAATCACTACCTACCTGGAAAAAACGCTCGATAGCGAAATGTCCGGTAACGTGATTGACCTGTGCCCGGTTGGCGCGCTGACCAGCAAGCCATACGCCTTCACGGCGCGGAGCTGGGAGTTGAAGCACACCGAAAGCATCGATGTGATGGACGCTCTGGGCTCCAACATCAATGTGGACACACGCGGCTCTGCCGTGATGCGTATTCTGCCGCGTCTGAATGAAGACGTGAACGAAGAGTGGATTTCCGACAAAACCCGCTTTGTCTATGACGGCCTGAAGAAGCGCCGCCTGGACCGTCCATACGCCCGCAAGAACAAGAAGCTTGAAGAAGCGACCTGGGCTGAAGCGTTTGAAGCGATCAAGAAGAAGCTCAAAGGCGTCAAGGGCGAGCAGATTGCTGCTATCGCTGGTGACCTTGCAGACATGGAAGCCATGCTGGCGCTCAAGGACCTTCTGGGCACGCTGGGCTCGAGCCGCGTGGAAGGCCGTCAGGACGGCGCAGCGCTTGATGCAAGCGTACGCGCGGGCTACCTGATGAACTCTGGCATCGCCGGTGTTGAAGAAGCTGACTATCTGTTGCTGGTTGGCTGTGACCCACGCGCGGAAGCGCCGGTACTCAACAGCCGTATCCGCAAGGCAGTCCGCCACATGGGCCTCAAGGTTGGTCGCATCGGCGCCGAAGCTGACCTGACATACAAGGTTGAAGACTTTGGCGACGACGCGAAGCTGCTGAAGTCAGTGCCTACTGGCCGTCATGCCGCCGCGAAGGCGCTCAAGGCCGCCGAAAAGCCAATGATCATCGTTGGTCAGGCTGCGCTGGCCCGGGAAGACGGTGCTGCAATCCTGAAGGCTGCCCGCGACGCCGCAGACAAATACTGCGTCAAGGACGGCTGGAATGGCTTCAACATATTGCACACGGCGGCAAGTCGGGTTGGTGCGCTGGACCTGGGCCTCACCACCGAGGGCGGCGTGAACGCCATCCTTGATGATGCGGCTGCTGGTGAGGTCAAGGCTGTGTTCCTGCTGGGCGCGGACGAAATCGACACCGCCAAGCTGAAGAAAGCCTTCACGGTTTATATCGGCACGCACGGCGACGAAGGCGTGAAAAACGCTGATGTGATCCTGCCGGCTGCAGCCTATACCGAGAAGTCTGGCACTTACATCAACACAGAAGGCCGCGTACAGCGCACGGAAAAGGCCGTGTTCGCACCGGGCGATGCCCGCGAAGACTGGACAATCCTGCGGGCGCTGTCTGACGTGGTTGGCGAAACGCTACCATACAATACGCTGGCTGCACTGCGCACCCGTCTGGCGGAAGTGGCACCAGCCACGGCAACGCTTGATGAAGTGCCAACCGAAGCCTGGGGCGACTTTGGAACCAAAGGCGATATCGCTGAAGGCGCCATCAAGCCAATCATCGATAATTTCTACATGACCAACCCGATCGCCCGCGCCAGCCAGATTATGGCTGACTGCGTAGCGGCCCGGGAAGGTGTAGCTGAGGAGGCGACAGGAACCCATGGTTGAGGCGCTTTACACACTGTTCGGCGGTGAGGGTCCTTTCTTCTATTTCCTTGCGATCCTCGCTTCCATCTTCGCGATTGTGCTGCCGCTTCTGATCTCGGTGGCATTCGCGGTATATTTCGACCGGAAAATCTGGGCGGCGGTTCAGATGCGTCGCGGCCCGAACGTGGTTGGCCCGTTTGGCCTGCTGCAATCCTTCGCTGACGGACTGAAGCTGTTCCTGAAGGAAACCGTGATCCCGGCGGGTGCGAACAAGGTGATCTTCCTGATTGCTCCGATGATCACCTTCACGCTGGCACTGATCAGCTGGGCTGTTGTGCCCTTCGGTGAAGGCGTCGCGATTGCGGACCTGAATGTGGGCATCCTTTATCTGCTGGCGATCTCCTCGCTCGGCGTATACGGCATCATCATGTCCGGTTGGGCATCAAACAGCCGCTACGCTTTCCTGGGTGCGCTGCGGTCTGCAGCACAGATGGTATCCTACGAGGTCTCCATTGGCTTCGTCCTGGTATGTATCCTGGTGTCTGTGGGTTCCCTGAACCTGACGGATATTGTGGTGGCACAAAAGGGCGGCGCACACATGTGGAACATGTGGGTCTTCGCACCTGTGTTTGTGATCTTCTTTATCTCGGCACTGGCGGAAACCAACCGTCCACCGTTTGACCTTCCGGAAGCGGAAGCTGAACTGGTGGCGGGTTATCAGGTGGAATATAGCTCGATGGCATTCGCGCTCTTCTTCCTGGGCGAATATGCCAACATCCTCTTGATGTCTGCTGTGATGGCGATCCTCTTCATGGGTGGCTGGTACGCACCGCTGCCGGCGCTGGACTTCATCCCCGGCATTGTTTGGCTGACCCTCAAGATTGCCCTGATGTTCTGGATGTTCGCGATGGTGAAGGCATTCGTGCCGCGGTACCGCTACGACCAACTGATGCGCCTTGGCTGGAAAGTGTTCCTGCCGCTGTCGCTCGCGTTCGTCGTCATTTACTCGGGCCTCGCCGTTTACGGCGTTATCGGCAATATCGGATAGGAAAGGCTTGAAACATGAGTACATTTAAGCAAGCCGCCAAGACGTGGATCCTTTGGGAATTCCTCTGCGCTTTTTGGCTGTCGGTGAAATATTTCTTCCGACCTAAGGTGACAATTAACTATCCATACGAAAAAGGCCCGCTGAGTCCACGCTTCCGTGGCGAACACGCCCTGCGCCGCTACCCCAACGGGGAAGAGCGCTGCATTGCCTGTAAGCTCTGTGAAGCCATTTGTCCGGCGCAGGCCATCACGATTGAGGCCGAGCCACGCGAAGATGGCTCCCGCCGCACGACACGCTATGACATTGACATGACCAAATGCATTTACTGCGGTTTCTGTCAGGAAGCGTGCCCGGTGGACGCGATTGTTGAGGGCCCGAACTTCGAGTTCGCGACCGAGACACGCGAAGAACTCATGTATGACAAGAACAAGCTGCTCGCCAACGGTGAGCGCTGGGAGCGCGAGATTGCGGCGAACATCGCCGCCGACGCGCAGTATCGCTAAACGAAGGGCAGGGGACGATAATCATGGACTTTAGCTCAATGCTTCCAGTCGCTGCGTTCTGGCTGTTCGCTTCGATTACCATTCTATCAGGCCTTCTGGTGATTTTGGCCAAGAACCCGGTACATTCGGTGCTGTGGCTTATCCTGGCCTTCTTCAGTGCTGCTGGTCTCTTCGTCCTGATGGGCGCGGAATTCTTGGCGATGCTGCTGGTCATTGTATATGTGGGCGCGGTTGCCGTGCTGTTCCTCTTTGTCGTGATGATGCTCGATATCAACTTTGTCGAGCTTCGCCAGGGCATCATGCAGAACGCGCCGATTGGCGTTGTTGTTGGCCTTGTGCTGCTGGCCGAGCTGGGGACGCTGGGCGCTGCCTGGCACTTCGGTGACGATGTGGCCAAGAATGCGGCGGCACCAACGCCCGTTGTCGAGCAGGTGGAAAACACAGCTGCACTCGGGAACATTATTTACACCGACTATATTTTCATCTTCCAGATGTCTGGCCTCATTCTTCTTGTGGCGATGATCGGCGCGATTGTGCTGACACACCGCACCCGTCCTGGCGTACGCCGCCAGGATGTATCGAAGCAGAATGCGCGCCGTCCGGAAGACGCATATGAACTCGTAGATGTAGAAGTTGGTAAGGGCGTCGCCCTGCCAACGAAGAAAGGCTAGGGGGCGATAGTCCATGACTATTGGGTTAGGACATTATCTGACGGTCGCCGCGATCCTCTTCGTATTTGGGGTCCTCGGTATCTTCCTCAACCGGAAGAACGTCATCATCATTCTTATGTCGGTCGAGCTGATGCTTCTGGCCGTCAACATCAACCTTGTGGCCTTCTCTACCTACCTGCAGGACATGGTGGGCCAGGTGTTTGCCATGTTCGTGCTGACGGTGGCTGCTGCTGAGGCGGCGATTGGTCTGGCGATCCTCGTGGTTTATTTCCGCGGCCGTGGTTCCATCGCGGTTGAAGACATCAACCAGATGAAGGGGTAGGACAATGGAAACAGCTGCTAAGTTTATTGTATTCCTGCCGCTTGTCGGTTTCCTGATCGCAGGCATGTTTGGCCGCACCATCGGCGACCGTGCCAGCCAGATACTGACATCGTCGCTGGTGACCATCGGCGCGATCCTGTCATGGCTGGTGTTTGTTGATGTGGCGCTTGCGGGCAACAAGTTCGTTGTGACGCTTCTTGACTGGGTTAAGTCAGGTGACCTTGAGTTCGCCTGGGCGCTGCAGGTTGACACGCTGACCGCTGTGATGCTGGTTGTTGTCAATACGGTGTCCGCGCTGGTGCACTGGTATTCCATGGGCTACATGGAAGAAGACCCTGACAAGCCGCGCTTCTTTGGGTATCTGTCGCTCTTTACCTTCGCGATGTTGATGCTCGTTACCTCCGATAACTTGGTGCAGATGTTCTTCGGTTGGGAAGGCGTAGGCTTGGCGTCCTATCTGCTGATCGGCTTCTGGTTCAAGAAACCAAGCGCGAACGCAGCCGCCATCAAGGCTTTCGTTGTGAACCGCGTTGGTGACTTCGGCTTTGCGCTGGGCATCTACGCTGTGTTCCTGTTGACCGGCTCGGTGCAGTTCGACGTGATTTTCAGCACCATTGGCAACTATGAGACGGCGACGCTGAGCTTCCTCGGCCACGAATATCACGCCATCACGGTTGTCTGCCTGCTGCTGTTTGTGGGTGCCATGGGTAAATCCGCCCAGCTTGGCCTGCACACATGGCTGCCGGACGCGATGGAAGGCCCGACGCCTGTGTCTGCGCTTATTCACGCGGCAACTATGGTAACGGCGGGTGTGTTCCTGGTGGCGCGCTTCAGCCCTGTGTTTGAATATTCCGACTATGCGTTGCAGGTAGTTGCGATCGTTGGTGCGACCACAGCTTTCTTTGCGGCGAGTGTTGGTCTGGTTCAAAACGATATCAAGCGCGTGATTGCTTATTCGACCTGTTCGCAGCTTGGCTATATGTTCTTCGCCCTTGGCGTAGGCGCATACGGCGGCGCGATCTTCCACCTGTTCACGCACGCCTTCTTCAAGGCGCTGTTGTTCCTGGGTGCGGGTTCCGTGATCCACGCCCTGCACCACGAGCAGGACATGCGCAAGATGGGCGGTCTGTTCAAGAAGATCCCAATCACCGGCACTGTCATGACAATTGGTACGCTGGCGATCACCGGCTTCCCACTGCTGTCGGGCTATTATTCCAAAGATCTGATCATCCAGGCTGCCTACGCGTCTGACAGTTCAGTGGCCCAATATGCCTTCGTTATGGGTGTGGCCGCAGCGCTGATGACCAGCTTCTACAGCTGGCGCCTGGTGTGGATGACCTTCTTCGGTGAAACTCGTGCGAAGCAGAAATATTTCGATGCGGCACACGAAGGCCCGATCACGATCATGGGGCCATTGCTGCTCCTTGCAACGGGCGCAGTCTTTGCCGGTGCGGTGTTCAGTCGCTACTTCGTTGGCGAAGATCGTGTTGCCTTCTGGAATGGCTCGCTGGTTACCCAGATGGGTGATGTGATGGACGCGGCACAAGGCGTGCCGATGGGCGTGACGCTGGCACCGTTCGTTGTGATGGTTCTGGGCTTCTTCATCTCCATGATGTTCTATGCCCCCCGCATTACGATGCCAAAGTTTGCGGCAGCAGGCCTCGCGGTTCTGACGCTGGCGCTCTTTATCGCCGCCAAGTTCACCGACCTGCATCACATTGGCTTCATGAAGTACGTTGGCTATTTCGCGGGCTTTGCCTTCGCCATCTTCTACTACGCGTACCTGTACGCGGCCGGGAAGGTGACGAATGACCTGCCACAGCGTACCGCCACCATGTGGAACGGCCTTTATGCCTTCCTCTTGAACAAATGGTACTGGGATGAGCTCTATGACTTCCTGTTCGTACGTCCGGCCTTCTGGCTTGGTCGCGTGTTCTGGAAGCGCGGCGACGAGCAAACCATCGACGGGTTCGGCCCGAATGGTGTGTCGTCCACGGTGGCTCTGGTTGCTGCCAAGGCCCGCAAGCTTCAGACTGGTTACGTCTATCACTATGCCTTCGCCATGATCATTGGCCTGGCCGTCGTGGTGACATGGTTTATGGCCCAAAGTGGCGCACACTAAGGGCAGGGGATAAGTAAAATGGAATTTTTCTCGAATAACCTGCTCAGCCTGATGATGTTGATCCCGCTTTTGGGGTCAGCTCTTATCCTGATCATTCGTCATCAGGATAAAGAGATCGAAAAACGGAACATCCGTCAGGTTGCGCTGCTGGCGACAATCTCCACCTTTATCCTCAGCATTTTCCTGTGGGTTGGCTTCGATAACTCCAGCGCGGACTTCCAGTTTGAAGAACGCTACAGCTGGGTTGGGGACATTAGCTACTATGTCGGTGTGGACGGTATTTCCATGCTGCTGGTGGTGCTGACAGCCTTCCTGATGCCAATCGTGATCCTGTCGAGCTGGGAATCGATCGAGACGCGCGTGAAGGAATATATGATCGCGCTGCTGCTGCTTGAAACGCTGATGATTGGCGTGTTTACAGCGCTCGATATCTTCCTGTTTTATGTCTTCTTCGAAGGCGGCCTGATCCCGATGTATCTGCTGATTGGCGTCTGGGGTGGCTTGAACCGGATTTATGCCGCGTTCAAATTCTTCCTCTATACACTTCTGGGGTCTGTGCTGATGCTGGTGGCTGTGTTCTACATGTATGTGGAAACCGGCACGACAGACATCCCGATGCTGATGAACCATGAGTTCGCGGCTGATGTTCAGAACTGGCTGTGGCTGGCCTTCTTCGCCTCCTTCGCGGTGAAGATGCCAATGTGGCCGGTACACACCTGGTTGCCTGACGCGCACGTGCAGGCGCCAACGGGTGGTTCTGTGATCCTGGCGGGCGTGCTCTTGAAAATGGGGGGGTATGGCTTCCTGCGGTTCAGCCTGCCGATGTTCCCGGACGCGACTGAGCATTTCGCCTGGCTTGTCTTTGCGCTGTCGATCATTGCGATTGTCTATACATCGCTGGTCGCGCTGGTGCAGGAAGACATCAAGAAGCTGATTGCTTATTCGTCTGTCGCCCACATGGGCTTCGTGACAATCGGTATCTTCATCCTGAATACCAATGGTATTGAAGGCGCGATCTTCACCATGCTGAGCCACGGTATCGTCTCTGGCGCACTGTTCCTGTGTGTCGGCGTGATCTATGACCGCCTGCACACAAGGGAAATCAGCCGTTATGGTGGCCTGTCCGTCAACATGAAGATCTATGCGACCACGTTCGTGATTTTTTCGATGGCGTCTGTTGGCCTGCCAGGAACAAGCGGCTTTATCGGCGAATTCCTGGTGCTGAATGGCGCTTACGCTTACAACAGCTGGGTTGCCTTCGGTGCTGCCACGGGTGTGGTTCTGGGCGCTGCCTACATGCTGTATCTGGTACGCCGCCTCGTGTTTGGTGAACTGGACAAAGACGATGTGAAGGCGATGCCTGACCTGACCCTGCGCGAGAAGCTGATCTTCCTGCCGCTGTTGATTGTGGTCTTCTGGATGGGTATTTACCCGAACAGCTTCCTTGAGCCGATCCACGCATCCGTGGAAAATCTCATCCAAACTGATTTTTCATCTGCAGCCGAGCATGCGGAAGGTGTAACCACCTCTGCTGCTGCAGCACGTTAAGGAGTACAAACCGATGACCGGTGACATTCCATCCCTCGTTCCCGTGATGCCGGAAATTATGCTGGCAATTGGCGCGATGGTGCTGCTGATGCTTGGTGTGTTTCAGGGCGACAAAAGCTATGGCCAGGTTTCCAACCTTTCCATCCTGCTTCTGGTAGCCGCCGCAACCGTGCTGGTGACAAAAGTTGGTGGTGAGCGCCAGTTGACGTTTGGCGGCATGTTCGTGACCGACAGCTTCGCCGTGTTCACCAAAATCCTGGTGCTTGCGGGCTCTGTGATTGCGATCCTGATGTCCGGCAACTTCATGAAGCAGCATAAAATCGCCAAGTTCGAATATCCGATCCTGATCCTTATGGCCACGCTTGGCATGATGGTGATGATTTCTTCGAACAACATGATGACGCTTTATGTGGGTCTCGAGCTTCAAAGCCTTTCGCTTTATGTGCTTGCAGCCATGAACCGGGAGCGCACGCGTTCAACGGAAGCGGGCCTGAAGTATTTTGTTCTGGGCGCGCTGTCGTCCGGCATGCTGCTTTACGGCGTATCGCTGGTGTATGGCTTCGCAGGTACCGTGGACTTCGACCTGCTCGCGTCCTCACTGAAGGGCCAGGAAAGCACGTCCATGGGCGTCGTTGTCGGCATGGTGTTCCTGATGGCAGGCCTTGCCTTCAAGATCTCCGCCGTGCCGTTCCACATGTGGACGCCGGATGTATATGAAGGCTCGCCAACGCCTGTGACAGCGTTCTTTGCCGCGGCACCCAAAGTTGCTGCGCTCGCATTGCTCGTTCGCGTGTTGTTTGGCGCTTTCCCTGGTATGATACAGGAATGGCAACAGGTCATCGTCTTTATCTCCGTCGCCTCCATGCTGGTGGGTGCCTTCATTGCGCTGGTACAGACCAACATCAAGCGCCTGATGGCATATTCAAGCATCGGCCATGTTGGGTATGCGCTTGTGGGCCTTGCGGCTGGCACGCAGGCGGGTATTGAAGCACTGCTGATCTACCTTGCCATCTACCTGACCATGACACTGGGTACCTTTGGTGCCATCCTGTGCATGCGCCGCTCCAACGGCATGGTGGAAGACATTTCCGACCTGTCGGGCCTGAGCCAGAGCAACCTGCCACTGGCCATCGGCATTGCCATCTTCATGTTCTCGCTGGCGGGTATTCCGCTTCTCGCGGGTTTCTGGGGCAAATGGTATGTGTTCCTGGCAGCTGTTGAAGCTGGTCTTGTGCCACTTGCCATCGTTGGCGTGCTGACAAGTGTTGTGGGCGCTTTCTATTATATCCGTATCATCAAAGTGATGTTCTTCGACGATCCAGCACCTGCCTTTGAAGGCGGTCAGGGCAATGGCATCAGCTTCGTGATCGGCGTGAGCGCCCTGATCAACTCGCCAGTCAGCTACTTCATATTGATTGCGCCACTCGTGAGCGCAGCGGGCTGGGCCGCCCAGTCCCTGCTGTTCTAGTGACGGGCAGCGACCATCAAAATTGGGGGGCCTCGATGCCGAATGGTGTCGGGGCCTTCTTCTTTGAGGTCTGTGACAGCACCAACGCCCGTGCGGCGACACTGGCTATTGCCGGCGAGCCAGGACCTTTGTGGGTTGTGGCTGGCGAACAAAGCGCGGGCAGGGGGCGCCGCGGCCGCAGCTGGACATCCAAGACAGGTAACCTCTATGCGTCGTTGATGTTCCGCCCGCATATCAGGCCGCAGGACTTGGCAGCCTTGCCCTTCATTGTGGCACTGGCAGTGCGGGATACCTTCCTCGCTTTCGGTGCACCTGAAAGCCACGTTCAGTGCAAATGGCCCAACGACATCCTGATCGGGGAACGCAAAGCCAGTGGCGTGTTGATTGAAAGCAGTGCCAAACATGGTGGTATGTTGGACTATGTCATCATTGGTATCGGTATGAACCTGGTGCATTTTCCGGACGATGCAGCATTCGGCGCGACATCGCTTCTGCACGTCACAGGGCAGGAGGTGTCAGTCAAGGATGCCGCCACAGTGCTCGCGGAGAAGTTATATGCCCGGATCGATGCCTGGAAGGTTGATGATTTCAGATCCGTTGCCGAAGAATGGACCCGGTATTCCTGGGGTTTGGGCCAGTCGCGCGAACTCAGGACCCACGATGAAACCTTCACAGCAACGCTTTTGGGCCTATCTGATGATGGCGCCCTGATTGCCAGACTGGACGACGGCCTTGAAAAGCGCCTATATGCAGGGGATGTTTTCCCGGTCGAACGGGCGGATTAAAGGATTAGGCTTTATGCTTTTGACCATTGACGCAGGCAATACCAACACGGTGTTCGCGCTGATTGAAGATAGCGACATTGTGGAACAATGGCGCATCTCAACGGGCGATCAGCGCACGGTTGACGAATATATGGTGTGGATTTCCAACCTGATGGCGCTTTCAGGTCGGTCGCCAGACGCTGTCTCTGGCGCGATCATCGCCAGCGTTGTGCCGCAAGTAGTGTGGCCACTGACGCAGCTGTGCAAGAAATACTTCGGCTGTGAGCCTTTGGTGGTGGGTGAGGAGAATGTCGACTTGGGTGTGGACATTCAGGTGACCAACCCGCGCGAAGTTGGCGCTGACCGCCTGGTGAATGCTGTCGCGGGCCATGCGCTCTATGGCGGGCCATTGATCGTGGTGGATTTCGGCACAGCGACCACCTTTGATATTGTGGGCAAAGACGGGGCCTACCTGGGCGGCGTGATTTGCCCTGGTATCAACCTCAGCCTGCGGGCGCTGCATCTGGCCGCAGCCAAGTTGCCGCGCATTGCTGTGGAAGCCCCCAAAGAAGGCAAGCCCGTTACCGGAAAGACCACACAGGAAGCGATGCAATCTGGCGTTTTCTGGGGCTATGTCAGCATGATTGAAGGCCTGGTTGCACGCCTCAAGACCGAACACGGCGGCAATATGAAAGTACTGGCCACCGGCGGTTTGGCGCCTGTGTTTGCCAACCGGACGACCGCGATTGATGAAGTCGCGGGTGAGATGACGCTCCAGGGCCTGCGGCTGATTTATGACCGCAACAAGCCGGGCGCGCGCTGATATGGCATATATGCGCAAAAGCGACGAACGGCTCCTGTTCCTGCCACTGGGCGGCTCCGGCGAAATCGGCATGAACCTCAACTTGTATGGCCATAAGGGCAAATGGCTTATGGTGGATTGCGGCATGAGCTTCGCCGACAATTTCCTGCCCGGCGTAGACCTGATTTTCCCGGACCCTGAGTTTATCGAGGACGAACAGGATGATCTGGTCGGCCTGGTGCTGACACACGGCCATGAAGACCATATCGGCGCTGTGCCGTTCCTGTGGGAGCGCTTTCAGTGCCCGGTGTTTGCCACGCCGTTTACGGCGGAGCTGGTGAAGGGGAAGCTGTCTGAAGCAGGACTTCTGGATAAAGTACCGCTTTATGTGGTTGACGGCATTGATCCCATCAATCTTGATCCGTTTGAGGTCCAGTATGTGCCGCTCGCGCATTCCATCGCGGAGGGACACGGGCTGTCGATCAAGACGTCTGTGGGCACGATTTTCCACACAGGTGACTGGAAGCTGGATGACCGGCCCCTGATTGGCCCGGCGTGTCCAAGCCCGGTATTGTCCGCGATGGGCGAAGAGGGCGTGCTGGCGCTTGTGGGCGACAGTACCAATGTCTTCAACCCGACAGAATCGGGCTCTGAGGCCGCTGTGCGCGAAAGCCTGAAGGAAATCGTTGCAGGCCTGAAGAACCGGGTGGTGATCACCACTTTTGCGTCAAACGTGGCGCGCCTTGAAACCATTGGTGAAGTGGCCAAGGCGACAGGCCGACGGCTTGTGCTGCTCGGCCGGTCGATGGAGCGCGTCGTCAAAGCTGCCAAGGAAACCGGCTATCTGAAGGATTTCCCACCGCTTGTGGACGAGGAAGATGCCGATTACTTGCCCAAGGACGAAGTGCTGATCGCCTGCACAGGGTGTCAGGGTGAACCGCGCGCGGCCATCGCCCGCATCGCCCGCGACGACCATAAGCACTTGCAGCTCAGCCCCGAAGACAATGTGATTTTCTCGTCCAAGATCATTCCGGGCAACGAATTGGTTCTTGGCCAGCTGTTCAACCAGCTTGCGATCAAGAATGTGAATGTGATTACGGAGAAGGATGAATTCATCCATGTGTCCGGTCACCCGGGTCGCGCGGAACTGGCCAAAATGTATGAGTGGACCAAACCGCATACCGCCATTCCAGTGCATGGTGAAGCCCGCCACCTGCAGCGCCATGCCAAGCTTGCGCGCGAACTGGGGGTCAAACATACCATCGTGCCCAAGAACGGCGATGTGATTGAGATCAGCAAGAAGGGCCTCAAGCTGGTGGATCAGGCGCCCTTTGGCCGCCTTGTGCTGGACGGTACCGAAGTGGTGTCCTTCGAGGACGCTGCCATCGCAGACCGCAGGCGCGCATCCCATAACGGCTTTGTTTCCGTCAGCCTCGTGTTCGATGACGATGGCGCACTGGCCGCTGAGCCGCTTATGGCGCCCCTTGGGCTGCCGCGTGCGGACGATGACAGCTTTTATGACGGCATGGTGGATGCGATTGAAACCGCTGTTGAGCGGATGAAACGCCGGGACCGTGAAAGCGATGTGTTCGTGGAAGAAGCAGTGCGGATTGGCGTTCGCCGCTTCTGTCGCCGTGAAATCGGTAAAAACCCCGGCGTGGCTGTGCTGATCACCCGTCGGGACGAATTAGAATTCAGTTAGGGAGAGAAGGATGATTGGTCGTTTGAACCATGTGGCGATTGTTGTGCCTGACCTTGAAGCCGCTGCGAGGACCTACCGGGATACGCTCGGTGCGACGGTGTCCGAGGCTGTTGACCTGCCAGACCACGGCGTGACCACCGTTTTCGTTGAGCTGCCGAACACCAAGATCGAGCTGCTGCATCCGCTCGGCGAGGGCTCTCCCATCGCTAAGTTCCTTGAAAAGAATGCGTCCGGCGGCATGCACCATGTTTGCTATGAGGTTGAGGATATCCTCGCCGCGCGCGACAAGCTGGTGGCAGAGGGCGCGCGTATCCTGGGCAATGGCGAGCCCAAGACCGGTGCCCACGGCAAGCCCGTATTGTTCCTGCACCCCAAGGACTTCTGCGGCACACTTGTGGAAATCGAGGAGGTCTAGTCCATGAATATCGCGACGATCCTGCTGGTTTATGTGGTCGCATGGTGGATGGTGTTCTTCGCTGTGCTGCCCTGGGGTATCCGCTCCCAGCATGAGACGGAAGAGGGGGTGACTGAGGGCACCGAACCAGGCGCACCGGCAAACCCGAACCTGAAGAAGAAAATCATCGTGACGTCACTGATCGCGCTGGTGCTGACTGTGGGCTATTATTTTGTCGCCACGTCAGGCTGGATTTCCTTCCGGTACAAGGGCTAGTGACGCCACGTCACCACGTCTGAAAGTAAAAAAGCAAGGCCGCTAAGCCTTGCTTTTCTTTAATATATGAACGAGCGATTTTTTTAGAGCCCGTTTCTAATATATATGAGCACAAAGTCCTCCCTGAGCGTGGGCCACATAATGCGTGATCCGTTCAGCTCTGCGCCTGAGAGACGCTATGGAAACATTTGATGCTTGTCATCAATTGAAAGCGTGTGTTGCCACCATATATTGTGTTTCTTTCCGCATTCTGTTGCACGGCTGCAACATTTTGAGCGACTTCCCGCTGATGTTGCCGGAAATTTAGCATTGAGGGGCATACCTGCACACAAAATTTGAAAGAAACCGTTGCTATTCGACTGCCTGAGCGGCAAAAGAAGCAAAGACTTAAGGCGCGGAAAGAAGCGCCCTCACCATGATTCAAACAAGAGATACAAGCCATCATGCGTTCAAGCCGTTATTTTTTGCCAACTTTGAAAGAAACCCCTGCAGATGCGCAGATTGCCTCGCACCGCCTGATGCTGCGTGCCGGCATGATCCGCCAGGGCGCAGCCGGAATCTACAGCTGGTTGCCGATGGGGCTTAAGGTACTGCGCAAGATCGAACAGATTGTTCGGGAAGAACAGGACGCGGCGGGCGCACAGGAAGTGCTGATGCCAACCATTCAGGCAGCAGACCTGTGGGTTGAAAGCGGCCGGTATGACGATTATGGCGACGAGATGCTGCGCATTGAAGACCGCCACGGCCGCAAGATGCTGTATGGCCCGACAAACGAGGAAATGATCACGGATATTTTCCGCAAGGAAATTAAATCCTACCGCGATCTGCCCAAGAATCTCTATCACATCCAGTGGAAATTCCGCGATGAGCGCCGTCCACGCTTCGGCGTGATGCGTGGACGCGAATTCCTGATGAAGGATGCCTACAGCTTCGATTTGACCGCTGAAGACGGCCAGAAGTCTTACAACGCCATGTTTGTGGCTTACCTGCGCACGTTCGCGCGCCTGGGCCTGAAGGCGATCCCAATGCGGGCAGATACCGGGCCAATTGGCGGTGACCTGAGCCACGAGTTTATCGTGCTGGCCGAAACGGGCGAAAGTGAAGTCTTCTTTGATAAGGCGTTCGACGGGCTCGATCCCATGGTTGAAGCTGCCGAGGGTGCTGACCTTCAGCCGATTGTGGATGAGTGGACCAGCCATTATGCCGCAACAGATGAAATCCACGACGCAGATAACTGCCCGGTAGACGCGGGCAACCTGATTACCGGTCGCGGTATTGAGGTTGGGCACATCTTCTTCTTTGGCGAAAAATACTCCAAACCGATGAACGCAACCGTTCAGGGGCCAGATGGCGATACCGTGCCGGTACAGATGGGCTCATACGGTGTTGGCGTGTCCCGCCTTGTTGGTGCCATCATTGAAGCGTGTCATGACGAGAACGGCATCGTGTGGCCGGAGGCCGTGGCGCCGTTCAAGGTTGGCCTGATGAACCTGCGCGCCAAGGACGAAGAGTGCACGGCAGCCTGCGACAAGCTTTATCAGCAACTGACCGCTGCGGGCATTGAGGTGCTGTATGACGATACCGACACCGGGGCGGGCGCCAAGTTCGCCAACATGGACCTGATCGGTCTGCCATATCAGCTGGCTGTCGGCCCGCGCGGGCTCAAGAACGGTGTTGTTGAGGTCAAGGACCGCAAAAGCGGCGAGAAGCTTGAGTTGACGCCGGAAGAGGCCATTGCCAAACTGACGGCTTAATCGGCCCAAAGAAGGGGGAGTTTGGTGATAGCACGAGGATTTGAATGGTCTGTTGCGCAGCGCTATCTGCTTGCGCGCAAGAATGACCTTGTTATCTCCGTCACTGCCTTGCTGTCCATCACAGCCATTGCCGTTGGGGTTTGGGCCCTGATTGTCGTTATGGCTGTGATGAACGGTTTCCGGGCTGAGCTGATGGACAAAATCCTTGGCTATCATGGTCATGTGCTGGTGCAGGGCTACGGCGGCAAGATCAATGACTATCAGGATATTCTGAAGGACCTGGAGCAGGTCGACGGCGTGGTGAAGCTCATGCCCTTCAGCGAATCCCAGGTCATGGTTACCAAGGAAGGGCAGGCATGGGGCGCATTGGTGCGTGGCATGCCCGATGACTATTTCACCGAAGAAAAGCTGAATGTAGCGCGCACGGTTGCCGGCGATATCAAGCAGGCGCCTGAAGTCGGCGGCGTCGTGCTTGGGATGCAGCTTGCCAACCGGCTCAGGGTTACTGCGGGCGATACCGTTACCATCGTCAGCCCGAATTCTGTTTCAACCCCTTTTGGGTCAACCCTCCGGTATCTTTCCTTTCCTGTCGCGGCCGTCGTTGAGATCGGCGTTTATCAGTTCGACGAAAGCTTTATCGGCATGCCGCTTCCGGAAGCCCAGCGGTTTTTCCGGTTGGGCGACACGGTCACCAATATTGAGCTGATGCTGACGAGCCCAGACGCAGTAGACGGCATGGGGCCGACGATTGCCGAGGTGGTCGGCGGGCGTGCCTTTGTCCGGTCCTGGCGCTCGCTGAACCAAAGCCTGGTTGGTGCGCTGCAGACAGAGCGCGTTGTCATGTTCCTGGTTGTCGGATTGATAATCGTCGTGGCGGTTTTCAACATTTCCTCCAGCCTTTTCATGCTGGTGAAGGACAAATCGCCTGATATTGCCATTCTTCGGACCATGGGCGCCACGCAAGGGGCCATCAAGCGTATCTTCGTAACCGTGGGCCTGTGCGTGG
This sequence comes from Kordiimonas sp. UBA4487, assembly GCF_002389025.1. Lineage (NCBI taxonomy): Bacteria > Pseudomonadati > Pseudomonadota > Alphaproteobacteria > Kordiimonadales > Kordiimonadaceae > Kordiimonas > Kordiimonas sp. UBA4487. The sequence continues at coordinate 476,635 of NZ_DGNR01000003.1, forward strand.
CCTTGGTGGGAATCGGTGTTGGCTGTTTGCTGTCGTGGGTGACCATTGCCAACATTGAAGGCATCAAAAATTTGGTTGAGCGCATGACCGGCATGGATGTGTGGGACCCAGCTGTCCGCTTTATCTCTGGCATTCGTGCCGATGTGGACTGGTTTGAAGCTGGCCTGACCATCGGGCTTGCCGTGCTGCTGTCGCTGATCGCGGCCGTGATTCCGGCGCGGCGGGCCGCCAAGCTCGATCCTGTGGAGGTGCTTCGGTATGAGTAACGCATCAGCACCCCTCGCGCTTGAGATGACGGGCATCTGCAAGAGCTTTTTTCAGGGCCACAAGGAACTGCACGTCCTCAAGGGCATTGACCTCTCGGTAAAGCCGGGCGAGCTGGTGGCGCTTGTGGGGGCTTCCGGGTCTGGGAAAAGCACATTGCTGCAGCTTGCCGGCCTTCTGGACAAGCCAACCTCCGGGACGATTGCCATTGCTGGCGAGCGTGTTGCTGACTTGAAGGATGATGTGCGCAGCCAGATTCGCCGCTCCAAACTTGGCTTTGTTTATCAGTTCCACCATCTTCTGCCGGACTTTTCCGCGCTTGAGAATGTCCAGATGGCATTGCGAATAGGGGGAGTCGACCCAAAAACCTCAGCCAAAGAGGCTGAGGCAATTCTGGCCGAGATGGGGCTGGGCGACCGCTTGTCTCATAATCCTGCCGAGCTTTCGGGCGGCGAACAGCAGCGCGTGGCCATCGCCCGCGCCGTGGTGACCCAGCCGGACATCCTGATTGCGGACGAGCCGACGGGCAATGTCGACCCGGAGATGGGCTCGCGCCTGATGCGGCTGTTCCTTGAGCTGAACAAGCGCCGGGCTACGACGGTGATTATCGCGACCCACGATCTGGGACTTGTGCGGCAGGTTGAGGCGCCAGTGTTTCGCCTGCAGCACGGCCTGCTGGTACAGGATGTGGAATATGGACCGGCCGCACGACGGCGGACGGACATTTCCAAGGCGGTGGAATAGGCATGTCGAAGGAAACTCCCCTCCTGCCGCTTGAGGACGCTCGCGAAATGGCCCTGTTCTTCGTGGTTGGTGCGCTGTGCTTTCTTGCGGCGCTGGCGACGCTGTCAGCGAAGTCGACCTATGGTGCGGCGCGCAGCTGGACGGCAGAAGTCGAAGGCGAGCTGACCGTGTCGCTGCCGGATGCTGACCGGCGCGGCGCAGAAGCCGCGCGAAAGCTGATCGAGTCGACCGATGGAATACGTGAAGCGCGCTTGTTGTCGAAAGCGGAAATTGACGCGCTGCTGGAGCCGAATTTTGGTAGCCGGGGCTTGCCGGAAAGCCTGCCCCTGCCGCAGCTGATCGCGGTCACCGCCGAGCCGGATGTGGAGTTCATTGGGCCAACTCTGGAGCGCCGTCTCACCGAGGCGGGATTTGTAAACGCCGTGGACGAGCATGCCGATTGGGCCGGAGATGTTCGACGCATGCTGGCGATTGCCCGGCTGGTGGCGCTGACAGCTGTCGCGCTCTTGGCATCGACGGCGGTCGCCGTGATCGCATTTGCAACACATGCCGCATTGCTGGCGCGGCGGGATATTGTCGATGTGCTGCATCTGGCGGGCGCGCGGGATCGTTACATTGCCGGCCTGTTCGAGCGACGCTTCTGGTTGCTTGGCATTCGGGCGGGGGCAGTGGGGGCCTTACTTGCCCTCGGCGCGGCAGCAGCGATGATATTTGCGGTCCATTCCAGCGGGGCGCGAACCGGCCTGCTGCCTGAGCTGAGCCTGGATTTCCTGGACCTGATCATTCTGATCCTGACGCCGCTGATTGCGGGACTTGCTGCGCGCCTTGCAGCACGTGTAACTGTCATCCGTTCTCTGAAGAGTGTCATGTGAGCGGTGAAAAACGACTGAAGAAACGACGTATCGGCGTGGTGCCGGCGATCGGAGTGGCGGTGCTGCTGTTGGCGGCGCTGGACTTTGTGCTGTTTGCGAACCGCGCCGCGAAGGCTGACCATTCACCAGAAGTCACTGGCGATGCGATTGTGGCGCTGACAGGAGGGTCCGGCCTGCGCATTGCTGCGGGCGTGGAACTGGTAATGCAGGGGCGTGGCGCACGGTTGCTCATTTCCGGCGTGAACCCGGATGTGCCTGTGGAAGATTTGATCACTCTGGCGGGGGGCGCCGCTGATGTGTGGGCGTGCTGCGTGGATATTGGCTATGTTGCTGAATCTACGCGGGGCAATGCCGAGGAAACCGCTGCCTGGGCATATGAGCGCGACTACAAGAAGCTGGTCATCGTGACATCTGATTATCACATGCCGCGCAGCCTGATCGTGCTGAAAAAGTCGATGCCCGATATAGAGTTGGTCGCGTGGCCTGTGCGCACGGTGAATGATCCTGCTTCAATTTGGAGCGATCCTGATTCCTTTCGGGGCGTATTCCTCGAATGGGCCAAGTGGCGCGTGACGACCTTCGAATGACCGGTTATCTGGTAGTCCAATGATGATGTTTCGTTCGATCCTGTTCGTAATCTGGATGTACGGCCTGATGGCCGTTCTGGGCCTGCTGGCCCTTCCGGCATTGCTGTTGCCGAAATCGGTGACGTTCTGGGCGATCAGCCTGTATGCGCGTGGCCTGATCTGGGGGCTGAAAGTGTTTTGCGGCATCAGCGTGGAAATACGCGGCCGCCAGAACATGCCGCGTGGCACGGTGCTTTATGCGGGCAAGCACAATTGCATGCTGGACGTTTTCATTCCTTTCCTGGTGATGCCTGCGCCGGCGATCATCCTGAAACAGGAATTGCTGTGGTATCCATTCCTTGGCTGGTACGCGCTGAAGGCGGCGATGATCCCGATTGACCGAGCGGGGAATACGAGAACGCTGAAGAAGATGGTCGCAGCTGCAAGGGAGCGCGCCGACGATGGTCGCCAGATCGTGATCTTCCCGGAAGGGACGCGCACGGTGCCAGGGGCCGAGCCTGCCTATCATGCCGCCGGTATTTCGGCGCTCGCCAAGGGTATTGAGGCGCCCATCCTGCCGGTGGCGACAAATGCTGGCCTGTGTTGGCCGGGTCGGGGAGTGAAGCGCAGCAAGGGGACGATCATCTACGAGATCCTGCCGCCCATTCCGGCGGGCCTGCCACGCAAGGAATTGATGAGCCGGCTGCAATCGGAACTCGAGACCGCATCAGACGCTCTTGTTGCCGAGGGCCGTACCGTGCAGGGTCGCCTCGCCCGCTAACTCGCTTCAGGACACGTCAATGGTCGAGCCCTCCACCTCTCGGAAAAAATCTCGGTTCTGGCTCTATGTGCCATTTGTCCTGCTGCTGATCCTCGTCGGCGCATGGACAGCCTACTGGTTCATTGCGAAAGACCAACTCGACAAGGGCATTGATGAATGGATAGCGGCAGAACGTGCCAATGGCGCTGAGCTTGAATATTCCTCCAAGTCGTTGGGCGGGTTTCCCTATCGGTTCGAGCTGGTCGTGAACGATCCGGTCTACCAGCCGGCCGGTGCGCCCCGCTGGGAAGGTGAGCAATTGCGCCTCGTCATGCAGCCCTGGAACTGGCAGCATGTCATCGCCTATTCGCCGGGTCGGAACCTGCTAACGGAGGCAGGCGGGCTTCGCCAGACCGTGACACTGGACAAGACATCCGCCGCCAGCCTTTCCTGGAACAGCGATACGATTGAGCGCATCGGCCTGCAAATGGGAAATGCGACGGCGCTGATCGATGGCGAGACCTATGCGACGACCGGGTTTTCCCTGAACCTGAAACCGCGTGAAGGCGCAGAAGATGATTTGATGATCGCCCTGCAATGGGACCGGCTGACCATCAATGCAGCTCCGCAAGGCGCAGAGTTTCTTGGCGACACGATCGGACCTTCACGTCTGATCGGTGAAGTGCGCAGCTTCTTTCCGGCCTGGATTCGCAGCGGCGGCAATCCGGAACGCTTCCATCGCGCGCTCGTGCAGGAAGATGGCGCAGTCGAAATTGCGCAAGGTCTGCTTGATTGGGGCCCGCTGGATCTCGGCGTAAAGGGCGACATCAAGTTTGATGACGGCCTGGCGCATGGCTCCCTGGGCATGCGGATAGAAAGTGCGGACGAGTTGCGCGACGCGCTGGATGCCTCCGGCCAGTTGGGACAGCAGGAAAATGCCATGCTGACCATGCTGGAAACCTCATCTGCGGATGGTGGCTTCCTGACCTTCACCATCAAGGACAGTGAAGTGAGGATGGGTCTGATTCCGGTCGGCACACTGCCAGAGCCGGGCTATTGACGGCGCCCTCGCGGCGGGTACTGAGCGCGGCCTGCGAGACACTGGCCGCTGCAGACCCCGCATTGGCGAGAGCCTATGACGAACTGGGTATTCCGGAATGGCGGGTGGGCGAGCCCTGCTATGCGGCGCTCTGCCGGCTGATTTCCTATCAACAACTCTCTACCACGGCTGCCGGCAGAATCTGGGAACGCACCCAGGCGATGTTTGGCGAGGTGACGCCGGTGGCTGTTCTGGCTGCGGATCCCGAAGATATTCGGGCGTGTGGCATGTCCCGCCCCAAGGTTCGGCACATGATCTCGATTGCCGAGGCGATGACCACAGGCAGGCTCGACCTTGAGCGTGTTTGCACTTCTGATCTGGATATTGCGCGCAAGGAATTGGTCTCGGTGAAGGGAATCGGCCCGTGGACTGCGGAATTGTTCCTGCTCTATTCGGTCGGCGCGATGGACGCTTTCCCGGTGGGTGATGTTGGCTTGATGGAGGCGCACAAGCTGCTTCTGGAGGTCGAAACCCGTATGGAAATCAAGGAATTCACTGCGCATGCCGAGTGCTGGCGACCCTATCGCGGCGTGGCGGCACATCTGCTCTGGGCATGGATCAACGACCGGCGCGCCATGGCGGCCCAGCCGAGCCCTCAGGCCTGATCATCTGGACAGCGTTGCAAAACGCCGCAACTGTCATAATCTCATTATGTGAATCACCTAAAGCAGGGGCGAGACGAAAAGGAGCTACGCCTTCAGTCGGTTCAAACAGACATATCTTCTCAGTGTCATGGAGGTGACCCATGGCTGAGATCATTTCGGCCCCCCCGAGTGGCCGGCCCGCTCTCGTATTGAACGCTGATTTTCGGCCGCTCTCTTATTACCCCCTTTCTTTGTGGCCCTGGCAGGAAGTGGTGAAAGCCGTGTTCCTCGACCGTGTCGATATCATCGCCGAGTATGATTATGTCGTCCGCAGCCCGAGCACGGAGTTCCGCCTGCCCAGCGTTATCGCGCTAAGGGATTTTGTTCGGCAGGATCGCCCGCCGGCTTTTACCCGCTTTAATGTCTTCCTGCGCGATGGTTTCGAGTGCGCCTATTGCGGCACGTCGGAGCATCTGACCTTCGACCATGTCATTCCGCGCTCCAAGGGCGGTCGGACAACATGGGAAAACATCGTTGCCGCCTGCAGCCCCTGCAATCTTCGCAAGGGCGGAAAACTGCTCAAGCATACCGACATGCAGCTGATGCGGCGCCCGGCGCGGCCAAACAACTACCAGCTTCAGGAGATTGGCCGAAAATTCCCGCCGAACCACCTGCATGAGACCTGGATGGATTATCTCTATTGGGACATCGAACTGGAAGGCTGACCGAAGGGGTTAGTGCCAGTCATAGGCAAGGCGCGCCTGTTCGATATGGTCGAGCTTTGCGTGCAAAGCTGACCAGTCGTCCGACTCGGCAATGGGCGCCCAGACCGCCTCGACTTCATCGATCACCAGGCTGACCGGGGCAGGGGCCTGGAAGTAGGCGTGCTGAAGGCGTTCGGGCCGGACCGGGCGACGAGCGACCAGCGCGTCCCGCACAGGCGAAAACCGGTCTTCCTTATAGAGCGCAGCCTGGGGTGAGGAGCTGGCCCGCGAGGTGCTTTCATGCCCGCCAAACCAGTCAAAGAAGGTTTGCGGCCAGCTCGCACCTGTCTCGGTCATCCAGGCATAGAACGCCTGCAGGAACTCCGTATCCGTTTCAGGATCACCTAATGGTGCAATGCCGAGCATGGCATGAGTGTGAGAAATGAAGCTTTCCTGATAGGCGCGTTCATAAGGCTTGAGACCAGTGGCGAGGTCTTCCGCCCCGGCGAGGGGCAAGAGGGCGGAGGCGAGTTGTTGGAGTGCCCATCCACCCTGCAGGGGTTGGCGCCCGAAACGGTACAGACCCTGCTGGTCGAAATAGGCGGCGGTGAAGTTCGGATCGGAAATCGGCAGGAACCGCCAAGGACCAAAATCGAATGTCTCGCCCGTAATATTGAAATTGTCCGTGTTCATCACGCCATGCACGAAACCAGCGGTCATCCATTGCCCGATCATGTGACCGGTCGCGGACGCTATGGCCGAGAGCATGTTTACCGTCTTGCGACTGACATCCTCATCCTTCGCCAGAGGATGGAAGTTTGTGACCACATAGTCGACGAGCCGGGCCAGATCATCTGGCTGTTCGAGATAGGCGAGGCGCTGGAAGCTGCCGAAGCGGATGTGACTGTGTGACAGGCGAGTGAGTACGGCAGAGCGAGTCGGGGAGGGTTCATCGTTCCGGGCCAACTGTTCGCCGGTCTCTATCAGGGCGAACGGCTTGGACGTGTTTACGCCAAGGGCTTCGAGGTAATTCGCGGCAAGAATCTCGCGCACGCCACCCTTCAGTGTCAGGCGGCCATCGCCTTGGCGACTCCATGGCGTCTGACCAGAGCCCTTCGTACCTAGATCGAGCAGGCGTGAGTCCGTGTCGCGGACCTGTGCAAACAGGAAGCCGCGTCCATCGCCCAGTTGCGGATTGTAGGTGCCGAACTGGTGGCCATGATAGCGCAGGGCGAGGGGCTGTTGCAGATTTTCGGGCAGGGGCGTGAACTGGCCGAAATGGGTGGCTTGATCAGCCGCATCCAGATCGCCCAGACCTACCTCGTTGGCCCAACGCGTGTTCCAGTAACGTACTGAATGTTTCGGGAAATCCGCAGAATCGACGGGATCGCCTATAAAGTTGGCTATGGCGAGAATGGGGGGTGTCTGGGTCATGCGCTCTCACATAGGGCCTGAATGAAGAAAGGGCGACCCGCCGGGCCGCCCTTTCCGAAAAGATTGAGAAGAACTGATCCTAGTATTCGTAGGTCAGTTCGAGGCCAACAAGGCGACCTTTCTTGAGCGGGGAGAACGTACCACCGGCCGGAAGGGCCTGGTAAGTATAGTTCACACCGGTCGAGAGCGGGCCCGGGAAGGGCAGCTGGGTGTCGTTACCCGCCTGAACTTCGTCGAGCAGGTTCTTGCCGTAGATCGATGCAGCAAGGCCGTCGACAGGCGTTTCCCATGTCAGGTTCGCGTCCAGCATGTTGGCGGACTGAACCCAGCCGAAGTTGCTGTCTGTATACGCGATGCGATCGCGATACTGGTAGTTCACCTGGCCGATGAGCGCACCGGAATCGCCCAGATCGACATCCTTGATCAGGCCGACGCCCCAAGTTGCCTGTGGCACGCGTGGGAGGTCGAGTGCGAGATCGCTGTCGCCAACAACACCGTCCGCATCGAGATCGAAGAACACGTCATCATAGGACGCATCGATCATGCCGACATTGAACGTGGCGAGCCAGGAGTCTGCGAAGGCAACTCGGCCATCCACTTCAACGCCCGTGATGGACGCATCGGCAGTGTTGATGATGTTCTGGACCACGCCGGATGAACCAGCGGTGTTGACCTCACGCTGCATGTTCTGGATTTCCGTGTGGAACACGGCACCGTTGACCTGGATACGACCATCTTCACTGCTGGTCTTGAAACCAACTTCGAAGGCGTCGACTTCTTCCTCATCAAATCCGAAATCGCCGGTCTCGGCCACGAACTGGTAGAAGATCGGGATATCGGTGATCCGGAAGTTGTAACCACCGGAGCGGAAGCCTTTGGTGTAGTGACCATAGGTCTGCAGATTGTCGTTCCAGAAATACTGCACGCCGACTTTCGGTGTCCAGTTCGACCATTCATTGCTGTCGCTGAAACCGTTCGGCTCCTGTGCGGCCCCGCCGGTGATCAAGGAGATCAGCGCGTTGGTGCCATCCGGCGAACAGGTGCCGCTGACGACAGAACATTCGCCGCGCGGGCGGATGTAGATGACGTCTGCGTCTTTCTCTTCGTTGGAATAGCGAAGGCCGACAGTACCAACCAGCTTGTCCGTGAAGGCGTAATCGACGTTGGCGAATGCGCCCCAGACCGTGTGATCCTGACGTCCACCACCATAGAAGCCCCACGGAATCGATGCCGGCAGGGTTGCCGGGCGGGTCGTCGGCAGGTTGCGTGTTTCAGTGTAGGCGATTTCCTGTTCGAAATAGTACAGGCCGGTCGTCACGTCTGCTTTGCCGAATGTACCGGCATAGCGCAGTTCGTCGGAAATCTGCTCCTGTGTGAACTCCGATCCGGAGTGGAACAGGGTGTAGGGCGTCGCATCAATGTCGCCGACCGAGCCGGAATCGAGATCGCGGTAACCGATGATGTTGGTGATGCGGCCATTGCCGAAATCGACATCATAATCGGTGCGAAGGGAGCCGAAGATGGTTTCGGATTCCGCCAGACCTGGCTCGTCGATCGAGAAATCAAACGTGTCGCGGTCGAAGTAGGACCGGTTCTGGCCGGACGGGCCGTCACCGCGGCTGTCAGTGTATTCGATCTTGCCGAGGAAGGTCAGGCGTTCCGTCGGCGTGAATTCCAGGGCGCCGCGATAGGTTGCGGTCTGGAGCTCGCCGTGATTGTCGCCATTGTACTGGTTTTCAAAATAGCCGGAATCGGTCGTATAGGAAGCGCCGATCTTGCCGTTCAGCACGCCTTCAATCAGCGGGCCGGAGACATAACCCTGCACAGTGGCGCTGGCGCCACCACGGTCTTCATCCACAGGGCCATCGACCTTGGCACCGAGCTTGTAGGTGAATTCGTCGGTCGGATTGCCTGAGTTGATGACAACCGCACCACCTGTTGTGTTGCGTCCGAAGAGCAGGCCCTGAGGGCCGCGCAGGATCTCGATGCTGTCCACGTCGAACAGGTCGACGACGACGCCGCTGTTCACGCCAAGATAGACACCGTCAACGAAGACACCGACGGCCGGATCGATCGATGGGATGGACGAGTTCACGCCCAGACCACGAATGGCGAAGTTCGCCGTGCCGCGTGACGTGCCCACATCATCCAGCGAAACGTTCGGGGATGAGTAGGACAGGCTTTCCAGCGTCGTGACGTTCAGCGCGTCAAGTGTGTCGGAATTGAAGGCCGTAACCGCGACGGGCACATCCTGAACATTCTCGACGTCTTTTTTCTTTGTGGCGGTGACGGTGACCGTTCCAAGGACGCGATCGATTGCCGATTCGCGCTCGGTTTCGGCTTCCTGAGCCTGAGCATGGGTCGCAATTAGAAGGACGGCAGAAGCCGTCGCAAACAACGATTGTTTGAGATGCATAGCAGTTTCCTGATTGTAATATTATAGTTCCGGGAGGGTATTTCGGAGCCCGCTCTTGGCGGCGGGTACAGTTAAAAATAATCGCTATTTCGATAGATTCAGCCTCAAATAACGAGTCTGTCGGGGATTGTTTTTTACTGTAACATTTGCGCCACAATCAGGCCATTTCCGACCTAATATGTTCAGAAATTGTGCAGGTCTGGATCACGCGCCGAAGTAAGACAACGTTGTAATCATAACTTCCCTTGAGGAAGCCGCGGCGATTTGTTGCACCGCACAACAAAATTACCCTGTTTCCGTCCGTAAGCGAGCATATGCTGGCTGCGAGTGAGACATGAGCTGAACACTAGATTCGGCCGCTCACACCACGGGAGGAAGTATATGAAACACCAAATGAAAATGTGGATAAGTGCGTCTTGCGTTGCGCTGGCAGTCGGTATGCCAGCCGTCGCGCAGGAGGAAGACGGGAGCGAGCTGCGCCAGTCGACTGTTACGGTTACTGGTTCGTTGATCGCGGGTACGCCAGAAGATGCCGCGCTGCCAGTCGACGTGCTGACCGCCGCTGAATTGAAGCTTGAGGGTTCGCCATCGATAACGGAACTGATCCGGAATCTCGGCGTGTCGTCGGGTGTTGATGGACAAACCAATCAGTTCGCCTCGAACGGCCTGGAAGGTACGTCCAACGTCAACCTACGCGGGCTTGGCCCAGCCAGGACACTGGTCCTGATCAACGGACGCCGCCAGACCTATCACCCTTATGCGATTGGCGAGCAGGCGCAGCTGTTCATTGACACGAACATGATCCCGAGTGCCGCAGTCGGCCGGATCGAGGTGCTGAAGGATGGCGCGGCCGCGATCTATGGTTCGGACGCCATTGCCGGCGTCGTGAACTTCATAACACGGTCAGACCTGGAAGGGTTCGAAATCGGCGCTGACTTCCAGCAATTCGACGGCACCGACGGCGAGTACAACATCAATGCCTCCTACGGCATGCAGGGCGGCAACTGGAACTGGGTCACTTCGGTAGGCTACAATTTCCGTCCGGAAGTGCCACTGCTGGAGAAGGACTGGGCGATCCTGCCTTATGCCGATAATCCGGTCGGCGGCTGGTCCACCCTGTCCAATCCCGGCTATTATGTGCCACTGGGACTTATTGGCGGCCAGGTCGGAGCAATCCAGGGTCCGACCGGCGACCTCGGCTGTGTTGATACGGGCGGCTTCGTCAATCCGGCTAGCGGCCTGTGCAACTTCAACTTCACCCAGTATGACAACCTGGTCGAGGAAGAGGAGCGCTACCAGGTCTTCTCCGAGTACAACCGGACCTTCGGCAATGGCATCGATTTCCACATCGAGGGCCTTTATGGCTACAGCGACGTGCCGTCTTGGAAGACGTCTCCGTCTTATCCGCCGCAGGAGCTTGCGACCCAAGTTGTTCCGGCCTCGCATCCTGGCTTCCAGCAATACATGGCCGACAATCCTGGTCAGTTCCCGGCCGGCACGCTGGCGGCGCTGTTTATCGGCCGTTCGTTTGGTTGGGGCGGTTACCCCGGATCGGATGGCGGACCGCAGGAAGGCTTCCGTACCTATGAGAGTTATCGTGTGGCCAGTGACCTGGCCGGGCAGTTCGACAATGGCATCAATTGGGATGCCGCGCTGAGCTGGTCGACCACGGAAGGCGAGCGGGTGACGAATGACACCTATATCGCTGGCTTCACCGCCGCTCTGAACGGATTTGGTGTCTGTACGGACCCGATCACGGGGAACGACCCGGCGACCGGAACCCAGCCCTATGCGGCCGGCTATGCCGGATCGCTGACGGCCGGTGCCGGCGGGTGTGAATATTACAACCCGTTCTCGAACGCGATTGCTGCCAACGGAATTACCGGTGTCGCGAACCCGAGCTATGTACCAGGCTTGGAAAACACCGAAACGCTGGCCGACTGGCTGACGGACGGTGTCGGCACCACGGTGACCACAGACCTTCTGGTATTTGATGCCTCCATGTCCGGCATGAGCGGCATCCAGGCCGCTGGTGGCGAAGTGGGCTGGGGCGTCGGCATGCAGGTGCGTCGGGAAGGTTATGAAGTCGTTCCAAACGACGTGACGAACCTGACCCTCAATCCGGGCCCGGGCGGCACGGGACCATTCTCCTTCTTGGCCGGTACGACGCCAGTGGATGAGGACCAGACCATCTATGCCGTCTTCGGTGAACTGCAGGTGCCGCTCTATGAGGACATAGATATGCAGGTGGCCATGCGCTACGAAGATTATGGTGGCGATGTTGGCTCGACCTTCGACCCAAAGGTTGCGATCAAGTGGCAGGCCAATGACAACCTCGCCCTGCGAGGTTCGGCCCAGACCTCGTTCCGCGGACCAACCCTGAACCAGCTGTCCGGCCAGGTCACGACCTTGCAGTTCGTCGGTGCAGCCTCGGCGTTCAAGGCGGTCGACCAGTTCGGCGATGCGGCCCTGAGCCCGGAATCGGCTTTCAGCTTCAATGTCGGCGCCCTGTATGACAACCAGAACGGATTCACCGCGTCGATCGACTACTACAATTTCGACTTCTCGGATCCGATCATTGTCGAAGACCAGTCGTCGATCGTGGGTGCCGCCGTTGCGGCCCTGGCGGCTGGGGACCTGGAGAACCCGATCCTGTCGCGGATCACCTTCACCGACAACAATGGTGACGGCATCAATACAGCCGATGAAATTGCCCGTATCAGGACAAATGTCGTGAACGGCCCGGACATTCAGACGTCCGGCATGGACGTCCGTGCCGAACAGGTCTGGGACATGAACACCTCAAGCTTCACCCTCGGCGGCGAAGCCAGTTATATCATAGAGTATGATGTGGACGATTTCGACATCGAAGGCGTGATGATTGCCGGCGGTGATCGGGTCGGCCAGTTCAACCGGTCGAATTTCTCCCGCTCGCTGCCGCAGCTCAAAGCCAACATCTTCGGCAACTATGAGATGGGTGATCACAACTTCCGCGCTGTGATGCGTTACATGGATGCATATGATGATGAGCGTGGCGACCTGACTGGCAACAACACGACGGAGATCGATAGCCAGACCACGTTCGACCTGTTCTACACTTGGCAGTCGACCGCTTGGGACCTCGACCTCGGTCTGTCTGTGGTGAACGTGACGGATGAAGATCCACCATTTGCACAGTTCGATCTGAATTATGATCCCTACACACACAATCCGTTTGGCCGTACATTCAAGATAAGTGTGACCAAGCGTTTCGGCGGCAGCAACTGATTGCCATCGAATGCAGCACTGGGGACGGCCTTCGGGTCGTCCCCTTTTTTATGCCGGGATGTCAGAAGGCGCCAAGTGCCCGGCCAGCTTCAACGCCGGCATCGCGGATAGCAACGCGCACGGCATCTGACAGGGCGGTCATGTTCATGAAGCCATGTACCATGCCCGGATGTTCGCGCACGCTGACGCGCACGCCAAAACTCGCCATCTTGTCAGCATAGGCGAGGCCTTCATCCTTGAGCGGGTCCCAGCCGCACAGTACGAAGTGCGCTGGCGGCAGGCCCTTGAAGGCATTCGGTTCTGCGAAGAGGGGCGAGACGCGAGGATCCATTCGTTCGGCATCATTCCCGATATAGGCATCGCGGAAATACTCGAACAGATTGGCTGATATGAAGAAGCCACCTTCCTGAAAGCTCATCTTCTTCGTCCGGATGTCCACAAACTGAACAAGCGGATAGAGCAACAGCTGAAAGGCAGGGCCCTTTTGGCCTGTCCGCAACAATTCCTGAGCCAGAAAGGCTGACAGGTTTCCGCCAGCGCTGTCGCCGCTGACCGCCAGCCGGTCCGGATCAACCCCGCACGTTTCGGCATGGGTGGTGATCCAGTTCCATGCGGCGAGGGCATCTTCATGGGCCGCGGGAAATTTGTGTTCCGGCGCGAGCCGGTAGTCGACCGCGATCACCCTGGAGCGCGCGCCTTCGGCCAGCCGTTTGCAGATCATGTCATGGCTGTCGAGGTCACCGAGCACAAAGCCGCCGCCATGAAAGAAGATGATTCCCGGACCAGGCGGAATGCCCGCGCCGAGGGGTGTGTAGATGCGTGCCTTCATCGGCCCGCCGGGGCCGGGAATGGTGATCAGCGAGATATTTGCCATCTCCGGGGCGTCACGCTCGATCGCGCGACTGGCGACATAGAATTGCTGGCGCAGACGATCGACCGAGCCTTTCCAGTCAACGGCGGAAAAGTCCGGCATCTGGAATTTGTCCATGAATTGGCGGAAGGTGTCATCGAAGCCCATGACAGGCTAAATGGGGGTAAATTCCGGCCTTGTGAAGACGGCAATACGCCGCCAAGATGACCATATGAAAACCGTTGACGTCTTTTGGTCGTTTCGTTCGCCCTATTCCTATCTCGCGACCAAGCGCCTTCGCAGCATGAGCAATGTCTGGGAAGTGCGGGTGCGTCCGCGTCCAGTCTATCCGATTGCCATTCGAACCCCGGAATTCTTCTCCGAAATACGGCCGCAATGGGTGCCTTATCTGATGAGGGATATTGTCCGCCTGTCGCAATATCTGGGGCTACCGCTCGGAGCGCTCAATCCGGATCCCGTCGTCATGAACATGATGACCCGCGAGATTTCACCGGACCAGCCGCATATTGGACGGCTGACCCGTATGGGCATTCTTGCATGTGAGGTTGGCGACGCCGAGGGGTGGGCCTTTATGGATGAAGTCTCCAGCCTGATCTGGTCAGGAGGGGCTTGGACCGAAGGGACCGCTCTGGCTGAAGCTGCGGCGCGTGCAGGGTTTGACCTCGCTGATCTAGACTCTCGGCAAGAAGCCGAGAAGGATCGGCTCGAAGCTTTGATTGCCGAGAACCAGGCTGCTCAGGACCCGCATCATTGGGGTGTGCCGCTGATGGTGTTCGAAGGGGAGGCCTTCTTCGGTCAGGACCGTCTGGATGTGCTGGAATGGCGACTGGAACAGTCTGGCGTGCAGCGCCTGTAACTTAGAAGCTCGACAAGTTCTTTAACTGGCTGAGGTCTCCGCCGCTGAAATCCGCAGAACGAACCATTTCAGCGAATGCGCGGCCCTTGGTCCCGTGGGGCAGGGTTTTCAGCGCGGTTACGGCGGTCGCGCCCAATTGGCACATATCGAGGGAAGCCAGCGCCGATTTCGACGGTCCTTCCGGTCCGGAGGCCAGCAGGAGTGGCATAATTTGTGGATCCGACATCAGGGACATCGCGACGCCCTGAAGTGCAGCTTCATCGCGAGACGTCAAGTTGCCGTGCTTTACGGGACGCGTTTGGGCGTCTTCGATGGCCACAAGCGCTATACTGATTGACGCAAAAGAATAGTCGGTCAGTTCGGAGCCAAGATCTGCGAGGTCGGATGCGGCGGCCATCTGACCCGACAGGCCTGACGCTGTGTTGAAGTCCTGATATCGGCTGCCTGCACACCAGCGATGTTTGGAACGCGAAGCGCTTTTGAGCTGCGACCGGGTCATATCCAGCCAGTCATCGACATGGCGCATATCAGCCTTTGCCAGGTCTGACTTGTGCCGGGCCAAAACCTTGCCAGCCTCTTCAATGGCAATTTTTGTATGATCGTATGCGTCGGCTTTGGCGAGCCGCCGATCCAGACTTGCGCGTGCCGCGGGATCGACGCGGCTGAGGGCGGACAGGAATGACTTGGCCGATTTTCCCGAGAACTCCGGATATTCCATTTCTGTTGTGCTGGCAGCGTCTTGCGCCTGGGCAAGTGTATGAGCGCTTCCCGGCGCAGCACGGTTCGCTGAATGAGGGAGGTGGAGCACAGCGAAGAATGCGCCTGNNCCTGCCACAACGGTCAGGGTGATCGCTCCGAAAACAAGCGTGTTTCCGCCTGATGATTTTTCCCCGCCTCGCGCGTCAAACGTCATTATACGTCCCCCGATACAACATAGGTTATATCGGGAAAATACTGACAAAGACTTATCGAGACTGAAAAACCCTGTTGCTTCAAAGACTTCGCGATTAGGTCGCGTCAGAAGTATCTCAGGCTTCGGCCCGTACTGCAGCGACCACTAGCGAAAGCGCACGGTGCATCAGTTCGTCATCCAGGGCCTCAGCCATGACCCGGATCAGGGGTTCCGTGCCCGATTTGCGTACAACCATCCGGCCGCGCTCGCCCAACAGCTCGTCCGCTTGCGTCAGGGCATCGCCCACGCCTGCGCTTTCAAGGGGATTGGAGCCATTGAAGGGAATGTTGACCAATTCCTGTGGTGCAGGCTCAAACACCCGCATGATACTGGAAGCGGGCAGATCACTGGAGGCGAGCGTCTTCAGCACCTGAAGTGCCGCCAGCAGACCGTCGCCTGTGGTAGAGACGTCGGACAGGATGATATGGCCGGACTGTTCGCCGCCCAGATTGAAACCATGTTGGCGCATATGTTCGCCGACATAGCGATCGCCCACTTTGGTACGGGCGAGGGTGAGATCCAGTCCCTTGAGATATTCGGCAAGCCCCATGTTCGACATGATTGTGGCGACCATACCACCCCCTTTGAGACGGTTGGCGCGATGCAGTTCGCCCGCGATGAGCGCCATGACCTGATCGCCATCCACTTCTTCACCCAACTCATCAATCACGATAACGCGGTCAGCATCGCCATCGAAGGCGATGCCAATGTCCGCACCCGTCTCAGTGACGGTAGACTTCAGCAGGCCGGTGGCTGTGGAGCCGACCCCTGCATTTATGTTCAGCCCATCGGGCGTGTTGCCAATGATTGTTACGTCGGCGCCCAGTTGGCGCAGTGCCGCCGGGCCAACTTCGTAAGCCGCGCCATGCGCGCAATCCAGGACGATCTTCAGGCCAGAGAAATCAATGTCCGTGCCCACCGTTTCAAGGCAGCGTTCCAGGTAGAGAGTGGTTGCGCCCTTCATGTGATGCGGCGTTGAAATGGCGGGTGGCGGGGCGAAGTCGCCTTCAAAGGCTGATGCCATGGCGGCTTCCAGAGCCTCTTCTTCGGCGTCCGTAAGCTTGATCCCTGCGGGACTGAACAGTTTGATCCCGTTATCGTCTGATTTGTTATGTGAAGCCGAGACCATCAGACCGAGGGCGGCCCCGGTCTCGCGTGTCATCAAGGCGACGGTAGGAGTGGGGACAATGCCCAGCAGCACGGGTTTGAGCCCCATACTGGTCAGGCCTGCAATCAAGGCTGCTTCAATCATCTGGCCTGAGCGGCGTGTGTCACGACCAATGACGACTTCACGACTGCCATTCGGGGCAAAAGTGCGGGCTGCAGCAATCGCAAGCCGCAAAGCGGATTCTGCGGTCATGGGCGGTGTGTTCACGCGCCCGCGTATGCCATCGGTTCCAAAATACTGTCGTGCCATGATCCAAATCCTTCGCCCGCGATTCTGGCAGGTCTGACGAGAAAAATCGAGATCGGTCCTCAGGCGGGGGTGACGTCGCCGTATACGATGAAATGCGGATTATCGTACCCTCGACCGGTCTTGCCATAGAGCAAGGGTGTGCCTTCTTCCGTCAGGACGCGGCCACCCGCGGCTTCCACAACAGCATGGCCGGCTGCGGTGTCCCATTCCATGGTGCGACCCATGCGGGGATAGAGGTCAGCTTCTCCTGCTGCTATCAGGCAGAACTTCAGCGAAGAGCCTGCACCCACCGTTTCGGCCACATTGAACTTGCTGAGCCATTCATTCGTTTCAGGTGAGCGGTGGGATTTGGACGCCACAGCGGTCAGGCCAACTTCGGGCGCAGGCCGAATCTTCAGCGCTTTGCGGACCGTTGGAAGCTCGCCGCCGGGTTCCGCCGTGGCTTGCCAGGCGGAATTGTGGCTTTCCGCAACGAACAGCCGGTTCTTGGCTGGCGCATACACAACACCCATGACTGGGCGGCCATGTTCTATGATCGCCACATTGACCGTGAATTCGCCATTCTTGTTCACGAATTCCTTGGTGCCATCGAGCGGGTCAACCAGCGCAAACCGATAACCATGTTCGGGCACCTTGCCTTCACTGAAGGATTCCTCTGCCACCACGGCGAGATCAGGTTCTGCCTCAGCGAGACCTTTCAGGATCAATTCTTCCGCGCGCTGGTCGGCTTCAGTTACTGGTGACGCATCGCCTTTGTGTTCCACGCCGAAGTCGCTCGCATAGATATCCATTATGAGCTTGCCGGCATCGAGGGCAATCCGGCCGAGTTGGTCCGCAGTAATCGTCACTATGTAGGGTCCCCTGATCAAATTCCGGCCCTTCCTGTCAGCCGCTCCGGGTTGAAGCAACCCAAAAATGGCCGCGGCGTTGACGCAGGAGGTCCGCATCGGCAAACTTGGCGCTCGGTCGTCAAAGAGGGTGAAGATGATCTCACGTCGACACATGATGCTTCTTGGAGGCGCTGCTGCCATGCCGTGGCCGGGGCATACCCAGGAAACGCCCGCAAAGCCTCGGATTGCCCTGATCATGGGGAATGCAGCCTATTCCAGTGGCATTGGCACATTGGCAAACCCGGTCAATGATGCGGAGTTGGTGGCGCAGGGGATTGCAAGTTGCGGCTTTCGACTCGTGTCAGGTGACATTGTCCGCGATGCGAACCGCTCAACCATGATGGCTGCGATCCGGGACTATGTGGACGTGCTGAAAGAAGCGGGTCCGGATGCGATGGGCTTTTTCTACTATTCCGGTCACGGGGCCGCGCGGGAGAACGAAGGCAATTACTTGATTCCGGTCGGAGAAAGCGACGTGCTGGACGATGCCCTGTGGGATGATTCGGTGTCGCTCGACTGGTTGATGCAGAAACTGGATGCGCTGGACGCCCCAAGCGTCGTGGCGATTGATGCCTGTCGAAATGTGCTGCAGCTTCCGGAGGCGCAGCGCTCGCTTGGCGGCGGCGAATCCTTCCGAGGATTACGCCGCACTGCCGGCGGGGCGGGGGAGCGCAACATGTTCCTGTCCTTTGCAACCTGGGAAGGCGAAACGGCCAGCGATGGCCGCGCAGATGATGGTAATGGGCCTTATGCCAGCGCGCTCAGCACGCGCCTGAGCAAACCGGCAACCACCGTTCGGGACATGTTCGAACAGGTGCGTCTCGATGTGTTGGAAAAGACTTTTCAGCGTCAGGAGCCCATGAATCTTTCGCGGCTGCAACGGCGGTCGTCTGACATCAAGATTGGCTCGTGGGAGTTGGACCGGGTCGAGATGACGCCGGGTGGAGCACGCTGGCCGCTCCGGCAAGCCCTGGTGATTGCGAATTCGTATGCAACATCACAGGCCTTCTCTCTGTCTGGTACCCATACGGACGGCGAAAAGGTTCGCGCCGCGCTGGAAGCCAGCGGGTACAGTACAGTGTATGTTCCCGACACTGAGTATTCGGACTTTTTCAGTCATGTGGATGCTTTCATTGATCGCTTGAGAGTTGCCGGGCCGGCTGCCGTGGGGCTTGTCTATTTTGCGGGATACGGCACCGATATTTCCGGAGACAATTACCTCATGATGGAAGGCGAACTGCCGCGTAATAAATTCGAGGCGGCACAGTCATCGGTTCGACTTGGTGACCTGGTTACGCGTCTGGAAAGTTCATCCGCCCAAGCGATTATGGTTTTGGCGGATTGCGGGCGTCCATTTAACGGAATGGGCCACCGGGGCGGTGATCCCGGCTTCAACGAAGACTTTGGTCGGGACAATGTGGTCGTCGCATATGCGGTTGCGCCGGGCACACATCGATTGAACCCGCAGACGGATTCGGAATTTGCGGGCTCCTTCTCCCGGATAATCCAGTCCGAGGACCGAATTGATATCGAGACGGTCATGCGCCGCGTTGCGTTGGATGTTCAAGCGCGCACGGACGGGGCGGAACGGCCCTGGTTCCAGACGTCTCTCGACCTGCCGATCTTTTTTCGGGCGGATATCCGTCCAGAGGACGAGACCACACAGATGGGGCCGGAGGACACGTATGCTCCGCCGTCCGACCCGTACCCTTAATTGCTCTTGATCACGTCCAGCAGTTCGACTTCGAACATCAGGTCGGCATTTGGCGGGATTGGACCGCCCGGTGTGCCTTGCGCGCCATAGGCGATATCTGACGGGATATACATCAACCAGCGATCACCCGGCTTCATCATGGCGAGCGCCTCTACCCAGCCGGGGATCAGGCGATTGGAAGGGAATGTTTCCGGTTGCCCGCGCTGAAAGGCGCTGTCGAACATCTCGCCGGTCTCCACAAGGCGGCCTTCATAGTAGACAGCGACCATTTCGCCATTTACCGGGCTCCCGCCAGCGGCATCTCCGCTCTCCAGCACGACGAATTGCAGGCCCGACTCCGTTTTCTGAACTTCCGGCAATTCTGGATTCCAAGGTGTGTACTTCTCCCACGCTTCGGCGTCGGCGGATTTCGGTTCCATCACTTCCACCAGTTCAACCTGGAAGACGAGATCGTCACCAGCCTTGATGACATCACCGCGATTGCGATTGCCATAGGCCAGAGCGTTCGGAATGTAGAACAGGTAGACGTCGCCTTCAGTCATCTGTTGCAGACCCTGCGTCCAGCCCGGGATGACCTGATTCAGGCGGAACATGGAGGGGGAGCCGCGATCATAGGAGGAGTCGAACTTGTCGCCGCCAGCCGTGCGGCCTTCATAATGCACGCGCACCATGTCTGTCGGAACAGGACTGGCACCGCCATCGGGGCCTTCTTTCAAAACGATATATTCCAGACCACCCATGCCGGTTTCCACGTCAGAACGTTCAGCGTCCCAAGGTAGATAGGTTTCAAATGTTGCATCCAGGTCAGCGGTGTCGGGAGTGCCGCCGCAGGCAACAAGCAGAGTGGCCGCGAAGGCTGCGATTATGGTCCGGATCATGTAACTCTCCAGTTGGCTGGGATGTTCAGGCGGGTTTAGTCAGGTCTCGCCACCAAGTCACCTTGGCGGCTGATATATCGATCAAAGTGAGCGCGGAGGATAGCCTGCCTGCGCCAATGCATCGATCACTTCCTGCGTATGCTGTGCGTCGCGTGTCTCAATCAGGATATCGAATTCGGCTCCCTTGGCGGGCACATCCAGCGCGATCCGATTGTGCGCAACTTCCATGATGTTGGCACCCTGGTCGCCAATAATCTTGGAGACGAGTGCGAGCAGGCCGGGCCGGTCGTCGCCGATGATCCGGATAGAAGTCAGGCGGTGTTCACGGACGAGAGCGCGTGTCAGCACTGAGGACAGCAAGCGCGTGTCGATGTTGCCGCCGCAGAGCACCAGACCGACCTTTCGGCCTTGAAAGCGGGCGGGATGAGCGATCAAGGCTGCGAGGCCCGCTGCGCCTGCGCCTTCGGCGATGGTCTTCTCGACTTCCGCGTACAGCGTGATGGCGCGCTCGAGATGTTCTTCTTCAACGAGAACGATGTCATCGACCAGTTCGGCGCAGATCTGACGGGTCAATTCACCCGCTTCCTTCACGGCAATGCCTTCCGCGATCGTGGCGCCGCCGGTTTTTGGCGTTTCGCCACGAAGCGCGGCGTGCATACAAGGATACATCGCCGCCTCGACGCCGATGATCTGGATGTCCGGTTTCAGGGCCTTTGCCGCAATGGCGATGCCGCTGATCAGTCCGCCGCCGCCAATCGGAACGACCAGCGTGTCGAGGTCTGGTTGGGCTGTCAGCATTTCCAGTGCGATCGTGCCCTGGCCCGCGATGATGTCTGGGTCGTCAAAAGGGTGCAGGAAGGTAAGATTGTCGCGCTCGCAAACCTCCATTGCATACTGTTTGGCTTCGTCGAAGATCAGTCCCTCCAGCAGAACGCGTGCCCCGTGGCTCCGCGTATGCTCGACCTTGCTGAATGGGGTGGTCTTGGCCATCACGATGGTGGCCGGGATACCCAGGCGTCGCGCGTGATAAGCCACGCCCTGAGAATGGTTGCCGGCAGAGGCCGCGATCACGCCACGTTGCTTCTGATCGTCGGTCAGTTTCGACAGCTTGTTGAGCGCGCCGCGCTCCTTGAAGGCGGCGGTGAATTGCTGGTTCTCGAACTTCACCCACACTTCTGCGCCGGTAATATGAGACAGGGTCCGAGACAGGTTCAACGGTGTATGAACGATCTGGCCTTCGAGCAGGCTGGCGGCCGCTTCGATATCGGACAGGGTCACGGGAAGGTCTGTTGTCTGGGTGTCGGGCATGATGAGCCATTCTTGAGGGTGCAAAACGCGCGCACCCTATGCTCGCGGTTCGGCAAGGGCAAGGCTGGAACTACTCCTGCCCGTCGAGGCTTTCAATCCATTCCCGGACCAGCAACAGGCCGTCTTCATCAATCACGCTGCGGCCGAGTTCCGGCATCGCGATGCCCGCTTCGTCAGAGGCCATGCGAAAGACCAGGATCGACTGGTCGGGCTGACCCGGTTCTACGACCATGCTCCGCCCGCCTGAGCCGCGCCCGGCAGCAGTCGGATGTTTACCGAGACCAAGCTTTACAGGCTCGGTTTCGGTCCAGCCGAGCCAGAGGCCGGAGTTGGAGGCTAATCCATCCGCCTTGTGGCAGTGGGCGCAGTTTATATCCAGATAAGCACGGGCGCGGGACTCGACCGGAAGGCGCGTCTCCCAGACAGGAGGGACCACGGGTGGATGAGCCGGAACACCATCGATTATGCCGCGGGCCTGCCAGTTGGAGAGTTGGCTGAAACCTGTCGGCCCGTCATGATTCAGGTTTCGCGCTTTTGGCCCGATCGGTAGAACCGAATCTCCGCTTTGGTGGCAGGTCTTGCACTGGTTCTTGTTCGGTATGGCGTAACGAATGCCCAAAGGCGTTCCGGAAGGATCGATCATGTCGATATTGAGTTGCTTGCCCGCAGGCGCGTAGGTCGCCTCCGTACCGGACGCGTTCCAGATATAAGGAAACGCGGCCCAACCATCTTCCTTGTGGATCAGGAGCCTTGTCTCCACCTTGTACCGGTCTGTCTCGGGCGTGCGCATGTCCGGCGCGAAGGAAAAGGTTTTTACCAGCACGGTACCGACAGGAAAGCTGAAGACATCCGTATCCGAGTAGATTGCCTGTTCGCCACCGGGCACGAAAACAAAGCGATGCTTTACGGCGTGGTCGGAAAAGAGGGGGTTTACGAGGTCATATGCCAAAACCCGGTTTGCGGGCGTTTCGGCGGCACGGTCTGTAAACAATCCGTATTCTGATAGCGTTTGGGCGGGTGTGTCGCTCAGGATTGTTTCGAGGGATGGCGCGGCCGTATGATCAAAACCGCCGCAGGCCGTCACCAGCGGGCAGGCAATCAGAAAAAGGCGCGCAATCATCGTGTCGACCGCTATTTTTCATCCTGTGGCAGTACGACTGCCGATGGTTGCTCCGCTGGCGCAGCGTCGGGACGCTGGTTGGATGGGGCGATGCTGGCTGGATCGGCAGGATACTTGCCAATGCCCAGATCGATGAAGCCAACCGACTCATCCTCCTGAATGGAGATGTTGGTTGTCGGAACACTGCCGCCTTCCCATGCCACTACGCCATCGCTGACGATTTCCGGCAGGATGCCTCCCATGGCTTCGGCGATGGGTTGCAGCATGCCTTGGGGGTCGTCGCCGCCGCCAGAATAGGAATTGCCAACAAGTACGACATCGCGAGGCACAGGGTTGTATGCTTCGTCACTGAAGGGTTCGGGATAGGCTGTCATCAGAATGTGCGCCGAGCGATTGTTTGAAAAATTGTTCGAAAACACATGCACGTTACGGTTGGCCATGATGATGACGCCCGTTCCGGATGGTACGCCCGCCACGATATTGCCGGCAGGGGCGAAATTGCGGGTGTTGTTGTCGATGATCTGATTGTTGAAGATGCGCGTTGAGTGCCCGCCCGTTTGCGGCAGGTCAGGCAGATCGAAAACAAGAATTCCGCCAGTATTGTGCTGGGCAATATTTCCGTAAACGTCCGCATTCATCGAATTTTCGATCTCGATGCCGGCAACATTGTACTCGGCGACCGAATTGCGAACGATGATGTTTTTGGATTGGCCGACATAGATACCCGCATCGGATGCACCGCGTACGACAACGCGCTCGATGAGCACGTCTCGTGATTCGACCGGGTATACGCCGTATGCGCCATTGCTTTCGTCGGGATCGCCAGACCATTCCACGATCAGGTCACGATAGGTGATCCGGTCCGCTCCTTTGGATTTGATGCCGTCGCCCTTGGTGTCGCGAATGGAGAATTCAGCCAGCGTGACATCGTCCGATGTAACCAGAAGGCCCTCGCCGGCACCGGTTTGGCCGGAGAAATCGAGTATGGTCTTGTCCGATCCCGCGCCAATAAGCGTGATGCCGTTCACGTCGAGGGAAAGGCCGGTTTCAAGTTGGAAGTGGCCTTCAGGAAGCTCGACGGTGCTGCCGGAAACAGCCTCGATGAGGGCTGTCTGCAAATTTGTGGCAAAATCTCCTTCGGCCGAAACTATGCCAGCGGCAGGGGCGGCATCATCTTTTGGTGCGGAATCGCCGCATGAGGCCAGTGCGGCAATACTCAAACACACAGAGCCCAGAATAATGCGTTTCAAAGTTCAACCCTCCCCTTGGTTTGAATCGAATTTCAATCCAAGGGGAGGGAAAGGCAAGTATTAGTTTGAAATCGTATCCTAGTGCACGCTCAGGGGTTTGAGGTCGTGCGACCGGGCGGCAGCAAAGGCGGCTTCGCGCCCCTGGACTACGGCCAAGTGGACTCCGTCGGCAGATGCCACGACGAACAAATCTTCAGGTTCGTCGATCTGGTCGATGGCGTTCGCGGGAAGAATCCCTGAAAGCTCTCCGGCATCAAGATGGCGGATATATACGAAGGCATCGTTTTCAAACGGGTTCGTTTTCAGTTCTGTTGTCATCGCTCCAATCCTTTCCGTCGCAAGAGACAGACATGCCGAACGTCGGAACGATCTGTTCCACTGTTCACAATAAAGGTGGGGGATAAAGGTTCCCGTTCAAGGCCGGCATTGGGGCATCTTGAAGGCATCGCATCACGATGATGTGCTGCTGTGCAGCCGTAATATTCATGCGAGGTTCAGAAAACGGGCTACCCGCGCGAGCCCGGTTCGGGCGAGGAAGGAAATGGTGGAGCCAGACGGAATCGAACCGACGACCTCTTGCATGCCATGCAAGCGCTCTCCCAACTGAGCTATGGCCCCGAACCGGAAGCGACGCAGTTACAACCGTCGCTCCCGTGATTCAAGTTTATTTTTCATCATCCTCGTCATCGAGCGGCAGATCGTCGTCGTCATCATCGTCGACATCTGCGTCGATTTCGAAATCGGTATCGTCGTCGTCATCCAGCAGGACGTCATCGTCGTCATCGTCGACACCCTCCTCGTTGAAGCCGGCAGGAACCTTGGCGGGCGTGTCGCCGTCCTCGTCGTCTTCGGATGCGCCTTCCAGGATCACTTCTTCTTCGTCGCCGCCAAGCTCTTTGGCGACTTCCTCGTCGACTTCATCATCCTCGTCCTCATCATCGTCATTGGCGCGGGCGGCGGAGTCGTCCTCGTCGTCATCATCCTCGTCATCATCTTCGGTCTTGACCGCGGCCTTGGCAGCCTTGGCCTTCACTTTCGTGATCGTGGTGCGGATGACTTCGTCTTCCGGGTCAAACTCCTCGCCGCACTTTGGGCAGACGCACGGACGTTTGTTGAGGTCGTAGAAGCGTGCCTCGCAGGACGGGCAGACCTGTTTGGTTCCAAGTTTGTCTTTCGACATGGGAGACAGCCTCCTTTAAGTCTTCTCTGAATTTGATATGGCCGGGCGCTTGCCATGAACGCCTCACGCTGTCAAAGCCCCATTTCACGTCGTCAATCAACCACGGAATGTACCTGAAATGGTCTGGACCAGCCGACCCGTTAAAAGTCTCAAGGGCGTTATACGAGCGCCGGGTGATAAATCCTGCTCTCACAGGGCACTAATCTTCGGGGGGCTCGCGGTAGGAAAGAGCCGGTTTACCGGGCTTCTGGAGGGCGAAGATGTGCTCCGCACGGGCTGGGCAATGGAGGCCCTGGGTGCAACGGTAAAACAAACGGGGCCGGGTGCCTGGGAAGTTACCGGTGTTGGGGAAAAAGGACTGACCCAGCCGACCAAATTACTGGATTTTGGCAATTCCGGAACAGGTTCACGCTTGATGATGGGGTTGGTGTCCGGCTATCCGATCAATGTGGAGATGACCGGGGACGAGAGCCTGCGCTCACGCCCCATGAATCGTATCCTGAAACCCTTGCGCCTGATGCGGGGCCTCGACACGGCCGGGCCGGACGGTCAGTTGCCCTTCGCAATTGTCGGGACCGAAAGTCTCAAGGCGATCACTTATGTGCCTCCTGTTGCGTCGGCTCAAGTGAAGTCGGCCGTATTGCTGGCGGGACTGAACGCAGAAGGCACCACCATTGTCGAAGAAGCGCGCCAGACGCGCGACCATACCGAACGCATGCTGCGCGGCTTCGGTGTCGAGGTTGGCACTGAGCGGATTGGAAGCGAGGGTGTCCGCGTTTCACTGGCGGGTGGACAGATGTTGTCGGCCATTGATGCGGCCATTCCGGGCGATCCATCTTCCGCCGCCTTCCTGGTCGCGGCCGGTATCCTCTCGCCGCTGGGCGATGTGATGGTTGAGGGTATTATGTCCAACCCCACACGTTCCGGCTTCTATGATGTTGCAAATCTGATGGGCGCGCATCTGGGCGCGGAGGAAATGGGGGATGCGGCTGGTGAACGTTTGATCAACATTCATGCAGGGTCGGCGCATCTTTCCGGCAAGGCGGTGCCGGAACGCCTTGTGCCTTCGATGATCGATGAATTCCCGATCCTGGGTGTCATGGCGGCCTTTGCGGACGGCGAGACAATTGTAACCGGCGCCGAAGAACTTCGCGTCAAGGAGTCGGACCGGATCGGTGCCGTTGTTGCCATGCTGCGTGCCAACGGTGTTGAGGCCGAGGAACGCCCGGACGGGTTCGCGGTCCAGGGCTGCGGCGGACCGCCTCCGGGAGGTGGTCTGGTCGAGACCCGTCATGACCACCGCATCGCGATGAGTGCGCTGGTCATGGGAACGGCGTCCCAGAAGCCCGTGCACGTTGACGACATCTCGATGATCGCGACGAGCTATCCGGACTTCCTGAGCCATATGGCGGAGTTGGGTGCGGAAATATCGGAAGGCTGATTTCCGCAAGGTCAAAATTGACCAGACCCGATAAGCGGGCATCTTGGTCAAATGACAGACCTCAACTCCCCCCTGACTCTTGCGCACGGCCCAGCCCTGAAAAACCGGTTCATGCTGGCCCCTCTCACCAATCAACAGAGCCATGCGGATGGCCTGCTAAGCGCCGACGAGATCCGTTGGCTTTCGATGCGTGCCGAAGGCGGCTTTGGCCTGACCATGACGGCGGCGGCGCAGATTGATCCCCATGGTATCGGTTTTCCGGGCCAGTTGGGTTGTTATGATGATGCCCACTTGCCGGGACTCCGCGAACTTGCCGCGAATATCAATGCCGCAGGCAGCCACTCAGTGGTGCAGTTGCATCATGCAGGCATGCGCACGCCGCATGAGTTGATCGAGGGGCAGCAACCAGTCTGTCCGTCTGATAATGAGGAATTCGGCGCGCGGGCGATGACGCTTGCTGAAGTGGAGCAGGCGCGCGACGATTTCATTGCAGCGGCGGTCCGGTGCGAAGCGGCAGGATTTCATGGCGTCGAAGTGCATGGGGCGCATGGATACCTGCTCTGCCAATTCCTCAGCGCCGAGATTAACAAACGCGATGATCACTACGGGGGCAGTCTGGAAAACCGGGCCCGTCTGACCTTCGAGATAATCGACGGCATCCGTGCAGCCTGCGGGGACGATTTTTCGGTTGGCATGCGTCTTTCGCCGGAAAGGTTCGGCATGGACCTGATGGAGGTTCGTGAAGTTGCACGGCGGGTCATGGCCGAGGGTCAGATCGACTATCTGGATCTTTCACTATGGGATGTATTCAAGACGCCTGTTGATGAAGCCTATCAGGACCGCCGGCTCGTCGACTGGTTCACCGACTTGGAGCGGGGCGAGGTTCGGTTGGGCGCGGCTGGAAAGCTGACCACAGCCGCGAAATGCCGTGAAGCGGTTGAGGCTGGTCTCGATTTCGTTGTGGTCGGTCGGGGGGCGATCTTGCACCATGATTTCCCAATACAGGTATCCGCCAATCCGGATTTCGAGCCGACAGCGCTACCGGTTTCGCGCGCGCATCTGCGCCAGGAGGGGCTGGGCGAGAGCTTCATCGACTATATGAGCGGCTGGAAAGGGTTTGTGGAGGCGACGGCAGCCCCGGCTTGACTTGCCCCTTGGGATCGCTCACTTCCCGCCCCCATGATTATCGCCATTGATGGAACTACGGCGTCGGGCAAAGGCACGATCGCGAAGCGGCTATCGGCCCATTACGGCCTGCCGCACATGGATACGGGGCGACTGTACCGCGCGACCGGTGTTGCCGCGATGCGTGCCGGGGTTGCACTGGATGATGCAGATGGCGTCGCAGCGGTTGCCCGCAGCCTGGATCTTGCCGATTTCGACGAGGCCGACCTTCGCACAGCTGAGGCCGGCAAGGCAGCAAGCGTGGTGGCGGCGATAGCGGAAGTTCGCCAGGCTCTCTTCAAACTGCAGAGGGCTTTTGCAACCCAGCCGCTGGGTGCCCTGCTCGATGGCCGGGATATCGGAACGATTATCGCGCCGGAAGCAGATGCGAAGCTCTGGGTAGACGCCAGCGTGGAAGTGCGCGGTGCGCGACGCTGGAAGGAACTTTGCGGCCAGGGAAGTGACATCGCCCTTGAAACGGTGATCGAGCAATTGCGCGTTCGCGACCAACGAGACCAGTCTCGTAAAGACGCCCCGGCCGAAATGGCGGCAGATGCTGTCTTGATAGATACGACCGACCTGACTATAGAAGCCGCAGTGGAAAAGGCGATTGCGGCTGTTGAGGCGGCGATGGCCCGTGGAAACCGCGCCTGAAGGGGCTGCTCTCATATTTGAGAGACCTCAAATCCAAACAGGCCGCACCACTTCAAATGCAAGAGACCACGCTCTCGGGTTGTTCTGAGCAGGCTGCAATAGTGCACGCCTGCCTTGAGCCGTTCGACCCGCCCGAAGGAACCCAAATGTCAGATAACTTCAATCCCTCGACCGACGATTTCGCAGCAATGTTTGAATCGTCCACGGCCGCCAGCGCAATGCAGGAAGGCCAGGTCATTCCGGCCACCGTCATTCGTATCGACAATGACGCCGTGCTGGTTGATATCGGTCTGAAGACCGAAGGCCGCATCCCGGTCAAAGAATTCTCGATGGAAGACAAGGAGCCGGAAGCCGGCGACATCGTTGATGTCTACCTTGATCGCATCGAAAACGCCCTTGGCGACGCTGTCTTGTCCCGCGACAAGGCCCGCCGCGAAGAGCGCTGGATCAAACTGGAAAAATGCTTCAACGCCGAAGAGCCTGTCAAAGGTGCTATTTCCGGCCGCGTCAAAGGTGGCTTCACGGTCGACCTTGGCGGTGTGAACGCCTTCCTTCCCGGTAGCCAGGTGGACATCCGCCCGGTTCGCGACGTTGGCCCACTGATGGGCGAAATCCAGCCATTCCAGATCCTCAAGCTGGACCGTGCTCGCGGCAACATCGTTGTCTCGCGGCGCGCAATCCTCGAAGAGAGCCGTGCCGAACAGCGCGCCGAGATCGTTTCCGACATGGCAGAGGGCGACGTCCGCAAGGGTATCGTCAAGAACATCACCGATTATGGCGCGTTCATCGACCTCGGCGGCGTCGACGGCCTGCTGCACGTCACCG
>NZ_DGNR01000009.1:0-23753 GCF_002389025.1 Kordiimonas sp. UBA4487
TGACGGCGACGGCACCTATGAGGTTACCGTTCGTGCCAGTGATGGATCACTGAATGATGACCAACTGATCACGGTCAACGTAACCGATGTGGTGGAAACACCGCCAATGGCGCTTACCACGCTCGATCTGCTTGCGTCTTCTGATAGCGGGTCCTCGTCAAGTGACGATATCACCAACGACACGACGCCAACCCTGCGGGCTTCCTTCGCGGACGGCGCTGTGGGGACGGTAGTTGAAGTCTATAATGGCGCAAGCCTTGTGGGCACGGTGACCCTTACTGCAGCAGATGTGACGAATGGTTATGTTGATATAACCGCCAGCGACCTGGGTGTGGACGGCGTGAAGACCCTGACAGCTTCTTCGACAGACGCAAGTGGGACGCCAACGCTGGATATCACCTTGGATACTACGCCTCCACCGGTATCTGCCAGCGTAACGATTGACCTGAATGCGTCATCCGATACGGGCTCATCAAGCACAGACAACTATACAGCTGATGACACGCCCGGCCTGTCCGGTACATACAGTGCGACGTCTGGTGCGAGCGTCGTTATCAAAATCTATGATGGCAGCACCTATCTGGGAACAGCAAACGCAAGTGGCGGCAGCTGGAGCTTCAACTCGCCACACCTGAATGACGGTTCGCATACGCTCAAGGCTGTCGTGACAGCCACCAAAACGGATAGTGCAGGCAATACAGGGTCGGCAACCGGTACTGCCAGCACGGGGGTGACCATCGATACCGTTGCGCCAAATGTGAGTGTTTCCGATAAATCGGTCCCGGAAGGAAGTAGCACAACCCTGACCGTTACCGGGGTCTCCGGTTCTGATACTGTTGTTGCGGGTTCTGGATCGGACCAAAGCCATTTCAGCTTCAATGGGAGCAGCTTCAGCTTTGGGTCACATGATTTTGAAAACCCAACCGACAGTAACCTGAACAACACCTATATAGGGCAAGTGAGGGCAACTGATCTGGCTGGCAACACTGGAACAGATAGTTTTACCGTTACCGTGACAAACGTAACACCATCAAACCCATCATCGTCGGGTGGTGTGAAGGAAGATGTCACTTTGTCAGTCTCCAAAACCATCAGTTCAAGTGAACCAGGTGGCGAGACATGGTTGTCTGGGTCGTTCACCGGAACCTATGGAACCTTGAGTCTTTCTTCTTCGGGAGCCTGGACCTACAATCTGAACAACAGCAGCAGCGTTGTGCAGAATTTGAATGATACCGACAATGTGAAAGACATTTTCACTGTCACCTCTTCGAACGGCCTGAATGGCACCATTACAATCAATGTCAATGGCACTATCGAACCCGAGCATGAACCCGAAATTGTATCTCGCTCGTTTGTCTTCGCCGACAGCCTGGAGAACCACAAGAAACAGTTCGGCTATTTGACGGTGAATGACGTTGATGGCGACAACATCGGCTTGAGCTACCTTGGCATTAATGCCGACGCTGATAGCGGCACGCCACCTTGGGTCGGGTTTGGCAGCCAGATCAGGGTTGATGCTGACACTGTTCGGTTTGCCGTGCAGGCGGCGAGCAGTATCAATACAATCGGCACCGGCACCATCGGTTGGAAAGCCACTGATGAAACCGGCAAAACGGATACTGCCTGGATGTCGGTCCAGTGGGACTATGTTCTCGAAAGCTTCAAGAGTGCCCTGCCGATCGTCCTGGATCTGGATGGCGACGGGTTTGATCTGGTCGCAATCTCTGACAGCAATGCCTGGTATGATATGGACGGTGATGGTGCGGTCGAAAGGACCGGTTGGGTGGGTGCTGATGATGGCATTCTGGCCTACGACCGGGATGGCAACGGTGCCATTGCAGGAGAGAATGAAATCTCATTCCTGGATGATCTAGCAGGTGCCACCACCGACCTTGAAGGCCTGGCTGGGTTCGATACCAACGGCAACGGCCAGTTTGACAGTGGCGATGATGCCTTCGCCAACTTTGTCGTCTGGGTCGATGCCGACGGTGACGGCGTCAGCACAGCCTCTGAACTCACGAGCTTGACCGACATGGGTATCGTGGCCATCGACCTGGGGCTGACGTCCACGGGGCAGACTGCGTCAGATGACGGCAATAATGCTGTGTTGAATACCGCAGACGTAATCTGGTCCGATAGCAGTGTCTCGAGCGCAGGTGACGTGGCATTGGCCTACCAGAATATGACCAATGTCATTCTGGTGGACCTAGACGGTGACGGCATCAGCACAAGCTTTGCCGCAGCGTCTGGCGTGACCTTCGACATGGACGGAAACGGTACAGCAGACCAGACCGACTGGATGGTAGCTGGTGACGGTATCCTCGTCGCTGACCGGAACGGCAACGGCACCGTTGACGATGTCAGCGAACTTGTCTTTACCGGGGATGGCAGCGGCACGGATAGCCAATTGATGGGTCTGCTTGCGTTTGATACCAATTCTGATGGACTGCTGAACAGCAGTGATGCTGGCTATGGTGAGCTTTTCATCTGGCAGGATGCCAATCTGGACGGCATCAGCCAGGCAGGCGAGTTGCTGACCCTTGCGGAAGCAGGGTTGCTGGAACTGGATATCAGCAACCTCCAGAATGAGGACACGTATCTGACCATGCTGACAGGGGATGAAAATAACCCTGTGATTGCGCTTGTGCAGGTAGGGCTTGTATATGAAGATGGCGTCTAAGCCATAAGTAGACCAGCCGGGCAGGTTCAGGCCTGCCCGGTATCCGGCTTTAGCCAGTTTCAGGTGAGTTTGTGACCGAGAAGATTTCAGAGCCTCTTTCAGTAGAAAGCATCGACGCAGCGACCGATGGCTATACCATTCCGTTCGGCGATTTTGCCGGTACCTATGTCCCTTTCAACGACCCACTGTTTCCCTTTCAGGCCAACCTGACGGGATTCATGTATGACGATACGGGCGCCTATACCGAAAGCGCCCATATAAATATCATCTCCGTCTGGGATGAATATGACGGTTCAGGTGTTCTGATCGGATCGGCGGAACCGATTGATCCCAGTACTCCAGACCTAATTCCGAATTTTTCATCGCTCAATGTTTACACACACGAAATGTTTCTGGGGTTCATTGCTAGCTTGGGCTCTGCACACCCAACAAAGACTGCCGGTGTTTTTGGCGCTGAAGCCAATAATGGTATTGGCGTCGTCGGGATTGCCTACGGCGCAGAAATTGTTGGCGATGTTGATGAGAGTGCGGACCCGCACGAGTATGTATTCAACGATGTCCGTATTCCCGCCCTGCCAGTAAATAGTGTTGATATATTTAGCCGGTCACTGACAGCGGGAGGTGCTCTGGGTGACACTTTAGGTGATCTCTACGATCAATATGTGACTGATCTGGCGACCGGCAGGTCTGGGCTTGGCACCATATGGATCAATGGTGCGGGCAATCAAGGGCACCGAGATGGCTCACTCGACATCCCTGTTGGCCTGAACCATCTCGAAATTCTTCCTGTAAGCTGGATCAACGCAGACGGCTATGTCAACTATGTAACCACCTTCGGGGCCAGCATGCATGTTGCGGCCCCTTTGGCGAATCTGTATGGAACAGAAGCCTCGCTCACCACGGATCGTCCGGGGAACTATGGCGACGTGCTGGAATATGGCGCCGAAATTCCGCCAGATGCAAACTATGGCCGAACGACGCCCCGCATCGCGGCGGAATATTTCAGCAGTTTCCCCGTACGGGTCCTCGGCGGCACGGATTCCGATTTCAACAGCGGCAACTATGCGCTTATTGCTGGTACGTCTGGCGCAGCTCCCACTGTCGCCGGTGTGACCGCACTGGTGCTGCAGGCCGGCGGCAACAATATTTTTGGTGACACCGACTTGGGATGGCGCGACGTTCAGGAAATTCTGGCAATATCGAGCGCACATACAGGCAGCGCGTTGGGAACCGGCCGTGATGGCCTGCATGAGTATGAGCACAATCCCTGGATTATAAACGGTTCCGCTTCTGTCAACGGTGGTGGCTTTCACTGGTCGTCCGACTATGGTTTTGGCATGGTGGATGCTCATGCCGCTGTGCGCCTGGCAGAGACATGGGCCATGACCCGCCATAGCGGTAATCTGGTGGAGCAGAGCCATGCTTTTCAGACAAGTGATGAAACCATCACCTATGGCGCCGACCTGACCTTCAGTTTCAGGACGGGTGATACTGAAGGCCTTGATTTGGACGGGGTAACACTTTCCCTTGATATTGAACACGACGTCTGGGCCGAGCTTGAGATGGTGCTGATTTCGCCGTCTGGTACCTCTATCATCGTCTATGATACACCCCGGCTCACAGCAGAAGATTATGATCGGTCCGAGCAGACCGGCAACCTTGTATGGGACATCCTGGCGCGCGGGTTCTGGGGTGAGGAGAGTGCGGGCGAATGGACGCTGATCGTCCGCGACACGGTCGATAACGGCAACTCGGGCACCGTGAACAACCTGTCGCTGACTTTCCTGGGCGATCTGACATCAGACGACGACACCTATTATTTCACTGACGACTGGGCCCTGATGAATGCGGCCAATGGCGGTTTGCCCACGCTTGATGACGCAGTGGGTCAGAACAGCATCAATGCAGCCGCGCTGATGGACGGTATTCTGCTGAAGCTTGCGCCGGGCAGCACATCAAAGATCGGCGGCGAGACGGCCTTCAAAACCTCTGCTGACGCCGTGTTTACGCTGGGCATCGGCACAGACCAGGACGACACCCTCGTGGGCGCCGCCTTTGACGAAACGCTCTACGGCATGCAGGGCGATGACCGCATGTGGGCCGGCGCGGGGGATGTGGGCGCGGACAGCTATTATGGCGGGTCTGGCGACGATATCATCGGCGTGGGCGCAGGCAATGACCTGGCGGTCGGCGAAGGCGGCGATGACGCCCTGTTCGGCGGCGCGGGCGATGACACGCTTGTGGGCGGCTTCTGGGAAAACGGCAGTGCGAATGCCGTTGGCGGCGGCCACAATGAGCTGTGGGCAGGAAGCGGCGATGACGTCATCCATGGTGCCAACGGCAATGATGCGATCGGCGGCGGCGCTGACAGCGACATCATCTACGGCTATGCAGGAAACGATGTGCTGTACGCAGGTGGCGGCGCGGTCGCTGATACGCTGGACGGCGGCGCCGGGCAGGACACGCTCTTTGGCGGCGGCGGTGACGACATGCTTTCCGGTGGCGGCGGCAATGACCTGATCTTCAACGGCGCAGGCAGTGACACGGCCACAGGCGGCGACGGCGACGATACCCTGTGGGGCGGCGGCGGCGATGATCTGCTCACGGGCGGCACGGGCGCGGACATCTTCGCTTTCACCAGCACCAACGGCAGTGACACGGTGACGGACTTCGACGCGGCCGAGGATATCCTGTTCCTGGACGGTTCAGGTTTTGCTGACTTGGCCGCCCTGAAGGCCGCGACCACGGAGGACGGTGCTGGTGTTACCATCAGCTTCGGCGATACGGTGATCTTCCTCGCGGGCATCAGCCTCGGTGATCTGACCGCCGATAACGTGATGCTGTAGGTCTGCTTTGGTTCAGAAGGGAATGTTTGTGGGTCGCGGGGAAAACGTCCGACGGGCTACATAAAGCGGACGTCATATTGATGCTCTAACGCCTTGTTCAACCCATTGGGTAGTCACCTACCGGTTCAAATATGATCTTGGGCCGTCCTCTGGCTTCATTTTGGGCAATTTTGCGATCGATGTTTTGTGTCAGCTCCTGTCCCGTGCCTCTAGTTCTGTCCAAAGAACATACTAGATAATGTGGGTGCGACATCGCTGCTACATAGTCGGCTCTGTCAGTCCTTTATCTTATGCGTGAAAAGCGACATTAAAAGTGGCCAGGAATTTCTGGACAAAATTAGTGTCGTTTTCGGGTTTTGGGGAAACTTGCGTGTCCGCTAGGGCAGGGGAAGCGGACATTGATGCCATACCGGAAGAACGTCCCAAACTTCGCCAAAAGCGGACTTATGCGATCGGGCTAATATCCTATTGCCACATACAAGCCTATTAGGTGAGCGGTGAAGTTGGCGGGTTGGATGCCAAGATATATGTCGTTTCCGACAAGTGGTGAAGTGAAGCCTGAGTAATGATAATCATCTAACGCCTCATGCTCCAGGCGGTACCGTAGGTTCAGCCGCATGTGGTCAGAAATCCTGTAGCCGAGCCGGGCATTCAGGTGATGCATGAGGAAAGTCTGGTCGGGTAGTCCAGTCCCGGCTACCTCGACGCTGACACGACCGTCAAAGGCACCAGTTGAAGCATAGCCATAGTCGAGTCGACTGCGGTTTCGCGAAAACATATAGGTCAGGTCCAGGGTCCAGTCATCCATGTGCCGCTGATAGCCGCCGCCAAAGGCCCACCCTTTTTCTCCCTGGGTGGCGGACCATGCGTTGGCGAGCGGGTAATTCGTACCGCCAGCTGTGCCGTCGGTGCTGTTGGGGCCGACATCCCGAATGCTGGCGACGTTGCGGCTTGCGCTGTCGTATGACGCAAAGGCATAGAGCGACGTGCGCGGCCCGCTCTGCCAGGTCAGCTCCGCATTCAGTTTTGAGCTTTTGCTATCCCGGAGGCCGAAATCCGCCCGGTAATCCTGTCGACTGAGGGTTGCGGAGACGGCGAAGTCCACCGTTGGAGCCAGGATGAAATTCACCTGCCCCTTGAGGACATGGAGATGATGAGCTGCGAGGTCGAACTTGCGGAAGCTGGACAGGGTATGCGGGCTGTCTCCATCGTCATACAGCGGGAGATAACCGTCGAGTGACGACGTGTAGAAGGCCTCATAGGGGTTGGAAATATACGGGGTGCCACTGCGGTTGGTGTAGCGGTATGACAGGCGCGCGGTTGCGAAACGTACTGCACGGGTCGAGACACCAAGTGAAAGCACGGTATCCCGCGTCGTCTCCACTTCCCGTGGCCTACGTGTTTCCTCAACATAAGAGGCTTTCATGGTCAGCTTGGTCTTGTGGGTAAAGCGGTAGTCAGCCTGCGCGGCGATCTTGAGCCGATCCTTGGTGAAAGGCATGTTGCGGAACCGCACCCGGCTGCCCGGACTGTCGGGTGTATAAAGTCCGGACAGGCGCGGCATAACGCCCCCAAGCCCGCCATCCAGAGCAATGTAGCCATGCTGGCCTGTGAGTGGATTGAAGGCCATATAATTCGTGTCGTTGCTTTCGTCCTGCACCTTGAGCGCCAGCGTGACCCGCAACCGGCGGGCAGGGACGAGGAGGAGCTTGGAATTGAGCGTCAGTCGGTCTCGTTTGGCAGCGGCGGTGGTCTGGCTGAGCGCGCCGGTCGTGTTCCAGAGGCTGAGATCCAAAAGGCCGCCGGGCAGAGGCAGGATGCCTTCGCTGATGGTGGGCGGGAGCAGGTCGTCATCCTGGCGGACGATGCTATAGTGCGCGGCAACGGTTAGCCTGCCATTCCAGAAGGACAGGGGCGCCGAGAGGTCCGCTGAAATCATATGATACCGATTGTCCGGGGGAAGTGCCTGCCTGGCGATAGGCGCCGTGAAGTTAGGCAGGAAGGGCGATAGGCCAGGGTTTTCCACCGTCAGTGCCGTATTGGCGTTGCGGAACAGGGACCCATGGTACTGGAGCCGCGCTGCCACCGTCTGCCCGGTGTAATCGAGCGCCAGGCGGAAATCGGTGGTCTGATAGTCGATCGGCTCAACTGTTTCCAGCGTTTGTCCGAAGGCAGGGAATGCGAAGCCGGTGCCGAAGGGACAGCTGCCCTTGCGCCACTCATGTTGAACCGACGCTTCGGCGGCCAGTTGTTTGGTAAGCGACAGGCGGGCGACAAGCCCGCCTTTTTCACGCTTCAGGGAAAGGCGCGTGGGCGAAGTCTCGCCAAGGACGCCAAGCAGTTGATCGCGGCTGGCTATACCGGGCATCAGGTCGTTTGGGAGCCGTAGGTGTCCGGTTCCCACGCCGTCCCAGACAGGTTTGGCATTGGTCGCGAATACATGCCTGAGCGATTGGAAAAAGCCCGTCACTTCATAGTGACCTGTCCTACCCATGCTGGCTGTCACATAGCCGTCGTCTCGGTGCGGACTGCCGGCGACAAGGTTGAAAAATTGCCCAGTCGACCTGTTTTGGCCACTGATGACGGCCCGGCTTATGGAAGGCCCTTGGCTGCGGTCGGCATATTCCCTGAAGCCCTGAGCATCTGTAGTACCGCTGGTGATCCGGGCGCCGGCCTCAATGAAGCCATGCCATTGCCAGCCTTGGTCTCCGGTACGGGTTTGAGGCGACCAGTTGCGGGGCATGCCATACAGAAAGCCGCTGGGCGTCCGCGGCGATGGGTTGATAAAACTCAGGCCATCCGGATGCGGTGCCCACCAGGGCGCAGTCGCATGGCTGTCGCTGTTCCCCTGCTGTTTGCTGCCGGGGGGCAATATCTGGGCAACTGCACCGGAACATGGGCCCAGGACAGCCACAAACACCATGCCGACGATAGGAGAAGCGAATTTTGTAACGTGCCCTCTCATGATTACCTCTGCAGCCGGGATCCGGCTGGGTGGTTCGAGCCATGAATCTGCGAATGGCAGTTTTGGCAGCTGCGGCCCACCAGGCGCGGGTCAGGGAAACGTGCATCGGGCAGGAAACCACTGGTGATCAGTTCGTTTATATGGCCGCTCATGCTATGGCATTGCTGGCATAATAGCGGGCGGGCGGTGACCAGCAGTTTTTCATGGTTTGATCCGTGTGGACTGTGGCATGTCAGGCAATTGTCGCTTACGGGAGCGTGCTCGAACAGAAACGGCCCGCGTTTTTCTGCATGGCAGCTGTAGCAGGTTTCGTTCACCGTTGGTGTGTGCAACAGCATGTCGAAAGCCGAGCCATGCGGGTTGTGGCAGTCAAGACATCCAACTTTGCCTTCAAAGAGCGGCATATGGGACCTGCGGTTGAAGTCGATCCGCGTTTCCCGGTGGCACATCATGCAGGTGTCATTGACACTTTCGCGGGCCAGCAGGTTCCGACCTGATATGCTTGCCATGGGATTGTGGCAGTCGCTGCAGGCGAGGTCAGCGGTTTCGTGCACTGACGCGTGCCAGTGAAGGCGTTTGCCGCCATCATGGCAGGCCAGACACTGACCGTTCTGTGTTTGGATGCTGTGTTCGCTGGTGCGGGAAAACCGGACGATGGATAAAGGGTCGTCCGGGGCTTGGATGTGTGCGGAACCTGGCCCGTGGCAGCTCTCACATTCGATCTGCGTGCCTGAGGGCCGGGCATGAACCGTGTGGGCCCAATGCTCTGCCGCAAGCGTGTGGCAGTCGGCACAGACGGCCATGCCGACAGGACGACTTTGGGAAAGAAGGACATCAGGCTGCGGTGACAATCGGTCCCGTGCGCCCACCGCCAACGCAATAAAGAGTGCTGCCCCCAGAGAAAAAATCAAAACGGGGGATGAGAGGAATACGCTCATACTACGGAAACCGAGCTTGGCCACACGCCGCTCCTGCCATAGTGATTGAGATCATTGACATGATCTCAGAGCCGCGTCCTTAATTCAAGGCCGTGACAAAGAATTGACCGGTCCTCGCCCCATGGTGATTTTGCGATCTAAGCATCTTCCGGTAAGATACTCGCCAGTCCTGCGTACGTTCGAAAACGGGTAGGAGGCCTTCATGGCGAATATCAACGGTACATCCGGCAACGACAATCTGGTGGGCGGCAGCGGCGATGATTCCATGCGGGGCATGCTGGGTGACGATGTTGTGTCGGGGGGTGATGGCAATGACACCGTGGTTGGTGGCAGAGGCGATGATCTGCTGCAAGGCCAGGCAGGCGATGACAATTTGCGGATTGACCGCGGCAATGACACGCTTGACGGCGGTGAAGGTTTCGACACCGCTGACTATGCTTTCTGGACCACGGGCGGCAGCGCACCGCTGAAGATCGATCTTTCGGCTGGCACCGTGACCGATTTTGAGGGCGGGGTGGATCGCCTGATTTCCATTGAAAAGATCCTCGGCCCCGAAGGGGCTGACACGCTTCAGGGCAGCGACGCCGATGAATGGCTGGATGGCGGCTTCGGTAATGACACCATCTCCGGCGGTGGCGGCAACGATACGCTGGAAGGCAGCGCGGGCAGTGACCTGTTCATCATTGACGGCTCCGGCGCCATCGTGATTGAAGACTTCAGCACATCCGGCGACAGGATAGACCTGCAGCAATTTTCCAATATGACCAGTCTGAGCGCCCTGACAAATGCCGCCAGCCAAAATGGAAACAATCTTGTCATCACGCTGGACGGCAACACCACACTGACCCTGAAAGGGATCGCGTCGGACGACCTGGGAGCCGAAGATTTTCTGTTTGCTGAGGCCCAGAGTGGCGATTTCACGGGTACCGATGCCGCTGAGACGCACACCGGCAGTGATGGTGCCGACGTTATCAAGGGTAATGGCGGGAACGATAGCCTGAATGGCGGCGCTGGCAGTGATTTCATGACGGGTGGCAGTGGCGACGACACAATTGACGGTGGTGCAGGCAATGACCAAATCTTTGCGGGCCCCGGGGATGCGGGCGCGGACCGGTTCGCCGGCGGTGACGGCAATGACGTGGTCGGCGCCGGAGCGGGTGACGACTTGGTATTCGGTGACAATTTCGTCAGTGGGGCTACCGGCAATCCCGGTGCGGACATCATCTTTGGCGGCACGGGCAACGATATCCTGATAGGTGGCAGCTGGTCTGATGCGGACGAAGACAATCAGTTTGATCACGGGGAGCAGGTTAGCAGTGGCAGCGCCACTGACCAGATCTGGTCAGGCGATGGTGACGATACACTTTATGGCGCTAATGGCGCGGACGCGCTTGGCGGTGGCCTTGGCGCCGACGTGATCTATGCAGGTGCTGGCAACGATATTGTCTATGGCGGCAAGGATGATGGGGCGGATGAAGTTCGGGCCGGGTTGGGCAATGACACGGTTTTTGGCGGTCTTGGCAACGATATCATCCTCGGTGGCAGCAATGATGATCAGTTGTTCGGCGGCAGTGGTGCCGACACCGTGGATGCCGGTGACGGTGTCGATGAGCTATTCGGCGGTGGTGGCGATGATCTGTTAACCGGTGGTCCGGGCGCCGATACCTTCTATTTCGCCGGGGATCACGGCACTGACACAGTCAGCGATTTCGAGCTGACGGACGATGCGCTGTATGTCGTCAATACCAACGCTGATTTCGCCTCTGTGGCCGATGTGGCTTCCGCCAGCCAGGACACGACAGTGAACGGGCAAACGGGCCTTTTGATCGACACCGGGGGCGGCGCAACCATCTTCCTTGTGGGGCTTACCGTCTCCGACCTAGAAAACATGACTATAGTGTTTGACTAATAGGTAGCAGCGGAGTTCAGCCTGGATGCCAGCGTCGACCTGAGGAATTGGCAATTTCCTCCCAACGCGTGCCATCTTGGCCGCTTTGGGGCAGAAAGCGACATCTCAACGACAAGAACCTAAAGGTCGCTCTTTCGCCAAATGCGGACAGACGCCTGGGGTCGAAGACCCCAGGTAATGATTGCCGGATCAGAACGTGAAATCCGTCTCCGTTATGGTGCTTGCATCGATGCCTGCCAGCAGGATCTGGTTGCCCGCTCCGTCTGTAATCAGCACGTCGGCCCCCGCCTGACTGATCGTCAGATCCGCGAAGGTCAGGCTGCTGGATGACAGGTCGAGCATTTCCCCATCGGTGAAGTCTGTGATCAGGTCCTGGCCCCAGCCATCGCCGAACACGAAGGTGTCGGTGCCGCCGCCGCCGGTTAGAGTGTCATCGCCACTTCCGCCAACGAGTGTGTCATTGCCTGCCTGACCATCGAGCATATTGGCGCCATCGGTACCGGCTATTCGTTCGCCAGCTTGTGTGCCGATGGCATTCTCGAACCCGGTAATGGTTTCGGTGCCTGCGGTGCCCGCAGTCAGGTCGATATTTGTTGCGACGGTAGAATAAGAGTATGTGACAGTGTCATTGCCCGCGCCGCCATCGAGACGGTCGAGACCCGACCCGCCGCTGATAAAGTCGTTGCCCTCACCGCCTGAGATGCTGTCGTTACCGAGGTCGCCGAGCAATGTGTCATCTCCGTCACCGCCAATGAGTGTGTCATCACCCTTCTGGCCATCCAGCATGTTGGCGCCCGAAGTGCCGACAATCTGCTCGCTGCCCTGGGTGCCGATGGCGTTCTCAAAGCCGGTGATGGTTTCTGTTGCCGCGGTGCCTGCAGTCAGGTCGATATTCGTTGAGACCGTAGAATAAGAGTATGTGACAGTATCGTTGCCGGCACCGCCGTCCAGACGGTCGAGGCCAGACCCTCCACTGATGAAGTCGTCTCCGTCTTCACCCATTAAGGTGTCGTTGCCATTGTTGCCGATAAGCGTGTCATCGCCCGCACCGCCAACCAGCAGGTCTGCTCCGCTCGTTCCGGTCAGCACGACCGGCGCCGCGCTGAAGCCAACGAAATTGTCCTCAGAAAGGGATGCAGCATCCGTGTTCAACAGCGTGATCGTATTGCCACTGCCATCAGAAACCAATACGTCCGAGCCTGCCTGGCTGATCGCCAGATCTGCATAAGTCAGGCCGGCTGCTGCGATATCGATCTTTTCGTTTGTCGGGTCGAAATCGGTGATGATGTCGTTGCCCCAGTTGCTGCCGAAAGCAAAGGTGTCCGACCCGCTACCGCCGATCAGCGTATCGTCGCCAAGGCCGCCATTCAGGATGTCGATTCCCTGCCTGCCGTCGAGCCTGTTGGCCCCATCATCCCCGGTGATCGTGTCATCGCCTTGCGAACCTTCCACATTCTCGAAGTTGAGGGCGGTCTCGCCACCGGCGTTGTTGGCAGACAGGTCGATCGCCCAGTTGGCGCTGGAATATGCAACGCTGAGCGTATCAATGCCATCGCCGCCATCAAGCGTATCGGTGCCGATGCCGCCCGAGAGCGTATCGTCGCCCGCGCCACCCTGCAGATTGTCATCACCGTCATGGCCGTCGAGCCGGTTGTTGCCGACGTCACCGATGAGTGTATTGTCGCCCTTGGACCCGATAAGGTTTTCGATGCTGCTCAGCGTCTCAGTGGACGTACCCCAGTCTACGGTGCCAAGAGTGAGATCGGCAGTGAAAGCGGCCGTCGAATAGGTGAAATCCGCTGTATCCACGCCGTCACCACCGATAAATATGTCGGCGCCGACATTCCCGGACAATGTGTCGTCGCCACTGCCACCTTCAAGCGTGTCGTCGCCAGCACCACCATCGAGGACATCATTGCCGTCAAAACCAAACATATGTTCGCTGTTCGCGGTGCCGGTAAGCAGGTCGTTTCCGTTCGTGCCGATCATGTCCGTGATCACAAGCGCGGGTATGGACCAGATGGTTCCGTCATCAAATGTGATGGTTTCCACTTGGTCATAGGCATCGCCGCCAAGTGTGTTGATGACTGTGATGCGATCGGTTGATCCGGCAAACGTAATAACCAGACCGTCGGCTGTGCCATTCAGGAAAGACACGTTGGTATTGGCCGGCGTATAGCCATGGATCACGATCCTGTCTGTGTCGTTGAAGCCATTATCTTCGATCACATCCTGGCCGTCGCCTGCAGTGAATACATAGGTGTCTGAGCCGTCCTGGCCGATCAGGGTGTCGTTGCCGAGGCCGCCTTCCAAGGTGTCCGCGGGCTTGTAGCCCCATAGCTGATCGTCGCCCGTCGTCGCTTGCTGGGTATAGAGGTTGGCCCGGACGTCTG
Source organism: Kordiimonas sp. UBA4487 (assembly GCF_002389025.1). Lineage (NCBI taxonomy): Bacteria > Pseudomonadati > Pseudomonadota > Alphaproteobacteria > Kordiimonadales > Kordiimonadaceae > Kordiimonas > Kordiimonas sp. UBA4487. Next base: position 13,732 of record NZ_DGNR01000009.1, read on the forward strand.
CGGACGACCAGATGGTGCCGTCATCGAAAACATATTGTTCAACCTTGTCATACGCGTCTTCATCGAGGGTGTTCATCACAGTAATAGTATCGGTTGATCCCTGGAAGCTGATCACAAGGTCATTGCTGCCCGCGGCGGTGGTTGACAGAATCAGGTTTGCAGGAGTGTAGCCATGGATCACGATCCTGTCTGTGTCGTTGAAGCCATTCTCCTCGATCACATCCTGGCCGTCGCCTGTAGTGAATACATATGTGTCTGACCCGTCTTCGCCGAACAGGGTGTCATTCCCTGCCTCGCCGGATAGTTTGTCGTCGTCCTTACCCCCGATCAGTCGGTCATTGCCGTTCCTGCCGTCGAGAGAGTCGTCTCCATCAAGACCCATCAGAGTGTCGCCACTTGCGCCACCTGCCAGATTGTCTGCACCGCTTGTGCCACTCAGGTGGAGGGGAGTGGTGCTGATAAAAATGAAATCGGATTCTGTGATGGCGGTCGCTGTCGTGTTCGACAGGACAATCAGATTGCCGCCAGCCTCGGAGATTTCCGTGTTGGCGCCCGATTGGGCGATGGTCAGGTCCGCGAACTGCAGCCCCGTGGCCGTCAGGTCAATCACATCCTCTCCAGAGACGAAGTCCATGATCGTGTTGATGTACCAATCGGGCAAGAGCACGAAGGTGTCACTACCCGAGCCGCCCTCCAGATTATAGGAGCCGGTCGCATTCTCGGCGCTCACCAGGATGTCGTCGCCACCATGGCCTCGCAGCCAGTAAGCGTCTGTACTGCCAATGAGCGTGTCGTCACCCGAGCCACCATAGACCCGTGGGATATTGATCAACACGTCGCCCTCTGCTTCACCGCCGCTGAAGGTATTGGTGACGAGGTTGATGTAAACGCCTGCCGTGTCGGAACTATAGTCAGCGATGTTATAGCCAGTGCCACCATCAAGCGTGTCGGCGCCAAGGCCACCGATGAGGTGATCCGTGCCGTCTCCTCCTGTGAGCACATCATCGCCGTCATTACCGACAAGCGTATCATTACCGGAGCCGCCATCGAGCTTGTCAGCGCCCACGCCGCCACCAAGATAGTCGTTGCCACCGGCCCCGATCAACGTGTCGTCACCGCCTTCACCCCGAAGTGTGTCATCCCCGCCAAGGCCGTTTATCAGGTCGCCTTCATTGGTTCCTTTCAGGGAATCGGCGTTGGCGGTTCCTTCAAGCGTGCTGGCACCTTCGCCCAGGTAAAGCGACTTGATGTCGTCAAGAGACAGGGTTGTATCATCGAACTGGTAAAGTTCGACGCTGTCAGCGCTATCGCCATCAAGGGTGTTTTTCACGGTTATACTGTCACCGCTGCCCGGAAGGCTGATGACAAGGTCGCTGCCAATACGCGCGAAGGATAATTGGTTTGAGGTATAGCCTGTGACAATGATCATGTCGCTTGTGCCGCTGCCGACATCCTGGATGGTGTCAGCACCGTCTCCAGCCTGATAGCGATATTGGTCGGAACTGGAGCCGCCGGTGAGGAAGTCGTCTCCGGCGTCACCTTGCAGGGTGTCGAGGCCGGAGCCACCGTCAATAGTATCATCTCCATCGGCTCCCAACAGCAGATCGCTGCCACCAAAGCCCTGTATCAGGTTGTTGGTGCTGTCGCCCGTCAGGCTGTCGCTTCCTGCCGTGCCATCAATATTGCCGCTGCTTTCGCCAAGATATGTTGCCTTGATGGTTTCGATTGAGAGGGTGCTGTCATCGAAGATCACGAATTCAACCGTGTTGGCGATATCGCCGTCCAGGCCTTTCGTAATCGTGACGCTGTCACTGCTGCCCGCGAAGCTGATGACCAGGGCGTCTCCACTGCGGGCAAATGTTGCATCGCTAGAGGAATATCCAGATATGTTCAGTGTGTCGTTGGACAGGTCACCCGCGTCGCTGACAGTGTCGTTACCATCGCCGGCCTGGAACAGATAGGTGTCCGACCCGAGGCCACCGGAGAGGCTGTCCGCGCCACCTCCTGCCTGCAATAGATCGGCTCCCACGCCGCCGACGAGTTTGTTGTCGCCGCTGTTGCCTGTCAGCGTATCGTTACCGACGCCGCCGGTGACGTGTTCGATTCCACTGACAGTATCACTTGGCCCTGTACCGGATCTTGCGGTGCCCGCTGCTAGGTCGACGGATACGTCACCTGTGGCGGTGCCGAAAGACAGTGTATCGTCGCCCGTGCCGCCGTCGTAGACGTCAGCGCCTTCGCCTATGTCTGCCAGAACCAGATCGTTGCCGTCGCCACCGGATACCGTGTCTTCGCCAGCGCCACCAGCGAGAATATCGTTACCTGTACCCCCAGAAATGCTGTCGTCACCAAAATGGCCATAGACCAGATCATTGCCTGCGCCGCCGCTGAGGTTGTCATTGCCTGTATCGCCAAACATTTGGTCGTTGTCAGTAGTTGAAGTCACACCCCATGTCGGTGAGTAATTGGGTCCAGGGTCAAGGGTGACAGAGGTTACGCGTGCGTTGTAGGCTTCGATTGTATTGGGGTAGTCCACGGGATCGTCAGACAATGCGCCGGTGTTGAAGCCAGAGTATCCGAAGTCGCCTTCCTGCCAATAGTAGAAATAGGGGGAGGCCGCGAAGCTTGTTGTATGGAACTCCAAGCTCAACTCAAAGGCTACGGTTGTGTGGAAACTGGCTTCCGGCCTGAAATATACTTCGCCCAATTGGGTGCTTTCATATAGTTCATACCCGTTCGGCGTGGCTGTAAAGTCGCCGGGCGATAATTGATAGTCGACGCCGCCGAGCCGGAAAATAATCCGGTCCTGAGGTGTTGGGTCAAACACTTCGAATGCCGCATATGGGGCCTTGTCCAAGTCTATGATAATGGTGTCATTGCCGCCACCGGTCAGAATCTGGTATCCGGCGTTGTCGGACTCGATCAGGATCGTATTGTCGCTGTCGTCTCCAATGATGTAGATTTCCCGGAAGCTACTATTGTCATTCCACTCGCTGCCATTGATCGTAATGTTTTCAATATCGGCACCGTGAACGTTATCCCCTTCGATCAAGGCGAAGTAATTGATCAGATTAGGGTCGTTCACTCTGTCAAATATGTCTAACCCCTCTCCATCGATGGTTTGCTTGGTCGTAACCTGACCCTGGGCCGTTTGAGCAAACGTCCCAACAAAACCGGCTGACAAATCGATAATGAGGTTGCCGTATGGATTGGTCATGGCCTTTGTGCCAATGACCAGGGTATCGATGCCGTCCCCGCCGCTCAGTATATCGGGTTGGGTCGACTGGTGTAGTTGCACCTCAAAACTGTCGTTGCCTGCGTCCCCAAGAAAAATGTCTGTTCCGGTACCTGTCGTGAAGGTATCGCCATATGTCGAGCCAACAACTTTTTCGATATTCTTGATGGTATCCGTGCCGAGGCCGGGCGAACTGACCTGAAGCGCGCCGTTTGGTCCGGCCGTTACGTCGATGGCAGCTGTGTGATTGGCAAAGGAGACAACGTCAAGCCCTTCGCCACCGTCCAGAACGTCGTCACCTTCGCCGCCCTCTAGAACATCATCGCCAGCTTCTCCTTTAAGTGTATCGTTGCTTGCTCCGCCTATTAGCTTGTCGTCACCTTCTCCCCCATCAAGGAAATCCGAAGCAGTGCCTCCAGTTAGCGTGTCGTCACCATCCTTTCCCAAAATAAGATTGTTTGCATTAGCTCCCTGGTCGGCTGAATTTTTTGCCATCAGGGCACTATCTTGACCATCTTCGTCACGCTGAACAAAATGGATGTCTTGTGTCGACTTTATGCCGTAATAGGCTTTGAGCGCATCCAGTTCGTCCTCGATGGCGCTTTCCAAATCGACTTGAGTATCGCGTGCTTCAATCGTTGCATAGATGTCGATCGGGTTGGCGCCGGCAGTTTGACCGTTGAAAAGGTGGGAAAGTGCCTTTTCAAGTTCGTCTTGGGACAGCTGGGTGTCGGTTTGTGCAGAACGCAGCCCGAACAATTTGTCTGCTTCCTCAACGCGTCGTTTCATGATTCCGTTGCTATTGGTATCCTGATGATTATACGCGAGCTGAAACCAGGCCTCAGCTCGGGCGATTGCTGGATCAGTGATTTTTAAGGCATCAATGAGGCCAGGACCGATGAGCGTGTGGCTGGCGTAGTATTGTGACAGCAGTGCGATCCTCTCTTCGGAATCATCGATAACTATCGTTCCAAGATCCTCTGTAAGATCAGCATTGAACCCCGAAGCACCACCAATACCGAAAAGGACGGCCTTCAGGAAATTTGCATGTTGCGCCTCAGTGAGGGTCAAATGTTGCAAGTCATTGAGGTCTGTCAGTGCTGGGTCAACGATACCGCCACCTGACGCAACAAGGATTTCTTGATTGGTTACGACCACTGAGTTGCCATTTGATAGCGTGATGGAACCTGTATTCATCCACTCAACAATATAATTCATCGCGACGAGGGTATTGCCGGTTGGAGCGCCTCCCAGTGCATGCTCAAATAGACTTTGAAAGTCAGCGCCACTATGAGCTGCAAGGTTATATCCATATCCAAATGTGGGCAGACCCTCGGAATCATCGTGGATGCCATATTTAGCAGTGGGGTCATTTGTTGCAAGACGAGCATTTTCTTTGAGTTTGAGATAGTTAGTTGCAGCATCCTGAAAGTTTGTTGCCGCAGCACCAGCCGCCGCATCTTCCAAGAGTGAATTATCACTATAGATTGTGTCTAGGTTCGAAATTGGCACTTTGACCCCCCATAGGAAAGCTTGATGTGGTGTTTACTGAATGGAATTTGCGATCTGGAAATTGCTGTCAAAACGACAAACGAGTTTTTGATGCCTATTGTCTATGACATGCAGGGCATAAACGGAGAAAGGGCGGTTCTGGTAATGGTTTTCTGCGACCACAAGTAGTAAGTATTTGTCACCGACTTTCGCGACTTCTTTCAACCCTTCCAGTCTGCTCACTTTGACAACATTTTCCGGCAACAAGCCTTCTGGATATCCCTCAATATTCAGAAATAAGGCGGCTCGATCGCTACTTGGACTACCGGGGAGAGCCTTGCCCTTAAAGGGGCGTTCACCATATCGGTCCTGCCATATTGCATCTTGCCGGGCTCTGCTAAAAATTGTTTCCTCTTCTGGATAGGTTGATGTACGCGACATATAGCTATAGAAATAGCGGCTACCCGGTCCGGTCCGGAGCTGCCGGTAAACAGCTTCACTTTTCCCGTCCTGATCAAGATCGACCAGTGCACGCTCAATGCTCATGGTCGGTGAGGCATAGTGCTGCAAAGGAGTCCAGTTGACCGATAATTTGGTATGGAGTGCAGAAAACCAGGCGCTTCGATTGGGGATATAGGCTTCGCCATTTTCCGGCAGTACACTTGTTTCATATGTCTTGAAGATTTCGGGCAGTTTTGCCGGCTCATTCAAAGCGGACAGCATTGGTTGGCAAACACCAGGGTCCGTTTCAGTTCCCATGCGGTACATGTTGGCTGGGCGGCCTTTCTGGAACCAGCTTTCCAAGCTGATGGTGTTTGCCTGGGGTTGGGCCGATGTGCTCGTTTGGGCCAATGACACCCCAGAAAAAACTAGTGTAGCAATGAAGATAAGAGACACTTTTTCTGAAGTTCTACGAGGGGCTTCTTGCTGGAAAAACTCGCTTATGGAGTTTAATGCCGTCATTGCCTGATTATCCTACTCAATTATTTCTTCTTTAGAAGGTGGCTTTGCCATCATCCCCGCGCATTTCGTATAATTGTGACGTCTAGTGGCAAGGGTGTGCGAATCTAAGGGTGTTTTTTTAATTGTGTACATACTATCTATGTTTGCAATGTGAACAAGATATGGCGACAATTTGAATTAATTCGTTTCATGCTTGTTGTGACCGTTTAGGGTCTATTCCGTTGAAAAACTCTTGTTGAATGCTGTTTGAGGCTCTGATTCACTTGTTTCTGTAAGAAGCGGGAGGATTGGGCGATGATGGGTCGGCAGGCGAGTGGTCAGAAGCAGCTGTTTTATGCATTTGATCTTGAGGCCGTCGTTCCAAGGGATCACCTGCTGCGCGGGATCGATGTTTGTCTTGATCTGAGCGACCTGCGATCGCATCTTGCCCCTTTCTACAGTCACACAGGCCGTCCTTCAATTGACCCGGAACTGATGATACGGATGCTGATTGTGGGCTATTGCTTCGGCATCCGCTCAGAGCGGCGGCTGTGCGAAGAGGCGTCTAATCAATCTCCTGATAACAAGGAAATTCGATATGTCAGATTATGAACTAGATCGGATATTCGCTCATAGAGTGCTCTTGGAGTGGACTTAACAGCAACACTCCTGACATTGCATCCCACGCCTATAACTTAAATTATGGGAAATTTAGGTGTAATATGGGCTGAACTGGCGCGAACGAATATTTCGTAGCTGAGCAAGATTAGTAAAAATCAGGCCCCAAAACGCCTGTACCAAAAAGGGGCAAAAGTTTCGGAAAATTTCACGGTTGGGTAATTTGACTAAACTGTGGCCGAAATTGACATGATGAGTGGCCCTCGACAGGCAGTGTGTGAGAGTCGGGGTGTTTTGTGGGGAGTGTAACACCTGTAATACACCTCCAGCACAGCTGCTAAACACTTCGCATCAAAATGCCCCAAAAATAAAATCATTTAAAATCAATTATTTAAATAATTTCTTCCAGGAATTTTTAATTTTCCTCTTGTCATATCTGATGTGGTGTTATACATAACTAATACACCGGCACGATAAAACGCCCAAACAGACACTCAAGCCACTTCCAAGCACGGCACAAGAGCGCAAGGGTAAATAAGAGCCAAAAGGCTCAGCGAGGAACGGCCGGTACGGGACAAGAGGTGAAAACACCCGGCCCGAGTGACGACAGCAAGAACAGAAGCGAGAGACAATCTCGACAGCGAGGAAAACGAGCAGGGGGCCGGACAAAAACATAAAGAACCGGCCCCCGCCCCACTCAAGAGCCAAAAAGGCCAGGGGTTCTGACGACAAAGATGCTCAGATACGACAGCAAAATGATAACAAGACGATAACAACAAACCCCGGGAAAACCGGGTACGCGAGGAGAAACAAAAATGTCGATGAAAACCTACCAACAAGTCAAACGCGAACAACGCCGCAGCCGCCGTCTGGCGCGCCAGGCCGACGTTCTCAAGCGCACCGCACAATCCGTGCATATCCAGCTCTTTGCAGCTGCAGCTTAAGGAAGGGGAGAGCGTATGACGCCGGATTGGACGGACGATCAGCCGATCTACCGGCAGCTGAAGGACAAAGTGGTCACGGCCATTATGGAGGGCTCCCTCATTGAGGGTGAGGCCCTTCCTTCCGTAAGGAATGTCGCCGTTGAAATGCAAATAAATCCTATCACTGCCTCTAAAGCCTATCAGGAGCTTGTCATGGACGGACTGGTTGAGAAAAAGCGCGGACTGGGAATGTTCGTGGTGGAAGGCGCACGCGACAAGCTGATGGAGGCTGAGCGCGAGCGTTTCATTAAAGAAGAATGGCCCCGTGTGCTGGATACCATCCGCCGCCTGGGTCTTGATACAGAAGAGCTGCTCAAAAGCAGCCGCAGTCATTAGGGGAGGGCTACATGACAGATTATGTAATTGAAGCAAAAGGCCTTTCCAAGCGTTTCGGCGATTTCCAGGCCCTCAATGGCGTGGACTTCAAAGTGCCGCTGGGTCGCATTCTTGGGGTTATCGGCGCCAACGGCGCGGGCAAGACCACCATGCTGAATGCGGTTCTGGGCCTGTCGTCATATGACGGCGAGCTGAGCGTGCTGGGCCTGGACCCATCGAAGGATCGCGACGCCTTGATGCAGGATGTCTGCTTCATCGCCGATGTGGCCACCTTGCCGAAATGGATGAAGGTTGTTGAGGTGCTCGACTATGTCGAAGCCGTGCACCCAAGGTTCAACCGCGCCAAGGCGATGGACTTCCTGAGCCGCACCAAGGTGCCGCTTGACCGCAAGGTGCGTGCGCTTTCAAAGGGCATGACCGTGCAGGTGCATCTGGCGGTGGTGATGAGCATTGACGCCAAGCTGCTGGTTCTGGACGAGCCGACGCTGGGCCTTGATATCATCTTCCGCAAGCAGTTCTACCAAAGCCTTCTCGAAGAATATTTCGATGAGGAGCGGACGGTCATCATCACCACCCACCAGGTGGAAGAGGTGGAGCATATCCTCTCTGATGTGATGTTCATCCAAGATGGCAACATCGTGCTTGAGTCCGATATGGACGAGCTGACACAGCAATTCATCGAAGTGATGGTCAGCCCGGGCAAAGAGGAAGAAGCCATGAAGCTTGGCCCGATTGCCAAGGGCAGTACTTTCGGCAAATCCACGTGCGTCTATAAAAATATTGACCGCGAAACGCTGGCCAAACTGGGCGAAACGCGCCGCCTGGGCCTGGCGGATATCTTCGTGGCGACCATGACAGGAGAGGCATAATGAACACGTTCACAGCCCTCATTAAACGCGAAATATTGGACGGCATGAACGGCTATATCCGTGTGCCGGCCATCCTGGCAGCCTTGTCGGTCTTCCTGGTGATTGTGTCCACCATCGGTTTCGGAGCAACCATCGAGTTTGACGGCGTTTTTGATCGCCATCCGGAAGTTTCAAACCTGGGTGAAGCCGTTGAAATGGCCGCGAACAGTGACAAAGGCGAGCATGAACTGCCTGCTGCTGTAACGTTGAGCTACTGGGTAATGGGCGGCATCAGCTGGGTGGCATTGCCATTCGTGATTTTCTTTTCGCTCCTGTCTTCCCTGTACGAAGAGCGTCGTGACCGTTCAATCCTGTTCTGGAAGTCCATGCCGGTAGCCGATTGGCAGGAAGTACTGGCCAAGCTTGTTACCCCTGTGGTGGTTGCGCCGCTGGTGTTCCTGGGCGTTGCTGTTGCAGCGCAATTGCTGATTGCCTTCTTCCTCAGCATTGTTGTGCTGTTTCAGGGTGGGCCAGTGTTGGAAATGTGGCCATTGGCGACCATGCTGGGTACTTGGGCAGTCTTTGTCACGCAGTATGCAGTTTCCACTTTGTGGGTGTTGCCGCTGTTGGCCTGGGTGCTGTTTGTTTCTTCCTATGCATCTCGCCTGCCATTCATGTGGGCTGTGCTGCCCCCCGCGGTGATTGCTGCGGTTGAAGGTATCCTGTTTGAAACCACGCGTTTCCTTGAGTGGTTTGGTGTCCATCTTGGCGGCTGGCAGGCTTATGCCTACCATGACCTGAACCCGGATATTGACGGCCCGCGTGACTTCCTGAACCTCGTGTTCGGAGGCGTGCAAATGGAAGGCCTGACCTACACACTCTCAAGTGGCCAGTTCTGGCTGGGGCTGGTGATCGCAGGAGGCTTTGTTTACGGCGCCATCGAGATGCGCAAGCGCGCGATCTAAGGAACCCATCTCTACTCTCCCAAAGACCCGAGATGAGGAAAGGGCCGCCCCCAGGGGCGGCCCTTTTTCATTGCCATCAATAGGCAACGCTAATCCAGCAGCATCACCATGTTACTGAGATCTTCGACCGTCAACCCGACCAGAAACACACTGTTGCCGCCGCCGGTGTCGATCAGAAGGCCTGCCTGGCCCGCAACGGTCGCCACGGTTGCAGCCGCCGCAACGCTCGCGGTGTCGGTGAAGTCTGTCACTGTTCCCGTGAGCCTGAGTTCGTCCTCTGCCACGCTGAAGTCGGTGACAGTATCCTTGCCGGATGTTGCGCCGAAGGCGAAGATATCGCCGCCGCCGCCGCCGGTGAACAGGTCATCGCCTGCGCCACCCCAAATTGTATCATCGCCGTCACCGCCGTGGACAGTATCATCGCCGGAGCCGCCAAAAAGGTCATCGTCGCCGTCACCGCCAAGAACGCTGTCGTTGCCGTCAGACGCAAACACCACGTCATTGCCGTCCCCGCCATCGATCACATCATTGCTGCCGCCTTCGCCGCCGCGGCCGCCAAAGACCTTGTCGTTGCCGCCGCCCGCATTCACGCGGTCGTTGCCAA
>NZ_DGNR01000013.1:0-6342 GCF_002389025.1 Kordiimonas sp. UBA4487
TCGAGCTGGCGCCAGACGTGACAATGGACGAGGTGAAGGCCAAAACCGAAGCCAACTTGAGCTAGCTGTCCGCTTTGGGTCAGATTTGGTAGTTGGTTTGCCTACCTATTTAATGTCTGCAGCTGCCCGTTGGAGCGGATGTTGATGGCGGGAAGTGCTTGCTCGAAAGGTGGCCCCATATCCGGTAATTGGGTCGTTGGAATTCTGACCCGAGGCAAGGTGTCGGGAGTTTTCTAATACCCGGTCGGGGATTTCTCTACAAAACATGTCTGGATAGGTACCTCCAGAAGCAACAAAGGCAGCTAGCTCCTCGCTAACTGCCTTTTTCTGCGAAACTTTGTCTCACTTTATGTGTCAATTGTCTCATTTTATGTGTCAGCCGACAACTATGTAGGGTGACGCAATTAATGAGACTGGCTTCTGCGGATTTCTGCCTTTTTCAGAATCCGAATGACACATAAAGTGAGACTGAGTGACGCATAAACTGAGACAATCCGTCATTTGCGACACATAAAATGAGACTATCCGACCGGCCGCTTTTCGTTCTGATGCCCGACTTCTCATTTTTACCGACAAATATAGCCGTTTTGCCAGAAAACGACCTATTACTTCTTAGAGATGCCGCAAAAGTTTGATCCCTTTTATTATAGTTAACGATTAGTTAATGTGTAATTGACATTATGGTTCAATGCGCCTTAGTCTCCCTAACGCGTATCTTAAATGTTTCATGGGGGGAGGGCAAAATGCCTGCCATTGGTAATTTTTCTTGGGATTCAGTGGATCGTCCAGTTCTTGATGGGAGCCAGCTGGAAGTCGGTGACGGGAAAACTTATGCCACAGTGGACTCTGCCCTAGCCGCAGCCACCGTCGGCGACACGATCACTGTTTTTGATGGCACCAACAGTCAGTCCTTTATCTGGAATGGAGGCAACGTTATTCAGGTTGGTGTCGGCCAGGACTATGCGACAGTTCAGGAAGCATATGCTGCATCAAACGCGGGTGATATCATCCTTGTACATGAAGGCACCTACAGTTTCAGCGGCAATGAATATTATCCAAAAAGCGATCATTCCGAACCAATCCTGATCTCTCATGACATCAGTATCATTGGTATCGGCACCGCCACGTTCGACATCGGTTATGTGGAGAAGGGGGCGTTGGTCACCAACCCAACGACGAATCAAACTCTTTATGTTGAGAATATCACCTTTACGGGCGCGTATGGGAACTCAGCAAATAGTGGGGGCATCAGGCACCAGGCTGGGGACCTGACCGTTGTCAACAGCACGTTCTCAGATAGTGAAAGCGGCATCCTGGCGCTGCCTGAGACCGGCACTGTCCATGTGGTGGATAGCTATTTCAGCGGTATTGGCAGCGACGGTTTTTCCCACGCCCTATATATCCAGGGTGAAAGCCTGATTGTTGAAAACAGCCATTTTGTTGACGCCCTGCATGGACAGCACGTGAAGTCGACAACCTATGGCCAGACAATTGTTGTTGATTCCGTCCTTGATGACGGCACTGGATCATCAAGCTATGCTGTGGATATCGGGGGCGGGGGCAACATCCTGCTGGACGGCAACACCTTCATCAAAGGTGCGGGCGCCGACAACAGTACCTTTGTCTGGTATGACGCCAACCGTTATGGCGGTGACCCGGGGGAAGTCTGGATCCAGAACAACAGTTTTGACGCCACAAACTATCCCAACATCAACAGCATGAAAGTTGTCGTGAACCGGACTTTTTCGGACGTTAACCTCGTCAACAATACAGTAGACGGCGTTCTTGAAGATCGCCTGATCATTGGCCTCGGCCATATCCAAAATGTCACGCTTGATGGCACGTTGCTGGCGGACACCACGGTTACGGAACACACCACCGCCCTAACATCGGCAGATGATATCTATGTCACTGAGCTGACAGGTGGCACAAACATCGCTGGAGAGGCTGGTGACGATTCCCTCATCGGTCTGGGCGGCGTGGATACACTCTGGGGCGGCACTGGCAACGACCTGTTAGTGGGCGACGACGGCGCTGACTATCTTCTGGGCGGAGCCAACGATGATACGATTTATGGTGGCGACGGCGCTGACATGCTCTATGGGGATTCGGGCGATGACCTGCTGATCAGCGGCGCCGGCACGGGCGACGAGCGCCTGCATGGCGGTGAAGGCAATGACACGCTAAGTATTACTACCGGCTATGCAAACGGCGGTGCCGACAATGACGTTATCGTTAGCACAGGCGATAACAAGGCGACGCTGCAGGGAGGTGCGGGCGATGACATTGTCTATGGCGGCCAGGGGGGCGACTTGATCCTGGGCGGCGACGGCATAGACATTGCTGTGTTTCACGGCATCTATGATCCGAATGATCCAGCGAATTCTGACTTCTCGATAGAGCCTAAGGCGAGCTGGTTCACGCAACTTGTGGTGAAGGGGATTTCCGAAGCCGGCATGAATGAGGTTGGTAACGGCATCAACTATTGGAACGGCGAGATTTTCTATGACGACAAGGAAACGTTCGCAGGCTTTGAAAAACTCCAGTTCGACAATGGTGTTTATGATGTCGCTACCGGCACCTTCACTGAGGGGTTGATCCTTGTCGATGTTGATTCAATCCTGAACGGTATCCCGGGCGGCGGCAACTTCAGTGATCCCGTGATCGGCACCGATGGAGACGACATTTTCACGGTGAGCGGCGTCAATGGCTTTACCACCTACGATGGTGGCCTGGGTAATGACCAGATTCAAGCCTCAGAAGCCGATATGTTCATTCGTCTTACGGCCTTCAACGCAGGTGATGTTGAAACGATCACGGCGAACGGGTTTACTGGTGTCTCCATTCTGGCAAGCAGTAGCGACAACAAGCTTGACTTCAGCGCCACGATGCTGACCGGCATCAGTTACATTGATGCCGGCCTTGGCAATGATACTATCGCCGGGTCGCCGGGGGATGACACTATCATCGGTGGCTATGGTAACGACCAGATGACTGGCGGTGATGGCAACGATGTGTTTGAAATTGCCGCAGGCGCGGGCACAGACTATATCGATGGCGGGCTCGGCGTGGATACTATTCGTATCACAGCAGACGACGTTACCTTGAGCCTAAGCAATGTCACGCTTGATAGCAATGCAGTCGAACAAATCGACATTGGGGCACACACTGGCGTAACGATCCTGGCTAGCAGCAGCAGCAACAACTGGAATCTGTCAGGCATTTCCATAGCAGGCATTACCTATATCGATATGCAAGTCGGTAACGACACGGTGACGGGAACATCGCAATCGGAAACCATTGTTGGCGGTGCAGGTGATGACAAACTGTATGGTGGCGCAGGTGACGATACGTTCCTTGTCGCCGTTGGGGATGGCTCTGACATAATCGAAGGCGGCGACGGCATCGATACCATTTTGGCGGCAGCCAACGATGTTGCCATTGGCCTTGGATCGTTCGATGCCACCAATTCGATCGAAAGTATTGATGCGGCCGGCCACACCGGCGTTACCGTTTCGCTCACATCCACTGGAAGCTTTGATTTCAGCCAGACCACCTTCACCGGCATCGATGGTATTGTCGCGGGCGGTGGTTCGGATACGATCCACGGTACCCAAGCGGCTGATACAATCGACGGCGGAGAGGGTTGGAACAAACTGTATGGCGAGGACGGCGACGATGTCTTCCTGGCATCCTCCAACAGCGGCCTCGAAACGTTTGATGGCGGCAATGGTGTGGATACAGTTCGGGCGTCGGCAGATGCCACCGCGATCAATATCGACCAATTCGTCGCAGGTGCCGTGGAAGTGATCGACGCAGGCGGCCACACGGGCGTTTCCATCGTCCACGACCACTATACCAACACATCAATGGACTTCTCCCAAACCATGCTCAATGGCATTGATCTGATCGCCAGTAGAGGTGGTCAGGATACCATCCGTGGTTCACAGGGAGCTGACATCATCGACGGTGGCAACGGCTGGAACAAACTCTATGGCGAAGGCGGCGATGATGTCTTCCTGGTTGCCTCCAACAGCTCTCTGGACACTTTCGACGGGGGCACCGGGAACGACACCATTCGGGCCACAGAGGACAATGCAGCTATCAATATCGACCAATTCGCCGCAGGCGCCGTGGAAGTGATCAGTGCGGGTGGTCACACGGGTGTTTCCATGGTCCACGACCACTATACCAACACATCAATGGACTTCTCCCAAACCATGCTTGTCGGTATTACCGACATTCTAGGGGGCAATGGGCAGGACACAGTTCGAGGGTCGCAAGGCAGCGAGGTCATTAACGGCCGTGCAGGCAATGACCAACTCTATGGCGAGAATGGCGATGACACGCTTCTGGGCGACACCGGAGCCGACCAGCTGGTTGGCGGCCTTGGGGCCGATGTACTCAATGGTGGCGCGGACAATGACCAGCTAACCGGTGGCGACGGCAATGATGTCTTCGCCTTTGGTGCGGGGTGGGGCGTGGATAGTGTTCTGGACTTCACAGAGGGTGACGTGCTGGACCTGACAGTGACAGGGTTGACCTTTGATGACTTGACAATCGTCCAGAGCGGTGAAGATGCCATCATTTCAGACCCGAACGGCAACAGCATCACTGTCGTGGGGGCAGGTGCGCAAGCCTTCTACAGTGCCAACCTTATCATCCCTGGCGCACCGACCGAACCCCCCGCTATGGGCTCCTTCCTGCAGGGGACAAACGGCGCAGAAACCATCAATGGCACATCCGTTGACGACACTATTGAGGGCCTGAACGGCAACGACACCATGTATGGCAATGGTGGCGACGATGTCTTCCTCTACACAAGAGGTGAAGGGCTGGACCGCTTCTATGGCGGAGACGGCAATGACAGCCTGATCGTTAGTGGCGACGAACTCTATATCAGTACATTTGATGCGGGCGATGTAGAAAGCATCAGTGGCTCTGGCGTTACCATTCAGGGTACCTGGCGGCACAATTCGTTCGATTTCAGCCAGACTATTTTGACCGGTATTGCCAAAATCGATGGTGGCACCGGCAACGACACTATCCATGGGTCGCAGGGCGATGACACCATTTTGGGTGGCGATAACGGCGACAAGCTTTATGGCGAAGCCGGAAACGACGTCTTTCTTGTCGTTGGCGGCGGCGGCAACGGCACCGATATCTATGATGGTGGAGCTGGCCTTGATACCATTCGTGCAACTGGCGACGATGCGCTCCTTTCCTTGTCTACCTTCGCAGCCGGTAGTGTTGAGGTCATCACAAGTGGTGGTTTCGCAAACATGACTATTGCCAGCACCTGGCAGCACAATTTGTTGGACTTTAGCCAGACAATACTTGTTGGTGTGACAGAAATTAGTGGCGGTGACGGCAACGACACCATCTATGGGTCCCAGGGTGACGACACTCTAAACGGCAATAGCGGTCGTGATGTTCTGTATGGCGAAGGAGGCGTGAATACCTTCCGCTATGACACCACAATCGACGATGACACCATCGGCGACTTCAAAGAGGGTGATATCATAGATCTGTCCACTACCTCCTATACCTTTGCCAGCCTGACAATTGTGCAAAATGGTGCAAATACCGAAATCACAGATGCAGCGACAGGCAAGACACTCACTATGCTGAATACCGACGCCAACAGCATCGACGAAACAGATTTCGTCTTCTCGCCACCAGAAGGTATCCTAGCGACACAGGACAATGAGGTGATTGTCCTTGGGGATATGTTCGTAACCGGCGAGGCCCCGTTGATTTCTGCTGATGGCCATAGTGGTGTGACCATTGGGGCTTCTGGCTCGGGGCCCAATGTTTGGGACTTCAGCCAGACTGTTCTGGTTGGTATCGGCTCCATCGATGCCAAGGGCGGAGACGACACCATTACAGGCTCAGCCGACGCTGATACGATCATCGGCGGTAGCGGACAGGACCGCTTGTTTGGCGGCGGAGGCGACGACACCTTTCTTGTTGGCCCTAGTGACGGATATGACCAGTTCGATGGTGGTGACGGGACGGACAGCATCCTCGCCACCACAGATAACGTCGCTATCATGATTGACTATAGTTTCCTAGCTGGAGCGGCCGAGATCGTCTCTGCCGACGGTCATAACAACGTCACCATCACCGGGCGTGGTTTTGGCAGTGACGATATGCTGGACTTTTCCGCGACCACGCTGGTTGATATTACGGCTATCGACGGCCAGAGCGGCGAAGATACCATCCACGGATCGCAGAGCGACGACACGATTTTGGGTAATACAGGCAATGATGTTCTATTTGGCGAAGGCGGTAGCGACATCATCATTGGCGGCGCCGGTACTGACAACCTGTCCGGTGATG